>NZ_CP134494.1:1052500-1378174 GCF_031759225.1 Mesobacillus jeotgali
AGCCAAGCGGTAAGGCAACGGACTTTGACTCCGTCATGCGTTGGTTCGAATCCAGCTAGCCCAGCCATTTTTGCGGAAGTAGTTCAGTGGTAGAATACAACCTTGCCAAGGTTGGGGTCGCGGGTTCGAATCCCGTCTTCCGCTCCAAAAGTATATGGCGGCATAGCCAAGTGGTAAGGCAAAGGTCTGCAAAACCTTTATTCACCGGTTCAAATCCGGTTGCCGCCTCCACTAATGATTTAGTGGCAGCAAGAAAGCAAGACATTTTAATATGCCGGTGTGGCGGAATTGGCAGACGCGCACGACTCAAAATCGTGTTCCTTCTGGAGTGTCGGTTCGACCCCGACCACCGGTACCACTTTTATTTTAAACAGGATCTCCTGTTTTCTTTATTTCATAGAGATATGTATGCGGGTGTAGTTTAGTGGTAAAACCTCAGCCTTCCAAGCTGATGATGAGGGTTCGATTCCCTTCACCCGCTCCATACATACGTGACTAACGCAGTATGTCGTTTCCAGAAAACGATATGCTGCGTTTTTTCTTTGTCTATGTCATAACTGAATCTTGTTTTTTATAGTGTTTGTAAAATAAACGGAAAAATTTCGCTTAAATTGAAAAAGACCCTAAATTCCTTAAGAATAAGGGTCGTTTTTCCGTTTATTTCATCCAATTCGTTGTTTTTTGTCTTGTTTTTAACAGGTAACCGGAATATCTCCGCTTATTCTAGCTTCATAAGCGTCCTCTATACACAATAGCCGGAATAACTCCGCTTATTGCCCTTTATAACATCCTCTATATACAATAGCCGGAAATTCTCCGCTTATGATACTCATCCTCCATGATCATCACCAATGAATGATCATCACACCAAAAGAAAAAGGATGCATCAGCATCCCAAAATTCTATATGTGCCTGATCCGCCATGGATTTGGATAAACATGTTCATGAGTGACTCAGTCATTTTTTGCTTACTTTCTGGGGAAGAAGAAGGTCTTAAATAGACGATTTGCAGGGCATTTGTTGTTTTTTCAGTTACGGCTGTCCTTTCCGAATCGACAAATGGGCTGCCAAATGGTCCTTGTTCATCCGCAGAGATCAGCAGGTTGGCCATGTTATTGGTACGTCCATTCAAACCTGTGTATTCTTCGTTTTCTTTACCTATTTTAATCGTTACATTCCCCATTAGCTTATCACTGTCATAAACGCCAATTGGTATTTGATATTCAAGTGAGAAGAAATTATTTAAATCAATCGCACTATGTATAGGTTGGAGATAATTCTGCTTTGCAATCCGGCGGTAGAGGGCTTCCGCTGAGTGTCTATAGCGGTTTGGATCCTTTCCAGTTGTTTTGAATATTGCACGCCATTCTTTGATGCCTTCGAGATCGGTTACGTTTTTTTCCAGAAGGTCGAAGTAAATAGATTCCTGGAAAAGCTGGAGCCTGCCTTTTAACATTTGCGGAGACTCGTCAACCTGGATGTCTCTATACTGGATGATCCCGACTGAAAACCCGGGAACCAGATCACATATTGTCTTGGAAACTTGAATTTCCATTGATTCCACCTCCAAATCTGCTTTAAAATAGTTTATCATAAAAGTAATTTGCTTTTAAATTTATGGATTCCAATATAGATATCAAGCAGAAAGGAGGAAACCCAAATGGATACAGCAAGCCTGAAGAATGACATTATAGCTTACAGCAAAACGATTGGCATCGATAAAATTGGTTTTGCATCCCCATCTGCCTTTGAAGAGATGAAGGTCAGGTTATACAGGCAGCAGGAACTCCAATATCAATCCGGGTTCGAGGAAAAAGATATTGAGAAGAGAACAGAGCCTGGCCTGATTTTTGACCGTCCTAAATCCATCATTTCGATTGCTCTCGCTTATCCCTCTAAGATGAAGACGAAGGTTGTCAGCAAGAAGGGGGAACGGCGGGGTATCTTTTGCCGTGCTTCATGGGGGACAGACTATCACATGGTCCTCAGGGACAGACTGAAAAAACTGGAGGATTACATTGCTTTGAAGGTACCTGAAGCCAGGTTCAAGTCGATGGTCGACACAGGCGAACTTGTTGACAGGGCAGTAGCCGAGAGGGCAGGTATAGGGTGGAGCGGCAAGAACTGTTCAATCATTACACCGGAGTTCGGTTCATATGTTTATTTGGGTGAGATGATCACGAATATTCCGTTTGAACCCGACACACCAATGGAGGATCGTTGTGGCAGCTGCAATAAATGTGTGGATGTCTGTCCCACAGGCGCACTTGTACAGGGTGGGCAGCTGGATGCTCAAAAATGCATTGCATTCGTGACACAGACTAAGGGCTTTTTGGCAGACGAGTTCCGTGAAAAGCTTGGAAACCGCTTGTATGGCTGTGATACTTGCCAAACAGTTTGTCCTGAGAACAAAGGGAAGGATTTTCACTTCCATGAAGAAATGGAACCAGACCCTGAGATTGCGAAGCCGCTACTTAAACCTTTGCTAAGCATAAGCAATCGAGAGTTCAAAGAAAAGTTCGGACATGTATCTGGGTCATGGCGGGGGAAAAAGCCTATCCAGCGTAATGCAATTATTGCTCTTGCACATTATAAGGATGAAACGGCAATACCTGATTTGACCATGGTAATGAAGAATGACCCAAGACCTGTACTCAGAGGGACCGCAGCATGGGCGCTTGGCAAGATTGGCGGACCTGAGGCGTTGGAGGCTCTGAAGCTAGCTTCTGCTGTTGAGATGGATGAAGAAGTTCTAAATGAGATCAATAAGGGCATGGAGTTTTACAAAGATAACTCAGATTCGAATATAACTGTGTAGGAAGGATGGATTTCGCAAAATCCATTCTTTTTTTATGCGTGAAAATCTGGAACTCTTCATAAATATGAAAGGTGAAGGGAGAGATGAACATGCGTGAACAACTGCAGGAACTTCTGGAACAGCGTGTCCTTCAATGTGTTTCCATGCCGCGAAATCAGCTGCACGAGTGTCCAGCTATAGAGCTGAAAAAACAAAGCTTTGCCAACAGGTCTGCTGAAATTGTAAAAGCAAAGGCAAATGGCAGGGTTAAAGAGAAGGTTGAAGAGAAGGAAAATGCTGCAGTGTTATATGAGGTGCACTTTCAATATTTAATTAAGCACCGTGGTTTATTTTACATGGAGGAAGAGGTAGAGAAAAGACAGGCTGAATTTTACAAGGGTGTGCTTGTGAGGGATGAAAAGCTTAAAGAGAACCAGGGTTCTCATGACGACAGAGAAGGGATATTGCCTGCTTTTGCTCAGAGGGAGGAAGAGCAGGAGAGGAAGGGTTTCAGATATGACAGGCTGAAGGCCGTTCAATATGCTGAAAGATGGTGGAATGATTTTAACCCTGCCTATAAGAAGTTCGAGGTCGACTGTACCAATTATATCTCTCAATGCCTGCATCAGGGCGGAGCGCCGATGCGAGGGTATCCTAACCGCAGCAATGGCTGGTGGATGCAGGATGATAATTGGAGCTTCAGCTGGTCTGTCGCCAATGCGATGCGCTGGCACATCCCAGGATCCAAGCTGGGCTTGAGGGGAAGAGAAGTGAACAGTGCAGAAAAGCTGAAGCTGGGAGATGTCATTTGCTATGATTTTGAGGGGGATGGACGTTTCGACCATACCACCATTGTGACAGGTCATGATGCTGATGGCATGCCGCTGGTCAATGCCCATACGTATAACAGCAGAATGAGATACTGGGCGTATGAGGATTCAACTGCCTATACCCCGAATATTAAATACAAGTTTTTTACGATTACAGATGATTCCGAGGATAATTAATGGCTTTGCGAACATGCTGCAGCGCCATTTCTTTTGTTGTGCAGGAGTGTAGTGGTATAATAGTTGTAGTTTTTATTAGAGGTGAAAGTCATGGCATTGCATGTTGTATTATACCAGCCGCTCATTCCAGCAAACACTGGCAATATTGCGCGCACATGTGCTGGTACGGATACCGAGCTTCACTTAATCAGGCCGTTAGGGTTCTCGACGGATGACAAGATGTTGAAGAGGGCAGGTTTGGATTATTGGGAGCATGTGAAGATTCACTACTATGATTCGCTTGAGGATTTTTATCAACAGAACGAGGGTGGAGAATTCTTCTATGTGACCAAATTTGGAAAAAAGGCGCATTCCGATTTTGATTATAGTGCAACCGAAAAGGATTTCTTCTTTATTTTTGGCAGGGAGACAACAGGATTGCCAAAAGAAGTGATTGAGAGCAATATGGAAACATGCCTGAGGCTGCCTATGAATGAAAATATTCGTTCATTAAATCTGTCTAATACGGCCGCGATTTTGATTTATGAAGCGCTTAGACAGCAGGACTATCGCGATTTGCGTAAATACTAGGAGGCCAATTTGCGGCCTCCTTTTTGGTATGGGAAATGAGGAAAGGAGCTGTTACAAATGAACCAGGTAGTTGAAACAATTCTTAACCATCGCTCAGTAAGAAATTTTAAAAATCAGGCACTCGATCGTGAGCAGATCGAAGTCATTGTAAAGAGCGCGCAGGCGGCATCCACTTCAAGCTTCATCCAGGCCTATTCGATCATTGGGGTTACGGATCAAAATAAGAAGGACAAGCTGGCTGAAATTGCCGGGAACCAGGCTTATGTTGCGGCCAATGGACATTTCTTTGTGTTCTGCGCAGATCTCCATCGCCATAAGGTCATAGCGGAGTTGGAAGGTACAGATCTGGATGACTCGATAGAAAGCACAGAAAAATTCATGGTTGCCTTGATCGATGCAGCACTGGCGGCCCAGAATGCTGCTGTCGCAGCCGAATCTATGGGGCTAGGCATTTGCTATATTGGCGGGATACGCAATGATCTGGAAGCTGTGAAGGAAGTTTTGAAGACACCTGACCATGTAATCCCTCTATTCGGCATGGCAGTAGGCTATCCTGACCAGGAAACGGACCTGAAACCGCGCCTGCCGCTCGAGCATGTGTATATGGAAAATGAGTATCAGCAAGACCGGGCATTGTTTGAAAAGCAGCTCGACGATTATAATGCGGTTACTTCGCAATACTACCGTGAAAGAACAGGCGGAAAACGTGAGGACACCTGGACTGGCCAGATGGCAAAAATGCTTGGGCGGAAATCGAGGATGTACATGAAGGGGTTTGTAGAAAAACAGAATCTGAATAAAAAATAATGATAGAAAAGTAAAAAGCTGCCAATCGGCAGCTTTTTATTTTTTCGTGATCCCCGGCTTATCATCGTAACCTGAAGTGAAGATTGCAGCCAAGAATGCTACTGTAACGCCAATTATAAGAATGAGTTTCATGTATGTAAGCCTCCCTGTTTTGTCGTTTTGTCCATATAGAATTCATTATATCCTATTATATCGCAACTGTGAAGGATGGGCTTATTTTTTCATTGAAGACTTAAAAAAGGACAATCATCCAAGCGGAACGTTTACGCATGTTCAAATTGTTTGCTGCATAGAATTTATTAATCGTCTCTTGATAACGCTAGATGGGGAGGTCCATATGGATATTTTAAAAAAGATTGAAATGTATCGCCAGGGTGAAGAAAAGCTGAAATGGGAAGGGACGTTCAGGGAGTATCTTGAAATTGTGAAGGAACAGCCATGGGTTGCTCAATCGGCACATTCGCGTGTATATAATATGATCAAGGACGCAGGGATTGAAAATGATAAAAGCAAAAAGCGCTATTCCTTCTTCAATTCACAGTTATTCGGACTTGAAGAAGCATTGGAAAGACTAGTTGAGGAGTATTTTCATCCAGCTGCGAAAAGGCTCGATGTCAGAAAACGGATTCTATTGCTGATGGGACCAGTAAGCGGCGGTAAATCGACTCTGGTGACAATGCTGAAAAGGGGGCTGGAGGCGTATTCGCATACAGATAGAGGAGCAATTTATGCGATCAAAGGCTGCCCAATGCATGAAGACCCACTTCATATGATTCCACATCATTTGCGCAAAGATTTTTATGATGAATATGGCATCCGGATTGAAGGGAATTTATCGCCACTTAATATGATGAGGCTTGAACAGGAATATGGCGGCAGGATTGAAGATGTCATAGTGGAAAGAATTTTCTTCTCTGAAGATAAGCGGACAGGGATTGGCACATTCAGTCCTTCAGATCCGAAATCCCAGGATATTGCCGATTTGACAGGAAGCATCGATTTCTCCACAATTGCGGAATATGGTTCTGAATCTGATCCGCGTGCCTACCGTTTTGATGGAGAATTGAATAAGGCAAACCGCGGGATGATGGAGTTCCAGGAAATGCTGAAGTGTGATGAGAAATTCCTCTGGCATTTGCTGAGCCTGACGCAGGAGGGCAATTTCAAAGCAGGACGTTTCGCGCTTATCAGTGCCGACGAACTGATTGTTGCACACACGAACGAAACGGAATACCGCTCATTCATCTCCAATAAAAAGAATGAAGCCCTGCATTCACGGATTATCGTGATGCCGATTCCTTATAATTTAAAAGTGTCCGAAGAAGAGAAAATCTATGACAAGATGATTAGGGAAAGCGATGTAAACGATGTCCATATCGCGCCGCATACTCTGAGGGTGGCTGCGATGTTCACGATACTGACTCGCCTGAAGGATCCGAAAAAAGGCGATATTGACCTGATCAAGAAGATGAGGCTTTATGATGGCGAGAGTGTCGAAGGATACAATAGAGCTGATGTTGAGGAATTGAAAAAAGAGCATCAGGATGAAGGTATGAGTGGTATTGACCCTCGTTATGTCATTAATCGGATTTCCTCCACAATCATCAGGAAGGAAGTCAAAACGATTAATGCATTAGACGTCCTGAGATCACTAAAGGAAGGTCTTGATCAGCATCCATCAATTACGGCCGAGACAAGAGAGCGCTATTTGAACTATATTTCGATTGCCCGGAAAGAGTATGACGATATCGCCAAGAAGGAAGTACAAAAGGCATTTGTTTACTCTTATGAAGAGTCAGCCAAAACGCTTATGGATAATTACCTTGATAATGTTGAGGCGTATTGCAATAAGGCGAAAATGCGTGATCAGCTGACTGGTGAGGAAATCAATCCGGATGAGAAACTGATGCGCTCGATCGAAGAGCAGATCGGTATCTCCGAAAATGCGAAGAAAGCCTTCCGTGAAGAGATTTTGATCAGGATCTCTGCCTATGCGCGTAAAGGCAAGAGGTTCGATTACAACTCTCATGATCGCCTGCGTGAAGCAATCCAGAAAAAGCTCTTTGCTGACCTGAAGGATGTCGTCAAAATCACGACATCTACAAAGACACCTGATGAGACGCAGTTGAAGAAAATCAATAACGTAGTTGCGAGATTGATTGATGAGCATGGGTATAACTCTACCTCAGCAAATGAATTGCTGCGATATGTTGGAAGTCTGTTAAATAGATAGTCAGAGTGAGGACCTGCAGATTGCAGGTCCTTTAAAGTTTATAAAACGCTGATAGCGGGAATAGTACAGGCAAGAGGTGATTGAAATGGCTAAAAATGAATTGCCAAAAAACTATGTCCCCAAAAATAGTTCCATGGCTCGCAATGAAGAAGAAATTGATAATCTTGGAAAGCAAATGGAACACCGAAGAACAGGTGAAGTGTTGAAAGAGGATTATGATAAAGTACCAGATCCAATCCAATTTGATACATCGAATGAAAAGAAATAACCTTTGCTGAATATGCAGAGGTTATTTTTTTTGCAGAAATGACGATATGCTCCAACATGATTGGAGCTTGCTACTGGCTTTCGAAGTTAACTCAGTGGTCATTCAGACAGGTTCAACGGTAAAAGAGGGAAAGCTGTCCGAACTCGGTGCAGCTTCGGACAGATTCAGCGGTAACGGAGTGAAAGCTGTCCGAACTCGGTTCAACTTCGGACAGGTTCAGCGGTCACGGAGGAAAAGCTGTCCGAACTCAGTTCAACTTCGGACAGGTTCAGCGGTCACGGAGGGAAAGCTGTCCGAACTCGGTGCAGCTTCGGACAGGTTCAGCGGGTACAGAGGAAAAGCTGTCCGAACTCGATGAAACTTCGGACAGGTTTCAGCGTTCACGGAGGGAAAGCTGTCCGAACTCGATGCAACTTCGGACAGGTTCAGCGGGTACAGAGGAAAAGCTGTCCGAACTCAGTTCAACTTCGGACAGGTTCAGCGTTCACGGAAGGAAAGCAGTCCGAACTCGGTTCAACTTCGGACAGGTTCAGCGGATACAGAGGAAAAGCTGTCCGAACTCAGTTCAACTTCGGACAGGTTCAGCGGGTACAGAGGGAAAGCTGTCCGAACTCGATGCAGCTTCGGACAGGTTCAGCGGGTACAGAGGAAAAGCTGTCCGAACTCGATGCAACTTCGGACAGGTTTCAGCGTTCACGGAGGGAAAGCTGTCCGAACTCGATGCAACTTCGGACAGGTTCAGCGGTCACGGAAGGAAAGCTGTCCGAACTCGATGCAGCTTCGGACAGGTTCAGCGGGTACAGAAGAAAAGCTGTCCGAACGCAGTTCAACTTCGAAACAGTTTCACCGGATACAGAGGTAGAGTCGTCCATGCCTGCCATATCTACCGCTGGGGAGGACAATATTGTAACTATCCGTGGAAAAGAACATATACAAAAGGACAATAATGCGCAAAAGGTTTACAAGATAAAATGGGCTTGTCCAGTCATAGGAGAAAAGGTTAATTGTCAAAATTATTTGTAAATTATTTTGTCTTCCTGCATAAGATAGAGTAATTACAATTCCCACAAGGGTAAAGTCCATCGGGTTATTGTATGAAGATATGGTGAATTGTGTTACTGTCAAAATGAAAATTCAAAGGAGGGGTTGAAAATGACCGATGAAAGCAGTCACCAGTTTGTGATTTCCCAGGAAGATTGGTCCCTCCACCGCAAAGGACATGATGACCAGCAGCGCCATCAGGAAAAGGTGCAGGAAGCAATCAAGAGCAATCTGCCTGATTTGATCACTGAAGAGAATATTATCATGTCCAACGGCAGGGATGTCGTCAAGATTCCGATAAGGTCACTGGATGAATACAAAATCCGTTATAACTATGATAAGAACAAACACGTCGGCCAGGGGAACGGAGACAGTAAGGTAGGTGATGTCGTCGCCCGTGATGGCTCAGGGCAGCAGCAAGGTCCGGGAAAAGGGCAAGGCGCAGGGGACCAGGCCGGTGAAGATTATTATGAAGCAGAAGTATCGATGATGGAAATTGAAGAAGCGTTATTTAAGGAGCTGGAGCTTCCAAATCTGAAGAAGAAGGAAGAACAGGAGCATCTCGTTGAAAATATTGAATTCAACGATATCAGGAAGACTGGATTGATGGGCAATATTGACAAGAAGCGGACGATGATGTCTGCTTACAAGCGGAATGCGATGACCGGCAAGCCGTCCTTCCACCCTATTTACAAGGAGGACTTGAAGTTCAAGACCTGGAATGAGGTCGTGAAGCCAGATTCAAAGGCCGTTGTACTTGCGATGATGGATACGAGCGGAAGCATGGGACTGTGGGAAAAATACATGGCGAGAAGCTTTTTCTTCTGGATGACTCGCTTCCTTCGTTCCAAGTATGAAACAGTCGAAATTGAATTCATCGCTCACCATACAGAAGCAAAGGTAGTTTCCGAGGAAGACTTTTTCTCAAAAGGGGAAAGCGGAGGTACAATCTGTTCGTCCGCGTATCGAAAAGCATTAGAACTTATTGATTTAAAATATAACCCTAGCAAGTTTAATATTTATCCGTTCCATTTTTCCGATGGTGATAACCTGACCTCTGACAATGCCCGCTGTGTGAAGCTAGTAGAAGAGCTGATGAAGGTCTCCAATATGTTTGGCTATGGAGAAGTCAATCAGTACAACCGCCACTCGACCCTAATGTCCGCGTATAAAAACATTAAAGACGAAAACTTCCGTTACTATATCCTCAAGCAGAAAGCCGATGTATTCCACTCGATGAAAAGTTTTTTTAAAAAGGAAGAAAACAAATTGTATGCTTAATTTAAAAATCGGCAGGATGAATCTCCTGCCGATTTTCCTATTCCACCCACTTTTCGGGGGAAGACTCCTATAATACCAATCTATTGTTTATCAATTCCAATTGCCTGGCTGCCCATTTGAACCCATGCTTTTTCAAATGATGTCCGCGGTACAGCTTTATACCCGCCGCTGGCAAGAGGGTCGTTAACGTAAATGGAATCCTCGTCATATCCGACAATCAAGACACTGTGTTCTCTATAAGTAATCTTTACATCACCGCTATTTGTCTTCCAAACGGTAAACTCCGATTCGGGAAGAGGCGCGAAGGTGGAGTTGATGATGACCCATACCGGAGATCCAGAGTCAATCAATTCATAAACTGCATCAATGGATTGTCCAGTAATATCCATGATTTTACCGGGCAGATAGCTCTCTGCAAGCTTTGCTACAGGACCATGGTATACGCCATATCCAGACTTTTTGAAGGTATAGATGTCCCCCACAAAGCCATCATACGGATTGCCACGAATATAATTTGCGTCTCGGAAAGGAATTTTATGTATTTGCTTTGCCAGGGTCATTTTATCGGCTGAGATTCCTTCATATTGTAAAAGCATCGTTAAGCTGGTCACTTCACAACCGCGCTGTAATTCTGGGAGCTGACTGACGTGCGGGACCCCCTCGATCATTTTTTTCTCCTCAGTATTGATGAAATTCTCCAGGGCTTTTTTATCAGCAGTAGTTTTGGTCACAGAATGTTCTTCCGTTCGGGTGATTTTAGGTGCAACTGATGATTGTGTTTCTGCCGTTGGATTTTCAATCGATCGTAAATTCTCCGCTCCCAAGTAGGTAGCCAGGAAAATGCCTCCAAGGGATAGTGTTCTAATAAGTAATTTTTTATTCAAAATATCTTCTCCTAACATTTCTCCTTCATGTAGGCCATCAATACAAGTTTAACCAAAATTCGACAAGGATTCAATAGACTAATAGAATGATATTGGAAATCTGTTGGTAAAAAGGCAGGCTGCCTGTCAGTACTGAAAAATGATAATCGATAAATTGAGGTTTTTGGGAAAAATATAGGGGAATTTAATAGTTGATTCTGTAGGGAAGCCCAATGTAAAAATGGATCTAAGACATTCATTTTTTTGGATGTATTGGGTAATACTATCTCTGTTATGAGTACATTCTTTCAAAAAAACAAAAATTTGTGTTAGGGTATTAAGTGCAAAAGTTGTAGAAGGGAGTTTTTTGATGAAAAAGGATTCATCTGTTTTTTTCATATCGACAGGAATTTTGTTATTGATGGTTCTTTTCGGTGTGTTTGTTCCAGATAAACTTGAATCAGTTACAGCAAATATCCAGGCATTCATTACTGATACTTTTGGCTGGTATTATTTAATTCTTGTATCTGCAATTGTCATTGTTTGTCTGTATTTCTTGATCAGTCCACTGGGAAAGATCAGACTTGGGAAGCAGGATGACCGGCCTGAATTTGCCACCCTTACTTGGTATGCAATGCTCTTTAGTGCCGGTATGGGAATAGGGCTGGTTTTCTGGGGCACTGCTGAACCAATCAGCCATTATATGGTCTCAACACCAACCGGAGTGGAGGCAGGATCTGACCAGGCTATCCGGGATTCAATGAGATTCACGTTTTTCCACTGGGGCATCCATGCATGGGCCATTTATGGAATAGTTGCACTGGTTCTGGCTTACTTCAATTTCAGACATGGTAAACCAGGATTGATTAGTGCGACCCTTGGACCGATTTTAGGCGACAAGACAAATGGGGCAGCTGGAAAAGTAATTGACGTGATTTCGGTTGTCGCAACTGTAATCGGTGTGGCAACAACTTTAGGATTTGGAGCTGTACAAATAAACGGGGGGCTTTCTTACCTGTTTGGAATACCTACTGGTTTTGTAACTCAATTGTTTATTGTCCTGATCGTAACAGTATTGTTCATGATATCTGCCTGGACAGGACTTGGAAAAGGCATCAAGATTTTAAGTAATGTAAACATGATACTTGCCGCATTATTGTTAGTGGCAATGCTGTTTTTGGGACCAACCCAGTTTATCCTGAACCTCTTTACCAACACAATTGGTACATACCTTCAAAATTTGCCAGCGATGAGTTTCCGGATTGCGCCATTAAATGAAGAAGTCCGTTCATGGATCAATGGCTGGACTATCTTCTACTGGGCATGGTGGATTGCCTGGGCGCCATTTGTAGGGATTTTTATAGCTCGAGTTTCTAAAGGCCGTACAATCAGGGAATTTGTATTTGGTGTATTGCTAGTGCCTTCTTTGATTGGCTTTTTATGGTTCTCTGCTTTCGGAGGTTCAGCAATCACGCTTGAGCACGAAGGAATTGCGAAAATTTCCGAACTAGCGACCGAAGAAGCACTCTTTGGAGTTTTTGCCAACTATCCTCTAAGTTCATTATTGTCCATCCTGGCAATGATCCTTATCGGTACATTCTTTATCACATCGGCAGATTCAGGCACATTTGTTTTAGGGATGATGACGACCAATGGATCACTGACACCAGGGAATAGAATCAAATTCACATGGGGAATCATGCTGGCTGCTATTTCTCTGGTACTCCTTTATTCTGGGGGGCTGCAGGCTCTGCAAAATACAATGATCGTGGCTGCACTGCCATTCTCCATCATTATGGCCTTAATGGCACTAAGCCTAATAAAAGCCTTAAGTCGAGAAGCGAAAGAACTAGGAATCGGAAAAATTCCTAAACGTAAGCCTCAATAGTTTGTAAGTAAGGAGTCATCCCTATTCAATTAGTGATGGCTCTTTTTTCATTCAGGCTGGTTATAATGTATATCTAATTGTTCGAAAGTATTTGAACTTTTGTAAAGCTGTGGCAATTTATGAACGTTTTGTTCTTTTTTTTAATGTAAATGTTTTCATTCGAATTTTTTGCTAAAATGATTGTAATGAATTTAAGTCATTACCAAGGGTGATTACGAATGGAAAAAGATAAATTATTGAAAGTAATCGAAGCAGCAAAGCTATATTACTTGCTTGATTATAATCAGAATGATATTGCGAAAGAGCTGGGAGTTTCAAGGCCCACAGTATCCAGGTTCCTCCAAATTGCAAAACAGGAGGGGATTGTCGATATCAAAATCATGGATCCGACAGAGGATGTAGAAAATTTGTCGGCACAGCTTGAGCAAAAGTTTGGCTTGAAAAAGGCAATAGTGACTCATATCCCTCAATATGAGGACAGTGTGATTAAAACGTATCTCGGGGAGAAAGCTGCCGCATTTCTGAATGAAGTAGTAGAGCATGATGATATTATTGGTGTTACATGGGGAACGACGCTTTATCATGTTGCTTTGGAGCTTAAACAGAAACCGTGCAAGAATGTAAAGGTCGTCCAGCTGAAGGGCGGCGTAAGCCATTCTGAAACGAATACGTATGCAAATGAGATACTTTATTTATTCGGCAAAGCCTTCAATAGTGCGCCACATCATCTGCCGCTGCCTGCAATCGTTGACCATGTCGTGGTCAAACAAGCGATGGAGGCGGACAGGCATATTAAAAAAATCTTGGAAATGGGGAAGCAATCGAACATTGCGGTCTATACAATCGGACCAATCAAGTCTGAATCTTTATTGTTCCAGTTAGGATACTTTACAGAAGAAGACTTGCAAGTCATTTATTCCCAAGCCGTCGGTGATATTTGTTCACGGTTCTTTGATAAAGAAGGAAAGGTTTGCAACGAAAACCTTAATGCGAGAACCCTGGGCATCGAACTTGAAGAATTAAAGAAGAAGAAGTATTCAGTTTTAGTTGCGGGCGGGGCACAAAAAATAGATGGTATTTATGGAGCTTTGAAGGGGAAATATACAAATGTGCTTGTAACGGACCAATTTACTGCAAAGTTTTTGTTAGATAAGTAAGTGATAGGGGAATAGAGGAAAAGCCATATGAAACAAACAAATACCCGATAGGTTTGAGACCTTGCGGGTATTTTTGTCGAAAAGATGAAAAGGGATAAATTTCATTTTACATTTGTTTAAAAACTTATTTACAAAAGTTCTTTATCTCTGATATATTTGCTATAGAAAGTTCAAGTTAAACAAATGTAAACGTTTTAATGAAATTTTTTTCGTAGCATTTGTAAACGTTAACAACATTTCCACAAATATCACAACAAGAGGTGGGTCACAATGAATATCTTATGGGGTTTGATGGGGATTGCTGTTGTTCTGGGAATTGCTTTTCTTTTCTCAAATAATAAGAAATCCATCAATTTACGGACAGTCCTAGGCGGATTGGCAATCCAGTTCATCTTTGCTTTTGGTGTACTGAAATGGGAAACAGGGAAGGTTGCCCTGGAAAAGCTCTCACTTGGAGTCAATGAAATCGTAAACTATACAGATGCTGGTGTGCAATTCCTGTTCGGCGGATTGTTCCAGGCTGAGAATATTGGCTTCGTGTTCGCTTTCCAAGTATTAACTGTTGTTATTTTCTTTTCATCTTTAATTTCAGTTCTTTATTATCTTGGAATCATGCAAGTGATCATCAAGATCCTTGGCGGAGCGCTTTCTAAATTACTGGGAACGAGCAAGGCAGAATCACTATCAGCTGCAGCCAACATTTTCGTAGGCCAGACAGAAGCACCGCTTGTTGTTAAGCCTTACATCGCGAAAATGACTCAATCAGAGCTTTTTGCAATCATGGTCGGGGGCTTGGCTTCTGTAGCAGGTTCTGTTTTGATAGGTTACTCATTATTAGGTGTTCCATTGGAATACTTGCTTGCGGCAAGCTTCATGGCTGCTCCAGCAGGTTTGGTACTTGCTAAAATCATGATTCCGGAAACAGAGAAGTCAGAGTCAACTGATGAACTCAAGATGGAAAAAGACACAGAATCAGCAAACGTAATTGATGCCGCAGCTAGAGGTGCAAGCACAGGTCTTCAGTTAGCGTTGAATATTGGTGCAATGTTGCTTGCATTCATCGCATTGATTGCCTTGATCAACGGAATTATTGGATTCATTGCAGGATTTTTCGGAGCCGATAACCTGACTCTTGAAGTAATCCTTGGCTATGTATTCGCTCCACTTGCATTCGCTATCGGTGTTCCTTGGGATGAAGCAGTAAAGGCTGGCGGATTCATCGGTCAAAAGTTAATCCTGAATGAGTTTGTAGCCTATTCTTCATTCGGACCACAAATCGAACAATTATCTGCTAAAACAGTAGCAATCATCAGTTTTGCACTTTGCGGATTCGCAAACGTCTCATCCATGGGAATCCTGCTTGGCGGACTTGGAAGCCTCGCTCCGAATCGCCGTGCTGACATCGCGAGAATGGGTGTAAGATCGATCATTGCTGGTATGCTTGCGTCATTATTGAGCGCTGCTATGGCAGGTATGCTTCTATAAAATGAGGAAAAGAGAGGGACTTGCTCCTTCTCTTTTTTTGCTTTGAGTTATAATAGAGTAAATTGAACGGAAAGCTGTGATGATGAATGTGTGTTTGATTTTATTTGCCTACAATGCACATCCAAAGTATAAGCTGATCGTTGCCGCTAACAGGGATGAAGCATATGCTCGGGAAACCGCGCCAGCTCACTTTTGGGAAGAAACACCTGAACTGCTTGCAGGCCGTGATCTTGAAAAAATGGGAACATGGATGGGCGTGACTGCTTCAGGCAGGTTTGCCGCCCTGACAAATTATCGTGATCCAGGTGAACAAACCGCTGGAAAAAAAACACGTGGGGAGCTTGTGGCGGATTTTTTAAAAGGGACAGACAATCCGCGTCCGTATTTACTGGAGCTGACCAATCGCCATCATGAATATCCGGGTTATAATCTTTTGGCAGGGAATACGGAAGAGCTCTATTATTATTCCAACCGCGGAGGCCCGCTGCAAAAGGTGGAACCAGGTGTCCATGGGGTCAGCAACCACTTGCTTAATACTGACTGGCCAAAGGTAGAACGCGGAAAAGCAGGACTTGCCAGCATCATTTCAAAAGAACAGCCTGATCTGGTTAACATGTTATTTGAGCATTTGGAAAATACGGACCCTGCTCCGGATCACTTGCTGCCATCGACGGGGGTGTCGCTGGAATGGGAACGACTACTGTCTTCGATGTTCATAAAAAGTGAAGGATACGGGACGAGAAGCTCGACCGTCATATTAATGAACGAGAGCGAAATCCATTTTCATGAACGTGTTCATACAAATAACCAGAGTTCGACCCAGCAATTTACAATCACACTTGAAAAATAATCAGACAACCACGTTTGCGGTTGTCTGGTTTTTATTTAGGCTAAGTTAAGAGAGGCTGTTTTATATTCCAACCTTAAGTTCTCAATGATTGTACGGACAGGTAATATGTCTTTTATTTCACTTACTCTGGCACCAGCGAATACCAGGCCATTTTCTACATCGCCGTCCTTGGATGTGAGCAGAGAGTCCAGTGTGCAAAATTGATAGGAGCAATTTTTCAGGCAATCCCTGCATTTTTTGATTCTGAGTTTATCTGAGGTGGTGATTAGCTTGGTGAAATGATTGGCTATGGCACGCCCCTGCAAACCTACTGTTGTTTTCACCAGCAGTGTGTCTTTTTCAGTGGCTGAAACGTATTTATCCTTGAAACTTTGCGGAGCGTCACATTCCTCACTGGCAACAAACCTTGTGCCCATTTGGACGCCAGAAGCTCCAAGGGACAAAGCCTTCGCGATATCAGCGCCCGTCATGATACCACCGGCAGCGATCACCGGGATGGACACAGACTCAACAATATCAGGAAGAATCTCAAAAAGGGGCTTATCAGTCCCAAGATGCCCTCCTGCCTCGAATCCTTCCACTACCACAGCAGCAGCACCCAGGCGTTCGGAAATTCTGGCTAGTTTGGCAGAGGAAACAATTGAAATGACTGGGATGTTCGCTTGCTTCCCCCAGGAATACATATCCCTTGAGATTCCCGCTCCAGAAATAATGAAATCAACTTTTTCATTTAAAGCTGCTTTCATTTTTTCTGCAAAATCATTCATCGCAAACAATACGTTTACACCAATGTACCCATTACCCTGTGTCAGCTCCCTGGCTTTCCGGATATGCATCACCATCTCTTCAACCGAGATCCCTGTTCCGGATATGATGCCAATTCCGCCAGCATTGGCAACCGCTGATGCCAAACCGCTAAGCGAGATACCGACCCCCATTCCACCTTGCATAATTGGGACACTTGGTGCCATATGGCCAATTTTAAGCTTTGGGAAATCCATACTAAAAACCCCTTTCTGAATTTATTCCTTTGCAGTTTAACATGGAGAGATTTAAAAAGATGTGATTTTTAGCACCTGATACTATATTTAGGTATAAATATTTGGTGATGATTTCTTGGATGAAAAAAGACGCAGAAACTGATTCTGCGTACTCATCCTTGTATAATTATCAGCCCAGTTAATCATTCATTGTTGATTTTAGTGTGGGAATGAAATTCATAAGAAGAAGAATTTTTGGCAGAGGATGCTTTTGATGCAGAGATAAGCGGAAGATTCCCGACTATTATATGTAGATGGTGTTTTTGGAGCAGAAATAAGCGTACATATTCCGGTTAACTCCTATAAATAAGACAAATCAAACGATTTGAATGAAATAGACGGAAAACCGACCCTTATTTTGAAGGAAAATAGGGGTCGGTTCCAATTTAAGCGGAATTTGTCCGTTTATTATTCAAACAGTGAAATCAACATACCGTAATTACAGAGCCTTTTAGAAATCGAAATTATCCGGATCAGGGCCTACTCGCTCATCCTTATTAAGGCTATTCAAACGGTCCATATCTTCGGCCGTAAGCTCAAAATCGAAAATATCTGCATTTTGGATAATTCGGTGTTCCTTGATCGATTTAGGAATCGTGACCACTTCGTTTTGTAAATCCCAGCGGAGAATCACTTGTGCTGGTGATTTTTCGTGTTTTTCAGCGATTTCGACGATCGTTGGTTCTGATAAAAGCTCCCCTTGCTTCAAAGGAGACCATGCTTCCATTTGAATTCCTTCGGCTTTGCAGAATTGGAGCAGCTCTGTCTGGGCCAGATGAGGATGATACTCGACTTGGTTGACCATTGGCTTGATTTCAGCATCGGCCATCAAGTCTTTAAGATGGTGAACATGGAAGTTGCTAACACCGATTGCGCGCACTCGGCCGTCTTTGTATAGTTTTTCAAGAGCCTTCCACGTTTCCTTATATTTGCCCGCAACTGGCCAGTGTATCAAGTAAAGATCAAGGTAGTCAAGGCCCAGCTTGTCCATGCTTGCTTCAAATGCCTGAAGCGTTGTTTCATACCCCTGGTCAGCATTCCAGACCTTTGTCGTAATAAACAATTCCTCACGCGGAATACCAGCTTCCTTGATCGCCTGTCCCACGCCTTCCTCGTTCTTGTAAACCGCCGCGGTGTCGATGCTCTTGTAGCCATTTCCAAGCGCCGCTTTAACAGATTCTACAACTTCAGATCCTTCCTGAACCTTGAACACACCAAGCCCAAACCATGGCATTTTGACACCATTATGTAATGTCGTTGTATCCTGGAGATTTTGTGGCATATCATACGCCTCCTTTATCAATTCAATTGCATAGTTATTTTCTCATATTTTTTATTTGGTAAAAAGTAATTGGACTTTCCTATAGGAGCTATTTTTAAAAGATGGCTCATCCTGTTAGGTTCTTGACAGCTTCGTTTCATTTAACGGAAAAGCTGTCAAGAAAACGCCGGAATCGTGACAGCTTTGGCCCAATCAACGGAAAAGCTGTCAAGAAAACGCCGGAATCGTGACAGCTTTGGCCCGATTAACAGAAAAGCTGTCAAGAAAACGCCGGAATCGTGACAGCTTTGGCCCAATCAACGGAAAAGCTGTCAAGAAAACGCCGGAATCGTGACAGCTTTGGCCCGATTAACGGAAAAGCTGTCAAGAAAACGCCGGAATCGTGACAGCTTTGGCCCGATTAACAGAAAAGCTGTCAAAAAAGGACTTTTATTTTTAAAATCAGGGTAAATTCAAGATATATAGGTAATGGAAATTGCTTAAAAGTGAAAGGAGAACGAAGTCTATGATCATCAAAGTGTTGGGTCCTGGATGCGAAAAGTGCAAAAGTCTTGAAGAGAGTATTAATGCTGCTGTAAGTGAAGCGGGAGTCGCAGCGGTAGTTGAACTGGTGGAAGACAAGAAGGAAATCGCAAAGTATAAGGTGAAGAGTACTCCAACTTTGGTCATTGATGAAAAAGTTGTTTCTGCGGGAAAACAATTGTCGGCGCAGGAAGTGAAGGGGTTATTTTAAATCAGAACAGGCCTTCACACGGCCTGTTCTGATCTTTTATCAAGGAAAGCCTTAGTCGCCCATAATGAAATCAGTAAAATTAATTCGAAGCCATTCGTGGCGGCGTCACTATCAATTGGAATTGGCACAGCACTGCCGATTCCCATCAATATGACACCGACGGCCATCCATTTCCACTTCAATTTTTTCCAGAGGATAACCCCTGCAATCAGCAAAGCAACGGTTACGCCAATGATCATGATTGGAGGCCCATGTGAACCAGTTGATTCATAGCTTAATACTCCGTAATTGCGGGCGGGCTCAAGCTCCAAGCCGAGGGTGTTTTGTATAAGTTCCGCGATAACCATTGCAAGGGTGAAGGCTCCTGTCAGGATAAGTCCTGTGCGTTCCTTTAGCCAGTGAATCCCTGTCTTCCTGACTGCTGCTGCTGAAAATAAAATCAGCAGTGGGGTAAAGAATGCGTGAAACCAGTAACGCATCCCATTTAAGCCTTCTAAAAAGGGGCCTTCTCCAATTATGCTCCCCATCGAAAGGACAAGATTGTCATATATCAAGCCGAAGGTAACGAGCAAAAGAACATTCAGCCACGAAAAAAATCCATACTGGACGGATAATTTTAGTCCCCACAGGAATAAAAACAAGTAGGCGAGGGAATATAATCCGTAGATATAAGGGTCCATGAGTCACTTACCTCCAGTCAGGTTTGTTACCATTCTTCCCTTTTAAAGGAATGAGAAACATGTGTCCATGTTATTAACTTTTTCATTGTTTTTAACAAATAAATCGTATTCTTAAAAATTACTAATAGTCTTATAAGGCATCTTCATATATCATGAGAAATGTAAGCATATACACCGATATTTTTGACGAAGAACAGGAGAAATCATGACGACATTAAATGAAATTGCATGGGTAACCGACAGCACATCTGGACTTACTGAAGAATTCATAAAAAATAACCATATATACGTTGTGCCTTTAAGTATTATTTTTGGTGAGGAATCATATCTGGAAGGTGTAGACATCACTGCAGAGGATTTCTATCCAAAGCTGGCAGCATCAAAAGTCCTTCCTAAAACATCCCAGCCTGCGATCGGGGAGTTTGTGGAACTTTACCAGAAGCTAAAGGAGCAGTACAAGCATGCGATTGCCATCCACGCTTCGAGCGCACTCACAGGAACCTTCCAATCATCTGTCGCAGCATCAAGCATGGTCGATTTCAAAGTCGATGTAATTGACTCTAAAATAGGTTCCTACCCATTGGGGCGCATGGTTGAAAAGGGCGTTGAACTGCAGAAGGAAGGCAAGTCGTATGCAGAAATTGTTTCATATTTAAAAACGCTTCCTGATAAGGCCAATTTATACATGGCACCGGGCAGTTTAGAGCAGCTGCATAAGGGCGGCCGTTTATCGACCACTCAGGTGATTATCGGCAGCTTGATCAAATTAAAGCTGATTGTCAGGTTCGATGATGGCAAGGTAGTTCTTTTTGATAAAATCAGGACAGAAAAAAAGGTCAAAGAGCGCCTGTTTCAAATTTTTGAAGAGTCTTCAGTCAATGTGAAGGAAGCCAGTGTCATCCATGGCAACGTAAAGGAATTGGCTGAGGATTGGTGTGCTGAACTTCAACAGCGTTTTCCTGAAGTATCTTTCACAACCACTACATTCAGCCCGGTTGCCGGTACCCATACAGGGCAGGGAACCATCGGCCTCGCCTGGATCAATGAATAGTAAGTAAAAAGGAATCAGTCTAAGCGAAGGCTGATTCCTTTTTTATGGCCAGGTTCCTGTGTACACTGGAAATAACAAACCTACAGGGGGAATACATATGCTGAAGATTGGCGTCATTGGTTTAGGGGATATTGCGCAAAAAGCCTATCTGCCAATTTTTGCGGAGAAGGGGGATATTGAGTTCCATCTTTTCACGCGCGATTTTGCAAGGCTGAAAAATCTAGGTGCCAAGTACAGGTTTTCCCATCTTCATTTAAGTCTGGATGAGCTGATTGAGAGTGGGATTAAGGGAGCTTTTGTACACAGTGCAACTGAATCACATTATGACATTGTAAAACAACTGCTCTTGTCTGGAATCCATGTGTATGTCGACAAACCGATTGCCTATGAGTATGAAAAAGCCAGGGAGTTGACAGAGCTAGCTGAGGAAAAAGGCTTGATATTGATGACTGGCTTTAACCGAAGATATGCACCGGCTTATAAACAACTGGCGGAGTTGAAGGAACCAAATATGGTGATCATGCAGAAAAACAGGAAGAGCCTGCCCGGGGAAATCCGCCATTTCATTCTCGATGACTTCATCCATGTGGTGGATACACTAAGATTTTTATTTCCCTATCAAATCAAGCGCGTCAATGTGACTGGAAAGAAAAACGGTGCTTTTTTGCATCATGTAGTCATTCAGCTGCAGGCGGAAGAGGGCATTGCAATCGGCATCATGAACCGTGACAGCGGTGTGGTCGAGGAAAGGGTTGAGGTCTTCCAACCAAATGAAAAGCGGACAGCCTTGAATGTATCCGAGCTTTTATTGCAAGAAAATAAGTCTGAAACAAAGCTGGGAGGAAGCGATTGGGAGCCAACCCTTCACAAGCGCGGCTTCGAGCAGATTGTTTTTGACTTTATCCAGGCCGTCAGCAACGATAAAGAACCTTTAATAACAGCGAAGGATTCTCTGGAGACGCAAAAAATTTGCGAGGGAATCGTGAAAGAATTAGAGACACTTTAAAAAAGACAAGCCCCGAACTCTTACATAGAGTGTCGGGGCTTATTTTAAATATATACTAAATAACTAATAAACAAGAAGCCAAGTACATACATGATCGGATGGACTTCTCTCTGGTTACCCATGCCGACCATCATTAATGGGTAAAGAATGAAGCCGAGAGCGATTCCTGTTGCGACACTTGAAGTGAGCGGCATCATGATGATTGTCACGAATGATGGGATAATCACAGAAAGGTTGTTCCAGTTGATTTTACTGATTTCAGTTGCCATCAATGCACCGACGATGATAAGTGCCGGGGCGGTTACTTCAGGTGTGATAACAGACAGGATCGGCGAGAAGAGCATCGCCACCCCGAAACAAGCCGCAATAATCACTGAAGTGAAACCTGTCCGCCCGCCGACAGCGATGCCTGCCGATGACTCGACGAATGATGCCGTTGTGGAGGTGCCAAGTACTGCACCGGCTACCGCAGAACCCGCATCCGCAAGAAGTGCGCGGCCTGCATTGGGAATTTTATTGTCCTTCAAAAGACCAGCCTGGCTGGCTACCGCAATAAGGGCTCCGGCAGTATCAAAGAACGCGACAAACAAGAATGTGAAAATGACGGCAAGGACATCTGGAGCGAAAATATCTCCCAAATGGTTAAAGACGACACCAAATGTGGGTGAAATATCAGGAATAGACCCGACGATTGCTGTTGGCTTTTCAATCAAGCCAGTGAATATGCCAATGATGGTGGCAATCACCATTCCATAAAAGATGCCGCCGCTGATTCCGCGAACCATCATGATCACACTGATGATGAAGCCGAACAGGGCAAGCAGGACTGGGCCTGATGTCAGGTCGCCGATTGAGACGAATGTTGCTTCGCTGCCAATGATGATCCCCGCATTTTTCAAACCGATGAAGGCGACGAAAAAGCCGATTCCTCCAGCAATTGCATGCTTAAGATCCTGAGGGATGACATTGATGATTTTTTCGCGGATTTTCAATAGACTGAGGATGACGAAAAGAATACCAGCGATGAATACACCGGTAAGGGCGACTTGCCACTCAACTCCCATGCCGATACAGACGGTGAAAGTGAAAAATGAATTCAAGCCCATGCTTGGAGCAATTCCAATCGGGAAATTTGCCAGCAGGCCGATCAGCAGCGAGCCAATAATCGCAGACAAAGCAGTAGCTGTAAAAACAGCCCCCTTATCCATTCCAGCCTGGCTGAGGATTAAAGGATTGACGACAAGAATGTACGCCATCGACAAAAATGTCGTGATGCCGGCAAGTGTTTCCTGTTTATAATTTGTATTTCGTTCAGCGAACTGGAAAAAGTTTTTCATGTGTGCTGTCCTCCTGGTTGTTTGATTTATGCTGAAAACAAAAAAACTCCGGCAGTTCATGCTGCCGGAGTACCACAAAGGACAAATAGATGCCAAAAAGAATAGCAAATATTAAAGTCCCTTGTAGTCACGCCTTTTACGGTAGCATGGTAGAAACGTCCGAGCCATATTCTCGAACATATACAAGGAAAGATTATAGATTTAAATAATACTAGAGATAGTATCACGTGATTCATGGCCAGGTCAATTGCAATTCATAAAGTTTATCTATTTGTTGTTTTCTGATTATTAGGTTGGCGGAAGTTATTTTGTACCAACTTAAGACATGTTTGAGAGGAAAACATGAAAAGCTGTCAAAAGAAGAGCCAACTTAAGACAGGTTTGAGGGAAAAACGAGAAAAGCTGTCAAAAGAAGAGCCAACTTAAGACAGGTTTGAGAGGAAAACAAGAAAAGCTGTCAAAAGAAGAGCCAACTTAAGACAGGTTTGAGGGGAAAACGAGAAAAGCTGTCAAAAGAAGAGCAAACTTTTGACAGGTTTGATGAAGAAACAAGAAAAGCTGTCAAAAGAAGAGGCAACTTAAGACAGGTTTGAGGAGAAAGCGAGAAAAGCTGTCAAAAGAAGAGCAAACTTTTGACAGGTTTTATGGAGAAACGAGAAAAGCTGTCAAAAGCAGGGCTAACTTAAGACAGGTTTGAGGGGAAAACGAGAAAAGCTGTCAAAAGAAGAGCGAACTTTTGACAGGTATGATGGAGAAACAAGAAAAGCTGTCAAAAGAAGAGCTAACTTAAGACAGGTTTGAGGGGAAAACAAGAAAAGCTGTCAAAAGAAGAGCCAACTTAAGACAGGTTTGAGGGGAAAGCGAGAAAAGCTGTCAAAAGAAGAGCAAACTTTTGACAGGTTTTATGGAGAAACGAGAAAAGCTGTCAAAAGCAGGGCCCAACTTAAGACAGGTTTGAGGAGAAAGCGAGAAAAGCTGTCAAAAGAAAAGAGTATCGCTGTGTGCGATATCATTATAAGTGGTTCGGGGAATCGCCTCGTATGTATCCCTATTAGGGTATCGGAAATCCCTTTGTTAACGAGTTTTTGACAAATTTTTGACGAGAATATGTGAATAAAAAATGAACTAAATATCAAAACCCCCCTGTTTGGATATTAACTTACTATAATGATAGTGTAATCCAAATGGAGGTGCCAATAATGAACGTAACGACGATTATTGAATTGGAAAATCGTGAAGTTGAGAAGATGGCTGGCGCAAAATTAGTATTTATACAGGAACAGATTGATGCAAATATCGTGGAAACATGCGTTGATTGTTTTAAATATGAAGGTTCTGAAGATTGCCTGGATACAGATGATGCGATGCAAAAGGTGTTTAATACACTGAAAGCGGAAGGGTTGATACCTGAAGCAGTAGAAGATTTTTCTTATGAGATGCCGTCTTGCGAGAGATTGAGAAAAGATGTGTATGAAGAACAGGACATGCCGCAAAAAGTGATTCTGAGCTTTGCTATATAATACTTAAAAAAGGAGTTCTTTCTTGGAGCTCCTTTTTTAAGTTGATTTCAAACACTTTTTACGAAAAACGTGACTTTTATCAAAGAGAAGACATGCAGAAATTTATATAATGGAGTTGACATAAAATGAAAACGCTTTCAACAGGGAGGAGGGAACCGGTGAAAAAAGGAGCGGACATCACCATCATTACAGGCCATTTCGGCAGCGGTAAAACGGAGATATCCATTAATCTAGCTTTGGAGGCAAAGAAAACGAATGCCAGGACGGCAGTGGCAGACCTGGACATTGTGAATCCATATTATCGTGCGCGGGACGCCCGCGAAATTTTTGACCAGAATGGAATAGAACTGATTGCACCGGCTGAAAGGCTTGCTGCTGCAGATTTGCCGATTGTTCCTGGAGATATGGGCAGGGTGATTTATGACCCGGAATATAAGCTGATCGTCGATGCTGGCGGGGATAAAGATGGAGCAACAGCTTTAGGGCAATTTTATAACGATTGGAAAGATATGAAGCTTGAGGTGTTGTTTATCTTGAACGCCAACCGGCCTTATGTCAGTACTCTGGAGGGGGCGGTGGAGACATTGCAAAAAATCGAGGCAGCCTCGAGGCTGAAAATCACAGGAATCATCAATAACTCCAATGTAGGATCGGAGACGACCATTCAGGATGTTGAAAAGGGGCTGGCGTTAAGCAAGGAGCTGGCAGATCAATTGGGTATTCCTTTGTTGACCACGATGGTGCCCGAGCATCTATCAGCTGAAATTGCCGGAATCGAGACGGAATCCCCGGTGAAAGTAGTTACGAGGTATTTAAAATTGCCATGGGAAATGTAAAGGAGGCAAAAGTGGTGGAGCAGAGAGTTGTTTTTAACGAGGAAACCTGCAAATCATGCAAGCTGTGCGTGAATGCTTGTCCAACCAATGTGATTTATCTTGCTGATTACTTGAATGAAAAAGGCTACCGGCCGGCAGTTGTGACAGACCAGGAAAATTGCATCAGCTGCGGCAAATGTGCCCAAATGTGTCCGGATTCGGTCATCACTGTCTATAGGCCAGAAAAGGTAAGGAAATCTGTTTAGCGAAGGAGTTTTGACAATGGGGAAAGTACTTATGAAGGGCAACGAAGTCATCGCGGAAGCTGCTGTCCATGCGGGCTGCAAGTATTTTTTCGGCTATCCGATCACACCGCAGAGTGAGCTCGTTGCCTATATGGCCAGAAGGCTTCCCGAGGTTGGCGGGTTATTTTTACAGGCGGAAAGTGAAGTTGCAGCGATCAATATGGTATATGGAGCGGCCGGAACCGGTGTGCGCGTAATGACATCATCATCGAGCCCGGGTTTCAGCCTGAAGCAGGAAGGAATCTCTTATCTGGTTGGTGCAGAACTGCCGGCCCTGATTGTGAATGTTGTCCGTGGAGGTCCTGGACTTGGCAATATCCAGCCTGCGCAATCGGACTATTTCCAGGTGACAAAAGGAGGAGGCCATGGTGATTATCATACGCCTGTACTGGCTCCGTCCACATTACAGGAAATCATTGACCTGACAGAAGCGGCGTTTGATATCGCTGACCGCTACCGGACGCCCGTCATCCTGCTAGGAGACGGCATGCTCGGACAGATGATGGAACCTGTTGAGTTCAAAGAGCTAAGTGAAAGAGAGCCGGAACAGAAGGAATGGGCTACGACCGGTACCCGCGGTGATGGAAAACCTAGAATTATCTCATCCCTTGAATTGAATGCCGATGCGCTTGAAAAACGGAATGAACTTTTACAGAAAAAATTCGCCTTGATCAAGCAAAATGAATCCAGATACGAAACATTTGAAACCGAAGATGCTGATTATATCGTAACTGCTTACGGAACAGCAGCAAGGATTGCCATGAATGCAATCAATAAAGTACGGAAGGACGGACTGAAAATCGGAATGATCCGGCCGATCACGCTCTGGCCATTCCCTGAGCAGCCGTTCATTGAAACACGTGACAGGGTAAAGGGCTATCTATCAGTAGAGATGAGTGCAGGCCAAATGGTTGAGGATGTCAGGCTTGCTGTCGAGGGCCGGGCCCCGGTTTCATTCTTTGGCCGTACTGGCGGGGTCGTACCTACGCAGGAGGAAATCTATGACCAAATAATCAAACTGGCAGGGGGTGTCGAGGTATGATAATGAAGACCGTGTTTGAGAAAACATCCGGATTGACGGATAACCAGACGCACTATTGTCCCGGCTGTACGCACGGAATCATCCACAGGATGGTAGGCGAAGTACTCGAGGAAATGGGGATTCTGGAGGATACAGTTGGAGTCGCTTCTGTTGGATGCTCTGTCCTGTCCTATGAATATTTCAATTGTGATATGACCCAAGCTGCCCATGGCAGAGCCCCGGCTGTCGCAACAGGCATCAAGCGCGTTTTGCCTGACCGCTTTGTTTTTACCTACCAGGGAGATGGCGACCTTGCCTCAATTGGAATTGCCGAGGCTGTCCATGCTGCTGCAAGAGGTGAAAACATCACTGTCATTTTTGTGAATAATGCGATTTATGGAATGACTGGAGGACAAATGGCGCCGACAACATTGGTTGGCCAGAAAACGGCCACGACTCCATTCGGCCGGGATGGGAGCATCCAGGGTTTGCCGATCAGGGTGAGCGAAATGCTGTCAACCCTTGATGGAACAGCCTATATTGAAAGAGTTTCAACGCATGATGTACCGAACATCCTCAAAGCGAAGAAAGCAATCCGCAAAGCATTTGAAACACAGAAGCAAGGACTCGGTTTCTCTATGGTCGAAGTCCTTTCCAGTTGTCCGACAAACTGGGGACTTGATCCAAATGAATCGCTGGATTGGATAAAGGATAATATGGTACCTGCCTATCCTCTTGGTGTGTATAAGGATGCACAGAAGGGGGATGTTCGTTGATGGAGGAAATATTGATTGCCGGCTTTGGCGGCCAGGGAGTCATGTCGATGGGCCAGTTGATTGCTTATGCTGGGATGAAGGAAGGAAAGTTTGTATCATGGCTGCCTTCATACGGTCCCGAGCAGCGAGGGGGAACTGCAAACTGTGCAGTCGTTGTCAGCGAGGAACAGGTAGGTTCTCCGCTCGTTTCCAGACCGACGACAGCGATCGTGCTGAATAACCCTTCATATGAAAAATTTGAACCGATGGTCAGAGCTGGCGGGTTATTAATAGTGAACTCATCTTTGATTTCAAAAGGATCAGAAAGAACTGATATAAGAGTTTTAAATATTGATGCAACCGACAAGGCGAACGAGCTAGGGAATCCAAAAGTCGCAAATATGATCCTGCTTGGAGCGTTCCTGGAGGAAACAGGCATACTGTCTGATGACTCCATTTTGGAAGCATTGAAAAAAGTGCTTTCTCCGGAAAAGCACTCTCTTTTGGAAATCAATCGCCAGGCACTCGAACTCGGCCGGTCTTTAGCCAACATAGCGGCAATATAGGACAGAGTACTAGCTGAGCATAAACAAATACATCAGGTTAATCTGGATTTCCCTTAACGATCAAAGCAGCAGTCCAAATGAATTCGGACTGCTTTTTTATATAATAACCGGAGATTTCCGGTTAGACTGCAAAATCGAGCCGAGTTGGGGGTGTATAAGCGGAGGTTTTCCGGCTAAGCAAAGAAAAATCACGGGAATTTGCGCTTTTTGATTATTAGTCAGAATCTTTCCGCCTATTTAAGCTATATTCAATGCTATTTCGTAATAAGCGAAATTTCTCCGCTTATTTTCAGCACAACTTGATGGTCTGGCTCCGCACCACTTTACTGAGCTTTTTGCATGCTTATTCAATTGCTAATGTTCATGCAAAAACCAGTTTGTATTTCTTAAAACCAACACTTCATTCATGATGTGAAACCCTTACTCCAAGAGCTCTAAAATCAACGGAACGGCTGCTTGGAGGGAAGGGGCTTTCTTATCGGCAGCTGTTTCTTCCGTCCCGATGAAGACTGTTTTGCAGCCAGCTTTTTTGCCGGCTTCGATATCACGTTCGTGATCGCCGACCATGACACTTCCTGTCAATTCAAGATTATGCCTGCTGGCAAGGTCAATCAGCATTCCGGGGTTGGGTTTGCGGCATTCGCACCCTTCCTTCGGTTTGTGGGGACAGTAAGCAACCTCCTTGATATGGCCGCCATGCTCCTTGATCATCTTAATCATATGTACATGGATTTCCTGAAGGCGCTTTTCCTTTAGGAATCCAAGGCCAACGCCACCCTGATTGGTGACGACGAATATCTCATAGCCAGCCCTGCTCAATTCTGCAACGGCTTCTGCTGCCCCTTCTAGAAGGTATAAGTCTTCCGGCCGGTTGACGAATTTAACCCGGTGGGACAGTACTTCATTAAGGACCCCGTCCCTGTCCAGGAAAATGGCTTTTTTCTTCATTTTGATCCCCCTCAGTTCAGGATGATTTTTTCAGCATTCTGGTGCCGGGAAACATAGCGGTTACCGGTGATCCAGTAGCGCCATGGATAGTCTCTTGCTTCCCCGGAGTTATCGATTCCAATTCTCTTGCCTGATGAAATGCTTTCAGGCACGAACCCTCCGGTGATGTATAGCGGTTTCTCTGTTAAGGGATGCCCATAATCCGACATCTTTATGCCCATTGCTTTTGTCAGCTTCCCGGGACCATTGGTGAGATTGGGGGATACCTCCATGCCTCGCCGCCTGACCATTAGATCTTGGCCTTCAAGTGGTTCCACTGCCCTAATCAGCACAGCCTCTGGATTGCCTTCTTTTCCACTGACTACATTGAATAGAATATGGGTATGCATGACATAAGTATAAGCAAGTCCGGCCCGGTGGAACATGACCTCCGTCCTCTTTGTCCTGCGATTATTATAACTATGTGCTGCCTGATCCATCGGGCCAATATAGGCTTCCGTCTCCACGATTATCCCTGCAGTTGTTCCTTCTTCAGATTCTTTCACCAAAGTGCATCCAAGCAAGGAAACAGCCAATTCAAGGGTAGGCTGTTGATAAAATTCAATGCCAAGTGCCTGAAATTTCCCCATATGTTCTGACATAATACCTCCTGCTAACTGTTTTTAACCTTTATACCCTCCAGATGAAGGAGTCACCCATTAATTTTGCCCAAAAGTACTAATGAAAAAAATTAGCGGAGAAACCAAAGATGGTATATAGTATTTTTAAAGCTAATGTTTTATTTTTTACCTTAGAGGGAGTATCAATAATATGTGGAAAAAATGGCTATTGATTGCAGTGATTGCTGTAATAATTTTTTTCCTTGTACCATATAGCCTTCCGCTCATTTTTGCTATGCTAACAGCAGTCATGCTCGAAGGATTGGTTCAATGGATTATCAAAAGATTTTCATTTAAGCGTCTACAGGCTGTGATTGGTATCTTTATCGGCTATGTGGTCTTCCTTGGTGTGATTGGATATAATCTTGTCTCAATGATTGCTCATCAGGCGGTATCCTTATCTGAGCGAACTCCTACATTCGTCAGGGATATTTACAGGACGGCCATACTTCCAATGATGGGCAAGTGGGAATTTTATTCCAAAAACTTCCCTGATGAAGTCACAGACCAAATCGAGACGACGATTGAAACGAATATTAATACACTTGATTCTCTTTTACAGCAATTCATAGCCGGCACAATCAACTTACTGACGGCCATACCAGGATTCATGATTGAATTTCTTGTTTATCTTATTGCGTTATTCTTGTTCAGTCTTGAACTTCCTAATATAAAAATGAAGCTGGAGTCTCACTTAAGAGAAGAGACCAGGCAGAAGGTCTTCCTTGTTGGAAGCCAGTTAAACAAGGCGGGTATAGGCTTTTTAAAAGCCCAGGTGATCTTGAGTGCCGTCACCTTTATCATGGCTATGGCGGGCCTGAGCATTCTGGGTGTTAAATATACAGGACTGCTGTCATTATTGATTGTCATTGTCGATATTCTGCCGATCCTTGGAACAGGGTCTGTTCTTGTGCCCTGGGCTGTCATTGCCATTTTACAGGATAATCATTTTTTAGGAATCGGATTGATCATCCTGTTCCTGGTCATTACTGTTGTCCGCAGGGTGATCGAGCCAAAGATTTACTCAACCAACCTGGGCATATCACCGCTTGCCTCATTGGTCAGCATGTATATTGGACTCAAGCTTTTCGGGATTGCCGGTATTTTTATCGGTCCGATCATCGTGATTATTTACGACACTTTAAGAAAAGCGAATGTGATTCGACTCAACTTCAGGATTTAATTTCTAAGCCGTTTTTTTGGATAGCAGAACATGATTAAGCATAAATTATGTTTGTTACCAAGAAGGAGGAACTCAGCAATGAATGTAGGCCGGGCGAAAGAAATCGTTGAGTCAGCAGATATGATCAATGTGACGTATGATGGAACGCCAGTCATTATCCAGCATGTAGATGAGAAAAGCAAAATGGCGAGGATTTATTCTAAATCGGAACCTGATGTAGAAAGGGACGTTCCAGTCTTGAATTTAATAGAGGAATAGGAAAACGGGAGAATATTACGTCTCCCGTTTTTCTGTATCATAAAGCGGCAATGTGATCTTAAATATGGTGCCTTCGTTAAGTTTGCTTTTTACATCCATCGTACCGCCCATTTCCTGAATGATGTTATTCACGACCATCATCCCGAGTCCAGTACCTTTTTCGGCCTTTGTTGAAAAATAAGGCTCGCCAATTTTGGCTAATTGCTGCGGTGACATGCCGCATCCAGTATCTTCAATGGTTATCGATACATGATTGTTTGCCATCTCCCGGCAGCTGATCACAAGATCACCGCCGTTTGGCATTGCTTCAATACCATTTTTGATGATATTGAGTATGCATTGATGGAATTTGACAGTTTCTCCGGAGATGTTCATTCCTGCCATTAAATCCTTTTTTATATTTACCGAGAAATGATTGGCGTAAGGCAGGATTAATTCAAGAGCTTTTTCTACTTCTTCTTTAACACTGATCAATGATGCCTTATTCGATTGTGGCTTTGCGAAATTAAGGTAATCTTTGATAATTGTTTCTGCACGGTCCAGTTCATCAATGGCTGTATTCAAATAATAAAGCCTCTTTTCCTCATCAATGCTTGGATCTTTCAACATTTGCAAAAAACCACGTGTGACCGTAAGCGGATTACGGACCTCATGACTGACACTCGCAGCCAATTGGGACACGACTTCAATCTTATCAGATTTTAATACAGCTTTATGTAAAAGTTGGTTCTGTCTCATGATCTCAATATAATAAGTAACAATAAAAATCCCGCCTGAAAGGGCCAGGCCGTATAGGAGCATGAATTGAAACTTTGACAGGTCGTCAAACACCGCCGCCTTCATCAGGAAAATGAGGACCGTATAGGAAAGGGCGATTGCCACAACAGTATATAACTTCCTGGAAAGCGGGAAAGACCTGAACTTTCCGGACAGGTAAATGGTTAAAATGGTGATCGTTAGCATATTGAAAAAATTGATCCACACACCGTTACCACCAAAGGGTATCCTTGCGGCTGCAACTATGATGAAAAGCAGGATGCTTACGACCGGACCTCCATACAAGCCACCGACGACAACAGGGATCAATCGGAGGTCAAAGATGAAATCAGCACTGCCAATCACCGTGAAAGACATACAAAAGAGGATCTGAATTCCACCTAGGACAATAACGAAGAGTTTGGCGTGCTTCCTATATAAATTTGTATATTTGTTAATGAGAATGTATTGGAACACAAATGTAGAAAACAGGATGAAGATCAGATTCAATACAAGAATGGTTAATTGGTCCATAGTTTAATCTCCTGTCAACAAGGAGCAACGTACTCCATCAAAAATAAATTCGCTGAAAAGACAAATTATTCAAATATATTACTTTTACTTTAACATAAAAGTTGTCTGCCGTTTCTATTTTTTGCTGTTTCGACTAGGAAACTTGGTTTTTGATCCTTGTTGAGAAGCACCAAGTTTAAAAGGATTGAAAACAAGAAAGTTTTACTAGCAAACCAAAGGATGATTTATAATCATCTATGTGCTAGATTAAAATTAAAATTAGTATAAACAAAACTTGTTGCCACTTAATATTGAGGTGTGGAAATTGGCGATTGAAAAATACCAGAATCTCCTGTTTGAAAAGATGAAAGCACAGATTTCCGAATGGTTTGATTTGAACAATACAGATGTAATCAAAAACGAAGATGTTTATAGCTTTTTGCATTCATTGAAAGGTACGGCAGGAACAATCCAGTTAGGCGGGCTCTATCATCTTGCCTCAAAGCTTCTGGATCAGCTTGAATTGAAATCACAGGAACAATGGGAAAAGTGCGAGCTGAGGGAATTTCTGTTCGAACTCGTCAGCCTGAGTTATCAGTACGAACATTTCAAGGAAACAGACTTGAAAATAGCTGAACCATCGGATACTGAACTTCCTGTCGTACAAATGGTTTGTGAGGATATCTCGATGCTGATCCTCATGAAAGAAGCACTGGAGGAGAATGGCTGGATGGTGATGACGAGTTCAGACCCGGAGAAAGCACTCTCACTCTATTATGACCTTCAACCAGATTGTCTGGTCATCGATATCGACTTTACTGAAATAGACGGGTTTCAGATTTTAGAGAACATCCAGCAGCATAATCATAAACAATTTGTTCCGAAAGTGATCCTCAGCACTGAAAATAACCGTCTAACGAGAATCAAGGCATATGAAATGGGAGCTGATGACTTTATTGGCAAGCCTGTTAACTTGGAAGAATTCGGTGTCCGGATCAAGAGGCAATTGCAGAGAAAGCAAATCTTTGACGAATCTGTCCTGATTGATGAATTGACAAAGGTGTATAATAGAAGATTTCTATTCGATTTACTTGAGCGTTATTTAAAAGAGCTGGAGCGGTCAAATAGTGTATTCTCGATCGCCCTTTTGGACCTCGATTATTTTAAAAATATAAATGACTCATATGGTCATCTCACCGGTGATAAAGTGCTCGAAGCTTTTGCTGACTTTTTGAAAAAAAACCTTAGAGGCAGCGATATTATCTTCCGATATGGAGGAGAGGAATTTGTCATCCTGCTTCCAAGGACAAACTGCCAAGAAGCAATCGACGTGATCAACCGGATTTTGGATCAATTTAGGTCAATGGAGTTTGACGAACAAGGCAAAACTTTTCATCTCAGCTTTTCGGCAGGGGTCTATATGGTAGATAATCCGGCCGAAGCAAGCCAGGATATCCTGAAAATGGCCGACCATGCCCTTTACGAAGCAAAGGGAAAAGGACGTTCAAGAGTCCAGGGGGCCAATGTATCCGATCAGCCCGCAAATAACATTCTCCATGTATCTGTCATTGATGATGATGCGATTATCCGTACGCTACTGGTCAGGGTCCTCCAAACGATTGATACCGAAAAAGTAGAGTTAAATATCAAATCCTTTGAAAATGGAGAGAAGTTTTTTGAATCAGAGCGTCTCACCGAGAAGGGCAAGCATTTTCTCATTCTCGATGGTGTCATGCCTGTCATGGATGGAATCGAGGTTTTGGACAAGGTTAAAAATAGTCCTCAATCCAGCGGGGTCCATGTCCTGATGCTAACTGGCAGAAAGTCGGAATATGATATCGCTCGGGCATTGAAGCTTGGTGCTGATGATTATGTGACAAAGCCTTTCAGCATAACGGAACTGCAGGCAAGAATCCAAAGGCTGATCAAAAGGATGTTTTAGATGATACACGATGATATCAAGTTTTTACTGACGGTCTTTGAGTGGCTGATGGGCATCCTTTTGTTATTGCTATTCTACCTGATCGCCAGGAAGGCCGCGGAGATTCGGCTTCGAAAAAAAGTCGAGGAAAATAAAACCAAGATGAATGATAAGCTCCTTCATTCCATCCTGACGGGAGATTTCCTGCGGTCATTACAGGCAGATACGAAAGCGAAAAAGCTGGCTATGGAAGAACTCCTCAGCCATTATTCGGACATCCTCGAAGGAACTGAAGAGAAGCAGAACCTGAATCTGCTGGCCGAAACCAGGCTGGGCGAGGGGTATCGAAGGGCTTTGTCAAGCTACAGATGGAGCACCAGAATGAATGCCCTTTTTCATATTGAGGCATTTCATATGGAAAGCGTAAAGGAAGACATTCAAGCCATGCTGAAGCGAAGAAGGGTGACGAAAGAGGAAAAAATAAAGGGATTGTCTTTTCTGGCTCAAATTCAGGATAAAGAAATATACAGATTAGTAACGGAAGAATATAAAGAACTTTCCTATCTGGAGTACAGAAACATCCTCTCCAGGCTTGATGAAAAAAGCCTGGAACAATTCATGCTCGGGTATCATTCCAGTCAGCTTCAATTAAAATTCGCCATCATTGATCTTGTAGGGTTGAAAAAGAACCTCGCCTACCTTAACTTTGTTGAATCTACTTTTTCCAACAGCAGTGGAGAGGAGCGGGTTCGGGCCTTGAAGGCTCTTGCAGCAATTGGCCATACCAACAATGCGAAAAATTTCCTCCCTTTATTGAGTTCGCCGAATTGGGAAGAACGGATGCTATCTGCTAGATTAGCTGGTGAAATGAAGTGTGATGAAGCCATTCATGGACTGGTACAGCTTCTCCAGGATCCATCATGGTGGGTGCGTTCCCAGGCAGGTCAATCCATCACTCGTTTCCCGCAAGGCAAAAAGATCCTTCAGCAGGTCATTGATTCAAGCAGCGATTCCTTTGCGAAAGACATGGCATGGGAATGGATGAATAAAGGAGTCTATCAATCATGAATCTGCAGGACATCGGTGTTTATTTTTCATGGTTCATTTTAATCTATATGATTGTCGTCATCACCTTCTATTCTGTTGTCATGCTTATATCCGTCATTCAGCTAAGAAAAGAATACAGGCTGGATCGGGAGAAGTCTTTTGGCGATTATGCTGAGGATATCTATACAAAGCCAGTTTCCATCATTGTGCCTGCTTTTAACGAGGAGGCTGGGATTGTCCACAGTATCCGCTCACTGCTCAGTATTAACTACCCGGTATTTGAAATTATTGTAGTGAACGATGGTTCCTCTGATAGGACAGTGGACGTCCTGATTGAGCAGTATGAGATGAAGGAAATCAAGAAAGTGATCCGCAGGCAGGTTCACTCTAAACACATAAAAAAAGTTTATCAGTCTCAAATACTTCCTAATCTGTACCTGGTTGACAAGGATAATGGGGGAAAAGCAGATGCACTGAACACCGGACTGAACTTTTCACATTATCCATATGTTTGTTCCCTGGATGGTGATTCAGTCCTTGAAAGAGATGCGTTCTTAAAGGTGATGAAGCCAATCATCGAGTCAAACGAAGAAGTTATTGCCTCTGGCGGAAGCATCCGTATTGCCAATGGATGTGAAATAAGGAATGGCGAAGTTCTTAAAATTGGATTATCCAAAAATCCACTGGTGATCATGCAGGTAATCGAATATTTGCGGGCCTTTTTGATGGGAAGGATTGGCCTGAGCAGACATAATTTGCTGCTGATCATCTCAGGTGCCTTTGGTGTCTTCTCCAAGCACTGGGTGGTACAGGCTGGAGGATACCGATCCGATACGGTCGGGGAGGATATGGAGCTTGTAGTCCGGATCCATCGGCTACTGAAAGAAACAAAGCAAAAGAAACGGATTGTGTATGTGCCGGACCCGGTTTGCTGGACGGAGGTTCCGGAAAGCACGAAATATTTGAAGCGGCAAAGGCGAAGATGGCATAGAGGGCTGTTTGAAAGCCTGTGGATCCACAGGAAGCTGACTTTCAACCCGAAATATGGATTGATTGGATTCGTTTCCTTTCCTTATTTCTGGATAGTGGAATTCCTCGGGCCCATCGTCGAGCTTTCAGGTTATATTTATATCGTCATTTCCTTGTTTGCAGGAGGAATTTATCTTGAGTTTGCGATATTAATATTCCTGTTGTCCTGTTTGTATGGATCGATCTTTTCAGCATTCGCGATTTTGCTGGAAGAATGGAGCCTTAGAAAATATCCCAGAATATCTGATTTGCTTAAGCTATTCCTCTATTCATTAACAGAAACGATTTGGTATCGGCCTCTCACAGTGTTCTGGCGCTGCCAGGGTGTCTGGCAAATGATCCGGGGCGAAAGCGGCTGGGGTGAAATGAAAAGAAAAGGTGTATCACAATGAAATCAATTTTCGACAAGCACTCTCATGTATTCGTCCTGGGCTTTGTTTTTTTAACAGTATCTGTCCTCTCAAGCCCTTTTTGGCTCTGGCAATTGAAACCGGAAGAAACATTGGATATTTTGATAGTCGATAAAACCGTACCGGATAAGGACTATCGGGAACATAAAGGACTAACCTGGGTTTTGAACAATGAAAAGTATATAAAGTCTGATGGCAGCCCTTATTCGGCTGCTTCAGACTATATCGGATTCAAGCATTTGAATCATGACACTTTTTCCGGAGAAACAATTCCTGAAAATCTGGACCAATATAATGTCATTTATCTAGCAGATCTGTATGGAGTGTATGAAGAAGAGTTCCACGGTGAAAATGAAACCGGCAAAAGGTCGAAACAGCTGTATGGCGGATTGCAGCTTGAAGATGTCAAAGTGTTAGAGAGAGAGCTGCTAGAGGGGAATAAGACTTTGATTTCAGAATTCAACACCTTCGGGAGCCCGACTGAAGAATCGGCAAGGAAGGAAATGACCAATCTGCTAAATGTCCGCTGGAGTGGCTGGACGGGCCGATATTTCACGAAGCTTGAAGGAAATGAAGTCCCACGTTGGATCATCACTCAATATGAATCGCAGAACAAGGAATGGGATTTTTCCGGTCCGGGATTAGTATTTGTCAATGAAGAAGATTATGTGGCTGTTCTTGACCAAACAAAGCTTTCAGGTAAAGGACTGGATTTCAAGCTAACCGAAAATGGGAAGGAGCATTTCAGCTCTGACCTTGATACAAGCTACACCTATTGGTTCGATATCGTTGAGCCATTGGATGTTAATGAGGTGATGGCCAGTTATCACTTGCCTATCAAGGATGAGGCCAGAACTGAAATGGCGGGTTACGGGATTCCAGACCAGTTTCCTGCTGTGATTTATCACCAAAATCAAAAATATTCAGCCTATTATTTTGCCGGAGATTATGCAGATGAGGCAGAGGTTCCGGATATCTACCAAACTAAAGGGTTAACTTCCTGGAAAAAAGCCGTCGAAGGAAAACGGTCTTTTTACTGGTCAGCCTATGTACCGATGATAAAAGAGATTCTTTCAAATGGCTTACATGAATCATCCGGGAAGGCAGCAGACCTTGAAGTTGCCACTGCTGGGGAAATCCGGTATTACAGCAGCAACTCGGCTGATTCGATTCAAATCCAAAAGAATGGTAAATGGGAGGACATCCTGATAAAAGGCGCTAACATCGGAATGGGCAAGCCGGGGGCCTTTCCTGGTGAAGCGGCTATTACCAAGGAGGAGTACTTCCGCTGGTTCAAGTTGATTGGCAGTATGAATGCGAATGCGATCCGGATTTACACTTTGCATCCTCCTGAATTCTATCAAGCTTTCTACGAATATAATCAGCTGGCAAAAGAACCTTTATATTTGTTCCATGGTGCATGGGTGAATGAAGAAATCATTGTCGAAACCCAGAATGCTTTTTCCAAGGAAGTAGTGAAGGATTTCAAGCGCGAGCTTAAGCAAATGGTGGATATTGTTCATGGAAATGCAGATATAGCACCAAGCCCCGGCCATGCATCCGGAAAATATGAATACGATATTTCCCCATACGTTCTGGGATTCATCATAGGAATAGAGTGGGATCCAGGAGCTGTCCTGAGCACGAACACTATCAATAATGGGATGGAGCCATTCTCTGGGACTTATTTCAGGACGGAAAATGCAGAGCCTTTTGAAAACTGGCTTGCAGCTATGATGGAATATACAGCTGGCTACGAAACACAGCACTATCGGTGGCAGCACAGTATCAGCTTCACGAATTGGGTTACGACCGATTTACTGGAGCATCCGAGTGAACCGCTTGAAACGGAAGACATGGTTTCAGTGAATCCAAACCATATACAAAAAAATAAAGAGTTCAAAGCCGGAATGTTTGCCTCGTATCATGTTTACCCCTACTATCCGGACTTTTTGAACTATGATGAAAGCTATCAGAATTACAAGGATCAGCAGGGAAGAACGAATCATTATGCCGGTTATTTGAGAGATTTGATCCAAGCCCATGAAATGCCAGTCCTGATCGCGGAATTCGGTGTCCCTTCGTCAAGAGGCCAGACCCATAAAAATGATTCTGGAATGAACCAGGGCTCTTTGAATGAGCAGCAGCAGGGTGAAATGAACAGTTCCATGTTCAATTCAATGGTTGATGAAGGTGCTGCTGGAGGGCTAGTGTTCGCATGGCAGGATGAATGGTTCAAACGGACATGGAACACGATGGATTATGATAATCCAAACCGCCGGCCGTTTTGGTCTAATCGCCAAACGAATGAACAAAATTTTGGACTATTGAGCTTCGAGCCGGGCAAAAAAAGCTTGCCTATGCTTGTGGATGGAAGAAAAGGTGACTGGGAAAAGAAAAGGATTAAGCCTCTAAGTGATTCGAACACCGGGGCAATCAAGAGTGTGTTTGCAACCTCTGATGAATCATCCGTCTATTTCAGGCTTGACCTTGAGGATGCTTTTGACTGGGAAGAGCAATTCGCCTACCTCTTCCTTGATACCATTCCAGGACAGGGGCAGCACCGCGTCCTACTGGATGATGGTCAGGAAATGGACTCTGAACAAGGCATTGATTTTATCATAGAACTTAAAGGGCCAGAGAAGTCAAGAATCCTTGTCGACAGTTATTATGACTTGTTCTACTATCAGTACGGGAAAACGTTGAAAATGATTCCCGAGGTAAAAAAGGCTGACGAAAAAAACAATGGGATGTTTCATCCAATTCGACTTGCGCTCAACAAGGAGATGGTTCTTCCTGAAAGTGGAAGGAAAGTGCCATTTCAGTCATATGAGACAGGCAAACTGGAGTTAGGGACTGGAAATCCGGAAGATGAAAGTTTTGATTCGCTGACCGATATAAGTATTAGCGACGATAATAGGACCGTGGAAATCAGGATTCCATGGCAGCTTTTGAATGTTAAGGATCCAAGTACGAAAGAGATCATCGCCAATCTTTACGAAACAGGCTTGTCTGGAAGTGAATACATCGATGGAATCGGTGTGGCTGCAGCATTGGTTTCAACAGGAGAAAATATTACTGTACTGCCCGAGAGTCAATCCAAAATAGACAGCATGTTCTTCTACGAATGGAAGGGTTGGGAAGAACCGCGGTATTATGAACGGCTGAAAAAATCCTATAACATCATGAAAGAAACTTTTGAAAAAGCAGGGGACGAGGAAAACAATTGATGAAAAGAATTTTGCTGGCTGAGGATGAAGAAATTTTAAGAATGCTGATTACTGATACACTTGAAGATGAAGATTTTCAGGTGGTTGAAGCTGGAGACGGCCAGGAAGCGCTGGATCTTTTGAAGGATGGAAAATATGATTTGATTGTGCTTGATTATATGATGCCGGTATATTCAGGTCTCGAAGTCATCGTCAAAATAAGGCAGGAAGGCATCAATAAGGATGTCCCGATCATGATGCTTTCAGCGAAAAGCCAGCTTTCAGAACAGGAACAAGTGATTGCAGCAGGGGCTGATTATTTTATGGCCAAGCCATTCAGCCCGCTTGAACTATTGGGAAAAGTGAGAGACATACTTAATGAAAAAAATACAATTCAATAAGAATAGCATAGTCCGTCGATACATTTTCCTGATGGGGGTTTTCATTGGCGCATTCTTGCTGCTGGCTGGACTCCTGCTGTATTCTTTTTACGAGCTGAATGAAGAATATACTTCTAAGAACAGACAGCTTGAAGACAAAGAACGTCTAGTTCAGGATATGGAAGAAGCTTTTCTACAGGCCTTCATGGATGTCCGCGGTTATTTTGCCTATGGTTCGGAAAATTTGAAGGATAACGCTCTTGAGCAGGAGCCGCAGATCCTGGATTCTATGAAAGAGCTTGAAGAAATGGAAGAAGACTTTAAAGATCAGTCATTTCTAAATGAGGTTGACAAGTTCAGAGAATATTATTTTACAGAAGCTCTGCCTGTAAATCTTGGAGAATTTGAAAAAGGGAATATTGAGGCCGTCAAAGCCGCTGCGAATGAAGGAGCAACAAATAAAATCGAGGCCTTCATGGCAGACATCAACGAATATAATGAGGCAATCAATGACCAAATCGATGCAAATTTTGATGAACTTAAGAAAATCCAGTCCTATGTCCAATTCGGTTTTGTTGTGTTTGTGCTCGCCTTTCTGATTGTCCTGCTGCGGATCACAAGGCTGATGTTCAGCGAGATTGCCAGGCCGCTTGCAGGGTTTGCGGCAGCTGCCAATGAGATTGCCTATGGCAGGGAAGCGGTTATAGAAGTCGAAAAAGACCGTAATGATGAACTTGGAGTACTATCGATCGCCTTCAATCGCATGCTAGAGGGAATCCAGGAAAACGAACAAAATCTGCTTGCGCAAAACGAAGAGCTAGTGGCCCAGCAGGATGAGCTTCATGCGCAGCAGCTGGAACTTCAGGAGGCTCTTGAAATTGTAAAAAACAATGAGCAGAAGCTTAGCAGCAGGAATGAGCTGATAAACAAATTGGCTAATTCTCTTGATAAGCAAGAGGTTATGGAAAGTGCCGTCCTGAATATGTGCCCGATCATCGGTGCCGAAAAAGGGATCATCGCATTTATCGAAGACTCATCATACGCTTCATATGGGATATCACCTGGAGGAGTCGGACAGTTCCTTAACAATCTTCTATTCAGTGGAGTGGTTGACCGTCTGAAGATGGACCGAAAGCCTTTTGCCATGAAAAGGCAAGCAGCGGAAGAAGAGAAAGGTTTCCATACGGAAAACCTCCTTTCATTTGACTTGTATATCCCGATCTTTTTATCAGGGAAGAAACTGATTGCCGTTATGGCATTCAGCCGCAATGATGCGCCTTTTGATAACCGGCTGATGGAAGAGTATGAGGCAATGGCCAAAAATGTCGGCATTGCGATGGACAAGGTTAACTTATATCAAGCATCTGAAGAAGCCAGACGCTTGAACCAGGATATCCTTGACACAATTCAGGAGGGTGTCCAGTTAGTCAATACGGAGGGGAAAATTCTCCAGGTCAATAAAAAGTTCTGTGAGCTATTCCGCTGCCCGGAAAAGCTTCGAGAAATGGATGGGTGTTCATGGGCCGACTGGATTGTCCTTTTGGAGGATTCGATTGAAGAGGCTGGTGAGTTCATTAATTTCCTGAAATCAGAAGTTGCCAGTCAGGAAAAATATTCTTCTAACGAGGAGCAATTCATTTATAAAAATAAAGAAGGTAAGGTATTCAAGGTATATTGTGAAGGACTTTTCGATGGAAATACGAAGTTGGGCACAATATTCGTACATCGCAATATAACAAAAGAATTCGAGGTAGACAGGATCAAATCCGAATTTGTCAGCACCGTCAGCCATGAACTCCGAACACCGCTGGCCAGCATTCTTGGCTTTACCGAATTAATGTTAAACCGAGAGTTAAAACTCGACCGCCAGAAAAAATATTTATCAACTATTCACAATGAAGCAGGAAGGCTGACTGATTTAATCAATGATTTTCTTGATATACAGCGCATGGAATCAGGAAAGCAGGAGTACGAGAAAAAACAGCTGGCCATGCTGCTAATCATCAAGAAGGTAATCGAGCTTCAGAAGGTCCATTCAGAAAGCCATGAATTAAGCCTTGAGTTCCTGGGTGGCCGTGATTTTGTCATCGGGGATGCCGGAAAATTAGAGCAGGCACTGACAAACCTGATCCATAATGCAATAAAATATTCACCGGAAGGCGGCAGGGTCGGGGTGGTTGTTTTTGAAAAAGACGGCCGGGTTAAGATAGAAATCCAGGATGAAGGCCTGGGGATCCCTCCTGAAGCCCTTGATAGGCTGTTCGAAAAGTTCTATCGAGTGGATAATTCTGATCGCAGGTCCATTGGAGGGACAGGCCTGGGGCTTGCCATTGTGAAGGAAATCATCCATGATCACGGTGGAGATATAAGCGTTAAATCACAATTTGGAAAAGGAAGTACTTTCACCATCTCTCTCCCTGTTTCAGACAGCCAGACGGTTTAAGCTGAATGCAGGGGGAAAGAGTAAAGGCGGCAGAAATGCCGTCTTTTCTGTTGCGGCAGGCAGGTTAAAAGGGATTGCAGGCGAAATAGTGGATGTACGCTGAGGGCAGGAGATATACTATTTGTACTGAAACAAAGCAGAGGAGGAATCTCTATGGCAAAAACCTCATTAACCTTATTCACAAGGCCAATGTGAACAGACTGCCAGGACGCGAAGGAGTTTCTTTCGCAGAATAAGGTAGAGTATGAAGAAATCAATGTCCAGGGAGAACCTGAACAGGAGAAAAAGCTTAAAGAAGTGACGGGTACTGCGATTGTTCCTGCATTTATTTTCACAAGCAAGAAGCTCTATTTCTTGAAGGACAAAAAGGTTTTGATCGGATTTGAAAATAACAGGAGGGAAATAGAGAAACTGGTTGAGCAATTGAAGTGAATGAGAGGCAGGCTCAGGGTGTCCATGTATTTTTTGGACACCTTTTTATATTGGAGTCAAAATTTTCACTAGCATGGAACCATCCAGAGCAACATAAATTATAATATATAAATCTATGAGAAGGAGGACAAATATTTTAATTCCGAGTTGACTTATCAGAATACATGTAATATATTATTCGAGAAAGATACTTAGGAGGGGAAAATCAGTGACCACTGGATTAGTGATTCTAAATATTGCAATCATGCTGGGCATTATTGCTGTTTTATTTTACTTACAAAAGAAACATGTATCATTTTCTAAAAGAGTATTCATTGCATTAGGAATCGGGATTATCTTCGGTTTCGCGCTGCAATTCATTTATGGAGCAGGTTCTGAAATCCTTGCCAAGAGTACCGATTGGTTCTCGATTGTCGGAAGCGGATATGTAAAGTTCTTACAAATGATCGTAATGCCACTCGTATTTATATCCATTTTGGCAGCCTTCACGAAGCTAAAGCTGACAAATAACATTGGTAAAATCTCTACATTGATTCTCGGCTTGCTGGTTGGCTCGACGGCTGTAGCGGCTGCTGTGGGGATTGCTACTGCAGTCGGTTTCGACCTTGAAGCGGTGCAAATTACTCAGGGTGAGGCAGAACAGGCACGTGCAGAGAAGCTAGAGGAAACGTATGGAGGAATCGAAGGGCGTACAATGCCGCAGCAAATTCTGGACCTTTTGCCTGCGAACCCCTTCCTTGACTTCACTGGTGCAAGGCCAACTTCAACGATTTCAGTTGTGATTTTTGCAGCGTTCCTTGGGATTGCCTACCTTGGAGTCAGAAGAAAATCACCTGACCAGGCAGAGCTTTTTGCCAAGATTGTGGACGCATTCTATGCCGTCATCATGAGGGTTGTTACGCTGATCCTGAGACTGACTCCATATGGTGTCCTGGCGATCATGACGAAGACTGTAGCCTTAAGTGATTTCGATGCAATACTGAAATTAGGTAAGTTCGTAGTCGCTTCTTACGTTGCGCTAGCGATCATGTTCATCATTCATTTGTTATTATTGACCATTGCCGGTTTGAATCCGGTCACTTATGTGAAGAAAGCATTTCCGGTGCTTGCGTTTGCCTTCACCTCAAGAACGAGTGCCGGGGCACTGCCATTGAACGTTAAAACACAGCGCTCGCTTGGAGTTCCAGAAGGAATCGCAAACTTTGCCGGATCCTTCGGCCTATCGATCGGACAAAACGGCTGTGCAGGGATTTATCCAGCGATGCTCGCAGTCATGATTGCACCGTCAGTTGGTATTGACCCGCTGACACCGTCGTTCATCGCAACCGTCATTGCAATCGTAGCGATCAGTTCCTTCGGAGTTGCCGGAGTCGGAGGGGGCGCCACATTCGCTGCACTTCTCGTTCTATCAGCATTGAATCTGCCAGTGGCACTTGCCGGATTGCTGATTTCAATTGAACCACTAATTGATATGGGACGTACCGCAGTAAATGTAAGCGGCTCGATGACTTCAGGCATCCTGACAAGCAGAATCACAAAAGAAATCGATTCATCCGTCTATACAGATATGAATCAAAAGATCGAAGCAGAAGCTTAATTAGAAAAGTGCAAGCACTACAGGGCGTATAATTGAGATAAAGAAACAGCAGAAGCCAGCCAAGGGATAACTTTGGCTGGCTTTTTTGCATTGACTTATATCCGGAAGAAAATCAATGAACAATATCCTTTTTAATCACACACAAAGATGTCAACAAACCCACACAGGCGATCGTAAGCAGGGAATAGATGAATTTTTCCATGCCAATCACCTTTAACCCCGACATAACCACAATTCCATCAATGAGGAAAATCAAGATCCCAACATTAACAGGAAAAAACTTTTGAACCAATTGAGCTAATAAATCAGTCCCGCCAGTGCTCGTTTCATAGCGGAGCATCAAGCCAATTCCGCAGCCGACCAATACTCCTCCGAGGATTGCGCTTGGGATTATGCCAAGATGGATTCCTTTTTCAACAGGTGCGAACAAATCGATGAAGAAGCTTGAGACCAATAAACCATTCAGGCTGTGAAAAAAGTATTTCCGTTCCAGTATCCATGCCAAAACGTAAAGAGGGATACTCAGGAGGATCATCGTAAGACCCGTGGGAAACCCGTGAAAATAATGAATGATCAATCCAATCCCAATCATGCCGCCGTCCAGGAGTTGGTGAGGGACCAAAAATCCATTCACGCCAACTCCAAGCAGTATGCTTCCTACAAGTACAGCAAGAATTTTACCCAGCATTCGAGATCACCAGCCTTGTCCCTTCTCCCATTATTTTTATGTAGAAAGACAAGCGTTAGAACTCGGAATATAAGCGTTATATTCATGAAGGAACCATCAGGGGGATAAAAAAACAGAACCCGCCATTTGGCAGGTCCTGTTGTAGCAATATCTTAGTGTGGCAGGAATGCAAGCTGATAAAAGAACAGCACTGCGAAAACATAGAGCAGCGGGTGGACTTCACGCCATTGCCCTTTTACAACTTTTAGTAAAGGATAAGAAATAAAGCCAAGTGCGATTCCTGTTGCAATGCTTGATGTAAGCGGCATACTCAGGATGATCAGGAAAGCAGGGAAGGCTTCATCTATTTCATCCCAGCTGATTTGAGAGATGCTTCCCATCATCAGGCTTCCAACAATGATCAATGCAGGAGCAGTTATAGCTGACAATCCGGAAACTGCACTTACAAGCGGACCGAAGAAAGCAGCGACGATGAACAGCCCAGCTACCGTCAGTGAGGTTAGCCCGGTACGTCCTCCTGCTGCAACACCTGAAGACGACTCAATATAAGCTGTCGTCGGGCTTGTCCCGAACATGGCACCAGCAGCAGTGGCGATCGAATCGGAAAGCAAAGCTTCCCTAGCGCGAGGCATCGTATTTCCTTTCATCAATCCAGCTTGGTGAGCGACGCCGATCATTGTGCCAGTAGTATCAAAAATGGTCACAAGGATAAAAGAAAACACTACAGCGTATAAGCTGTTCTGAATAACATCCATCAAGGCTGTCCAAGGATTCAGCACAATCATTCCTTCAGGAAGAGATGGCATCGACATAAACCCTTGATTAAATTCAAGTTGGCCGGTAAAGAAGGCAATGATCGCGGTAACGACCATTCCAAGGAACAGAGCCCCATTAACCTTTAGCACCATTAAGACAAGCGTAATCGCAAGGCCAACAAGAGCAAGCAAGGCAGATGGAGAATGCAAGTCACCAAGTCCAACAAGGTTTGAAGGGTGGCTGGTGATGATTCCTGTCAGGCGCAAGCCGATAAAAGCAATGAACAGCCCGATCCCGGCAGTGATACCGTGCTTTAGGTTGGGTGGGATTGCTTCGATTAATTTTTCGCGGAAAGGAGTCAAAGACAAGATAACAAATATTAAACCTGCGATGAAAACTGCAGCGAAAGCAGTTTCATACGAAATGTTTTGATGGTTGCCAACAACAGAGTAGGCAAAGTAAGCGTTAAGCCCCATACCCGGAGCAATCGCGATAGGGTAATTAGCAAATAAAGCCATCCAAAGCGTACCGATCACAGCAGCGATGATTGTCGCCGTGAAAACTTGTTCGAAAGGAACACCGGCATCAGCGAGGATGATAGGATTGACGACCACGATATAGACCATCGTAAAGAAGGTCGTTAAACCAGCCATCATTTCTGTTTTTACATTCGTGTTGTTCTCTTTTAATTTAAACATGAGTTCCTCCAAAAAATACGAACGATTTTTAAACACAATAAATATAATATTCGTTTTTAGAGAGTTTTACAAGGGGGAAATTAAAGAAAATCAAATAATAACAGACGGGAGGGTTTATACTGGTAAGCATGCATTATGTTCCCCTTAAAGATGGGGATTGATTCGAAAGATAACCTTAAGCACCGGTTTTCTTCTTCATAAGGGTACCGTTCGAAGTAAAAGATACCCTTATGTGAGGATTCTCTTCTCCATAAGGGTACCGTTCGAGGTGAAAGATACCCTTATGCGAGTTTTTTTTCTTCATAAGGGTACCGTTCGAGGTGAAAGATACCCTTATGTGAGGATTCTCTTCTCCATAAGGGTACCGTTCGAGGTGAAAGATACCCTTATGCGAGGATTCTCTTCTTCATAAGGGTACCGTTCGAGGTGAAAGATACCCTTATGTGAGGATTCTCTTCTCCATAAGGGTACCGTTCGAGGTGAAAGATACCCTTATGAGAGGATTTTCCTCTTCGTAAGGGTCCCGTTCGACGGTAACGATCCCCTAATGCATCAATATTAATCCCCTAAGGGTACCAATCAAGCCGAAAGGTAATATTTTGGAATTCCCCATTTACAGAGTGAGGACATTTAAGCCGTATTTCTCCCGAAAAAAACTGCAGACATACCCCTTTTCCAGGTTTCGTCTACAGTATATAATGTGTCATCTTTTTTTAAAATAATCCTTCGTTAACGCCAAGCCTGCAATGTACAGCGCAAGTGCGAAATAGGCTGGAAGCAGGTGGATAAAATCAATATAACCGATATAGAAATGGGTGAGAAGCCCTGCTGCAAATGCTGGAATTCCACCGAACAAGAAGGTTCTCCACACCCACGCTGAACCTTCATGGAATCCCCACAGCGAGAGCGTCAGCACTAGCAGCCCAACGCTGAAGAGTGCGCTGCCGAATCCGGCACGGTCATGTGCGATGACGGGGATCAGCTTCTCGTTCAATTGATTCATTTGATCTGGTGTCATGCAAATATAGGTCAGGTCGGTATCGACAAAGACAGTTGTAGCGCCAATTGTCGATATCACAATACCGCCAATCACGAACGAGAAGCCAAGGATGACAAAAAGAAGCTGGCCATATACTGCTTTTTTCCAAGAAGGACTGTTTTCGCGATTTTTTGAAGAAGGCGATTGATTGGCTGGGCGTGTCTTTCTGTACCCCACGATATAAAAAGGCAACAGGAGGAGCCAGAATAAACCGTGTAGCCAGTCAAAATAACCAAATCCAAGAAAAAGCAAGATGCCAAGGAAGCCAGTAATGGCCCCGATGTTGAATGCTCTTCTTGCCCAGTGAAGTCCGTATCGTATTCCGTGGCGGGCCAGCTGCATGTAGATGAATCCCCCGGAAATCATTGTTCCTGCGAGAGTCATCCTGTCATGTGACATGAATTTAAAAAGATTGGGGTTGTAGGCCATCAACTCAAGCCGGGTCATTTGCATGAAGGCTTCATCATAGAAGAGGATGACCTTCGTGAAACTGAAAAATAAGACCACTGCTCCTCCAAGCAGGATGAATAATCCAAACAGCCAATACCAGATCCAGCCAGGAAGCACTTTGCGCTCTTCTCCCAGATCGTCCATGAGGGCCTCATTGATTCTTTTAGGCAACCCCGGCCCCGAGGCAACATAGCCGCCGGAAAGGAAGACTAGCTCGGCACCGGCTTCAAACAGGGCAAGTGCATCAGCAGGCTGGACAACTCCCCCTGAGGTAATGACAGGTAAATCGAATTCTTTTTTCATCCGCATTACGGCATCAACCATCCCGGCCGTCTGCTGGAGAGGCAAGACCTGTTCCCCGTCAGTTACGATAGAGTCTTCTTCAATCATGAAGCCATCTGCAAGCTGGCCTGCTGCATGCAGCTTCGGGAGATGATCAGCTACTATCGAATGGCTGATTGCTATAAGAACAGCTTTGTTTTCCAAGAGTGATTTTATATATGAAAGATCATCGATGCTATGTATTTGATCAAGTTCGATTATGAAAGCATCGCCCGTATCCTTCAAATGCTCGGCAATGTGAAGCGGTTCCTCTAGCCGAATTAAAATCGGGACTGTCCGTGTATTTGTTATTTTGCTTTTCGTGGCAATAAGTCCAATTGTCTCGGTCTCTTCTGGCAGGACCAGGGCATCTTTTGTTTTTGAAAGGCCTGCAGCTGTTCCTGGCCCTCTCGGTAGTTTGGTGATCGGACCAACTTCAATTGCCCCAAATCCAAGACTCCCGAAAACATTGATTCCTGATAATTTTGGGTCAATCTTTCCGCTTAATCCGACCGGACTGTCAAAATGAAGCCCAAAAAGGGTACGCGATAATTTTTCCGAGGGAGACATATGCCCAAGGAATTCGATAAATGGCCTCCCTCCAGGAATTTGAGAAAGGAAGGACATCCCTCGGTGGATGAATTCCCGTCCTGCGTTTCCAGGTAAAAGAGGCAGCCATGGTTTAAATAATGGGTGATAGGACCAATCAGGCATAATGACCTCCAGTATTTATGGCATTACTTTTATTCTATCGTAAATAATCATGTTCGTGGCAGTTAGCTCATTTAATTTTCAGGGGCGAATAAAAAGAAAAGCTTCTAGCTAAAATAGTGGAGAAAAAATGATTGCGGAGGTAACAGAAATGGATTTGAATCGTATAAAGCAAATACTGTCTTCGTCGGCAGAAATCGATGTTGTATATAATGGTGCATCTGTGTGGATTGATCATTTAAATGAGGACGGACGCACTGCTACTGTCCATTTGCGCGGGCCGCTGGAAGAAAGGACAACTGTTGAAATCTCAGAGCTGCAGGAGAGATCGTAAGCATATATCCTGAAAAAAGACTATAGGACCCTAATGACCGCCGGAGTGCAAAATAGTGTACGGCGGTTTTTCTCTATGGCACAATATTTATAATACCTATAGTGGTTTATCCGCTTTGAAAGAGAGGTATTCTTTTAAAATCGAAAGGAGAGATGAAAATGTTCCATCATACAATTGAAGTGGACAAGTCAATGAATGAAGCAGTATCTGCACTTGAAGCAAGTTTGAAAGAGGAGAAGTTCGGTGTCCTTTGGTCCCTGAATATGAAGGAAACTTTAGCTGGTAAAGGCGTGGAGCTTGACGGTGACTATATCATCCTTGAAGTATGCAATCCGCATGAGGCGAAAAGAGTACTTGAAAAGAATCCGATCGTAAGCTATTTTCTCCCTTGTAAAATTGTCGTGTACAAAGAGAACGATAAGACCAAGGTCGGCTTGCCTAAGCCAACTGAACTGATTAAATTTGTTGAAAATGATGAACTGCAAACCATTGCGGCAGACATTGAAAAACGGCTGATCGGTGCAATAGACAATATTAAATAGAACAAGGAAGCCCAAGGAAAATTTGGACTAACCTAATCATTTGAGACAATATAAAACACCTCCTAAATGTTAAACTGTAAACAGAACATTTATCGGAGGTGTTTTTGCGTGGGCAAAAACGTATATTCAGGAGAAATCAAATGGGCGGTAGTTAAGGCAAAGATCGAAGGAAAATTAACGAACAAAGAGATTATGGAGAAGTATGGGATTAAGAATACCACTCAGATTAAAACTTGGATGAAATGGTATCGAGATGGCCAGATGCATCGATTTGACCAGCCAATCGGAAAGCAGTACTCATATGGACACGGTCCTGAATTTTCCACTAAAGACGAGCGACTAAATAATCAGCTAACCCATTTGAAAATGGAGAATGAAATTTTAAAAAAGTATTTGGCGATGAAAAAGGAGTGGATAAAAGAGTAGTAATCGAACTGGTTGAACTATTAGGTAAGAAATATACTGTTAAAGCAATTCTGGGCGTTTTAAGCGTTCCCCGTTCTACTTACTATCGCTGGCTTAAAGGTATAAGGGAACATAAAAATGTACATGAAGACCTCATTATTCAGATCTGCAAAGACACGAAATACAGAAATGGACACCGCAAAATAAAGGCCATCTTAAAACATGAACATAAGATTAACCTGAACCGGAATACAGTCCAAAGAATCATGCAGAAGCATCATCTACAATGCAAAGTGAAACCAAAGAGAAAGTGGAAGTCGCAGGGAGAAAGTGAAGTGATTGCCCCAAACCTTCTTAACAGGGATTTTTCCGCTTCGAAACCGAACGAAAAGTGGGTAACCGACATTACCTATATTCAGTATGGAAGCATCACTTTGTATCTCTCTACAATCTTGGATTTGTACAATAATGAGATTGTTACTTATAAACTTTATAACCACCAACAGGCGCCCCTTGTAATCGATACATTAAAGGAAGCATTGGAGAAGCGCAACCAGCCAGAAGATGTCATTATTCATAGCGATCAAGGCAGTGTCTATACTTCCTATGCCTTTCAGAATCTCGTGAAAGAACGCAATTTGGTAAGCAGTATGTCCAGACGGGGAAACTGTTGGAATAATGCGGTGATTGAATCGTTTCATTCAAATTTAAAGAGTGAGGAATTTCAATACTGTAAGTTTAATTCCTTGCCCAATATTGAAGTCGTCAAGAAAGTGGATAACTTTATAAAACATTATAACGAGGAAAGAATACAAGAAAAATTAGGCTACCTTACTCCCAAAGAGTATGGAAGAAAGGCAGCCTAAAGGGTGTTTTATGTTTGTCTCATTTAGCTAGGTAAGTTCAATTCCTTGGGCTTTTTATAAGGTCGTACATAATGTAGTCAACAAACGACTAAATATCTTTTTTAAAAAATAGCATTCAGTATAAAGTAGGAAATAGCCGCAACAGTGGCTGAGATTGGCAATGTAATCACCCATGTAATGATCATGCGCTGAGCTGTTGTCCATTTCACGCCTTTAACTCGATGCGCAGAGCCCACACCAAGAATGGAGGAAGAAATGACATGCGTAGTACTTACAGGCAAGTGAATGTAAGTTGCTCCAAAGATGATCAGGGCACCTGTAAGATCTGCTGCCACACCGTTCACTGGACGGATTTTCATGATATTTCCGCCTACAGTTTTGATGATTTTCCAGCCGCCAACTGATGTTCCAAGACCCATGGCAAGAGCACATGAAAATTGAACCCAGAATGGAATGTCACTTGTAGTGAGATAATTATTCGCAATCAATGCCATGGTTATGATCCCCATGGCTTTTTGTGCATCATTCGTTCCGTGTGTAAAAGACTGCAATGCCGCGGTAGCAACCTGGAAATAACGGAAATTCCGGTTCGTTCTTGTGAGGTTGTTATTCCTGAATAAAATCTTAAAAATACTATAAACAATGAATCCTACTGCAAATGCAAGAAGCGGTGAAATGATCAATGCTTGAAGAATCTTCAAGAAACCATTGTAATTCAGGGCATCAAATCCTGCGGCTGCTAGAGCAGCACCGGCAATAGAACCGATAATTGCGTGTGAAGAGCTGCTTGGTATTCCATAATACCAAGTCAATAAATTCCAAAAAATTGCAGCAATCAATGCGGCCAAAATCACGATGGATCCATTTTCCAGTGTAAAAGGATCTACAATATCTTTAGTAATGGTTTTGGCTACTCCAGTAAAAGTCATGGCACCAACAAAATTCATGATGGCAGCCATGATAATAGCGTGGCGAGGTTTAAGAGCTTTTGTTGATACAGAAGTGGCGATCGCGTTTGCTGTATCGTGAAAACCATTAATGAAGTCAAATGCAAGAGCCCCAATAACAATCAATACTGTTACGATAAAAACTACATCCATTTCTCAGGCTCCTTACGCGTTTTTCATGACGATGCTTTCAAGTGTGTTTGCAACATCTTGGCAGCTGTCTGCGATTTCTTCAAGACCTTCATAAATCTCCTTGTACTGAATGATCCTGATCGGGTCTTTTTCGACCGAGAATAGGTGTTTGATGGATTGGCGAAGTACACCATCACACTTTGACTCCAGGTCTTTAATGCGGATTGCATGATCCCTTACCTGCTTAAGTTTTTTAGTAGTCAATAGCTGGACGGCTTGCTCAATCTCAAAGGAAGCACTTTTGATTGCTGCCACGAACTCCATCATGAAGTTGTCTGCTTTTGTGATCGAATACATGTCAAACAGGTTCGCGCAATGTTCCATGCCATCAAGTACATCATCCATTGTCATTGAAAGGGCAAGGATATCTTCTCTTTCTATAGGAGTAATAAAGGCATTGTTCAGTTCCATGATCACTTCATGGATCAGATTGTCACCCTTCGTCTCCATATCCTTCATTTTTTCCGTGAAGATTTTTAAGTCGCTTGCATTGTTCAGTTTGTAATCAGCAAAATACTCACTGCTCTCTTTAAGATTCACGGAAATGTCCGTGAGCAAAATTGCAAACTTGTCTTTTTTGCGGAAAACCATAATATAACCTCCACATTTAACCTTTTTCATTTTTATAAGCGAAATTAATTTTAGCTTATTATTGTCGAAATAAGAAGATGTTTGATGAAAAAAATTCATGATTGTTGTTATCTCCAAGGAAAAGCATAGTGTTTCATTCCCGTTATCATGGATTTACATCCCAACTTTCAAAGGAACGAGCCCATTTTGAAAAAATGGATTGTCCGGCTGTTTAGGACAATTTTTTGCCGGGAACTTAAACATTAATCAAAAAGAAAACTTCGGCCGATGAGCCGTTTATATAGATTTAGCGGCTGTCTGGATGGCAGCCGTTTTGATTTGTCTTCAACCTTGCTGAGGGATACAATGGATGTAAAAGGAGGGAGATCACGGTGAGTATTTTTGATACGGTGGAATTACATAACGGTGTGAAAATCCCGGCTTTTGGCCTTGGGGTCTATAAGGTTGAGGATGGGCAACAAATTGAGGAAACAATCCAGACGGCGCTTGACCTTGGATATCGGCTCATAGATACAGCTTCTTTTTACCAGAATGAAGAAGGTGTTGGACGAGCGATCCGCAATAGCAGTATTCCGAGGGAAGAGTTATTTATCACTACGAAGGTATGGAATTCTGAACAGGGGTATGAAAATACGCTGAAAGCCTTCGATGAAAGCATGGACAGGTTAGGGCTGGATTATTTGGATTTATATCTCGTCCACTGGCCAGTAAAAGGCAAATATCTGGACACATGGCGTGCTCTTGAGCAGCTGTACAGGGAAGGCAGGGTGAAGGCAATTGGTGTCAGCAATTTTAAAATACACCACTTGCAGGATCTTCTAAGCCATGGCAAAGAAAAGCCAGTAATCAATCAAGTCGAACTCCACCCGCTGCTGTCGCAAGTCGAATTGCGCAATTTCTGCCAGGAACATGACATCAAAGTAGAGGCTTGGTCCCCGTTGTCCAGAGGCAGGTTTCTTGATGAACCTGTTCTAGGGAAGATTGCGCAACATCACGCCAAGACACCGGCTCAGGTTATACTAAAATGGCATCTGCAAAATCAAATTATCCCGATCCCTAAATCTGTCACACCATCAAGGTTAAAGGAAAATGCAGAGCTATTTGATTTTAAGCTCGACCAAAGAGAAATGGAAGAGATCAATGGACTTAATAAGGATCAGCGTTTTGGAGCCGATCCTGACCATATTGATTTTTGAGGTGCAGCTGGCAAACCAAATGCTAAACAATAAATTTTTTAAGACGGACTGAATTGCAATCAGTCCGTTTTTTATTTGTGAAAATGGATACATTAAAAGAAAGAGAAAAACTGCATGCTGAAAGCTGTTAGAGGATTAATTGAATCCTGGTAGGTTTTAAAATAATCCAGGGGTGGTAATGTAGGTGTACAAGCAGAAAACAACATGATTTCACATCGTAGACTCTGCTTGTTAGACTGCAGAACAACCTGGTTTAACACCATGGTTTCTGAGGTAAGATAAGGTTAGAGCAAGCTGGTTAGCTCCCGGGAAGCAAATCAAATCAGCATAGGCTAAATTTATTTCACTGCAGTTTGAACTCTTTAAAGGGTGTGAAACCCCTTAGCACTATTACTACTTGTAAAATACATCTACTTTTAAGGAGGAATTACATTATGATGAGTTTTCTTTGGGCATTAATTATTGGTGGTATTATTGGATGGTTAGCAGGATTGATCTTGGGCAGAGATATTCCTGGCGGTATTATCGGTAACATCATCGCTGGTTTCGTAGGTGCTTGGATTGGACAAGCAATCTTAGGAGACTGGGGACCTGTAGTTGCTGACTTTGCGATTATTCCGGCATTGATCGGTGCGATTGCATTAGTATTCATCGTCAGCCTTGTAATGAAGAGCATGCGTAAAGCTGACTAATAGTAATAATAAAAAATCCTTCCAAAACGGAAGGATTTTTTTGTGGAATTTTTTAAATCTCATAAGGATCGATGTTAAGAAATATGGGCGGTTGGTCGATAAAAGGTGCGTGGCATATTATTTTTTCCTGTGTGAACGGGTGGGTGAATTCCATTTTCACACCATGCAGTGCTTGCCTGTGAAATGTATCGCTTCCGCCGTATAGTGCATCTCCAGCAAGCGGGTGCCCAATTGAGCTGAAGTGCACACGAATTTGGTGAGTCCTGCCGGTGTCGAGTGAACATTGTACAAGCGTAAGGTTTTCATGCTTTATTTTGTCCAATACTTTGAAGTGAGTGATGGCCTGCTGGCCTGTCTCCGATACTCTTCTTCTGGTTGGGTGATGACGGTCCCGGCCGATTGGTTTATTGATTGTCCCTTTTTTCTGATGGATGATTCCGTCGGCTAAAGCCAAATAGGTTCTTTTGATATTCCGTTCCTCCAGCATTTTATCAAGAATGGCTGTAATGAGCGGATTTTTGGCAAAAAGTACGGCACCAGTTGTCTCGCGGTCAAGCCTGTGGATATGTCGCGGCCGGTTGCCTTCACCATTGGACAGCATATGGAAAGCAGCTGCGTTCGCAAGGGTACCGCCCTGGCCGCTTACATTTGGATGGGTATCCATGCCCGCTGGCTTGTTGAAGACAATCAGATAGTCATCTTCATAGATGATATCTGCATTCAAGTATTCAGGGCTGACAGTCTGCTCTTCTTCAGTAAAAAGCTTCATGCTTAAGCGGTCACTCTTTTTGAGGGGGATTGTCCAATCTGGAACTTGGCCGTTGATCAGGACGTTCTTTTCCATCCTAAATAGATGGACCATTTTTTTCGGTGCTTTCCAAAAGTCCTTGAAAAGTGTTTCAAGAGTGTGGCTTTCCCATTCAGCGGGGATGACGAGTTCACACCATTCGCCTTTTTTAGTAGTGTGTATCATACTGATCTCCTGACTTGATTGATTTTTTTATTGGATTAGGTGAAGTACTTCAAAAAAACCACGTTTTCATACGAGAGAATCTGTCAACTTTTACCGCATGCATGGGCATAATTACCACCCAGTTAATTGGAATGAATATGTTATTCTAGGTATATATATTACGAATAGATTACAAGGGTAAATAAAGGTGGGTCGATCATTGAAAATTGTATTTGCGTCTACACCCGGACAAGAAGAGAAAGTAGTAGAACTGGCAAAGTATTTTTACACTGATATTTTTCCATTATACTTTACGGACGAAGATATTCATGAATTTGAAAGGCTTGAAGTATTACATACGAGACCCGAACAGTTCGAGAGATTCAGTACACTTGGCGATGCATTCCAGGTGATCACGAGCATGCAGACATTGATCTCTATTCTGGAGTCTGGCCATATTCCTGAAAAATATCAGTCGATGTTCCGTAAAAATGTCCAGACATTGACAGACTACGGAATTTGTTTCCCGTTTAATTACAGTCAATTCTCTGATTCGAGGCATGTTCATCTTGATTATATCAGTACTTACACAAAAGCCGCCAATAGACTGCTGTTATAATCCAAAACTACTATCAAAAACAAATTAAAACGCCTGCGATTCGCAGGCGTTTTTGTATTTACTTCAATGTGTTCTCGTTGAACCAATCTTCGAAAGTTGCTTCCTCCTGATAGCCGACGATTCGGTTGACTTCTTTTCCATCCTTGTACTGGACGATGGTTGGAGTTGATTCGATTCCGTAGTCATTCCAGCCCTGTTCGAATTCAAGAAGATTGTATTGAATAAGATCCACATCCATCTCCTGTGCTAGTGGTGCCACAATTGGTGTGGTACGGACACAGTGAGGGCATGTTGGACTGTAAAAGTAAACCGTAACATCCTCGCCGTTTTCAAGCTTCTTATCCAGCTCATCAGGCAGGACGATGTTTTGATAGTTTGGGTCATCCAGCTGTTTGACCGTCTCTGGGTGAAGCGTGTCCTTGCCGTATGGATTTCCTTCGGCTTGTTCCTCGTTTTGTGCTTTATTCAGGAAAAATAATGCTGCAAATAAACCAATGATGATTACTAGAAAAATAATGACCTTTTTCAATTTACGCTTCCTCCTTAGATTTCTGCCAGATCAACAGGCTTAATGTAAAAATGATGATAAATGCAGTTAAAGCCAGGAATGGGATCGTGATAAAACCAAGCCAGTTGATATATTGGCCAGTACAAGGCACCCGGCCGCAAGTAACAGCATTGTCGGCCATGAATGGCACCTTCTGCAATGAATAATGGTAGAGGGAAATCAATCCGCCTACAGCCGACATAATCATCGTATAAAAGGAGATTTTATAATCTTTTTTTACAACAGCGATTCCGAGTATCAAGGCAAAAGGATACATCAGGATTCGCTGGTACCAGCATAACAGGCAGGGCTCATACTGTCGGATTTCCGAGAAATACAAACTGCCGAACATGGCAATGATCGATGTAGCCCAAGCCGCAAATAAAAACGACTCCCTCGAATCTTTTTTCGTCTTTTCCAAGCTAATCTCCCCTAAGCTATGTAATTTCTATTTAAACAATCTTTATAAAGAAAACACTTATCTCTCATTACATCTTAAGGAATGTAATAAAATATTTCAATTAACATTATGTGAATTTATTTTTCCCAATAGAAAAGGGGAAGATAAATAAACAGTATTATTAGATGGCCATTTTGGGTATAGGGATATGCTGAGTAAATTTACATACGTAATTTTTTATTGAGAGGATGCAGATTTGTATGAGTGAATTGGATTTGTCCAAATTTGAAAAAAGAATGATCATCCGCAACACGAGGCAAGAGGATATTGATGAAATCATCAAAATGCAGAACAGCTGCTTTCCTGGGATGGACCCATGGAAGCGGGACCAGCTGGAGAGCCATCTTGAAATCTTCCCTGAAGGCCAATTTGTCGCTGAATATGATGGGAAAGTGGTAGGTTCTTGTTCGAGCCTGATTATAAACTTTGATGAATACGATGACCGCCATAGCTGGGATGATGTCACAGATGAAGGATACATCACGAACCATAATCATGATGGCTACAATTTATATGGAATTGAAGTGATGACCCATCCTGAATTCAGGAGAATGAAGGTTGGTTACCGGTTATACGAAGCGAGGAAGGATCTTGCGAGGCAGATGAACCTGAAGAGTATCATCATTGGCGGAAGAATTCCGAATTACCACTTGCACGCTGAGGAAATGTCGCCTCGTGAATATGTGCGGCAGGTCGCATCGCATAAAATCTATGATCCCGTACTCTCATTCCAGCTGAGGAACGATTTTACACTAATGAGGATCAATCCAAACTATCTTCCGGATGATCTTCAGTCCAACAAGTATGCTACCTTGATGGAATGGAATAATGTCGACTATCAGCCAAAGTCAAAGCGTTTTTATAAAACAAGCAATCCTGTACGGATATGCGTTGTCCAGTATATGATGAGACAAATCAAGTCATTTGATGATTTTGCTCATCAGTGTGAATACTTTACGGATGTCGCATCGGATGCTGGATCTGATTTTGCCGTGTTCCCGGAAATCTTCACGACCCAGCTGATGTCCTTCATGGATGAGAAGTCCCCATCGCTCGCAGTCCGCAGGGTGACAGAATATACAGAGCAGTACATCGAGCTCTTCACCGACCTGGCTGTCCGCTACAATGTGAACATCATCGGTGGTTCTCATTTGGTAAAAGAAGATGATGATGAGATTTACAATATTTCCTATCTATTCCGCCGCGATGGTACAATCGATAAGCAATATAAGCTCCATATCACGCCAAATGAGCGCAGGTGGTGGGGCATCAGCCGCGGCGATGAGCTGAAGGTGTTCGATACTGACTGTGGCAAAATCGCTATCCAAATTTGTTATGATATCGAGTTCCCTGAGCTTGCAAGGATTGCCACGGATAGGGGAGCCAAAATCATTTTCACGCCATTCTGTACCGAAGATCGCCAGGGTTATCTGCGGGTGCGATATTGTGCCCAGGCAAGAGCGGTCGAGAACCAGGTATACACAGTCATTTCAGGTACTGTCGGCAACCTGCCGCAAACAGAGAACATGGATATCCAGTATGCACAATCAGGAATCTTCGCGCCATCGGATTTTGAATTCGCGAGGGACGGAATCGTCGGCGAAACAAACCCGAACATTGAAATGGTCATGATCGGGGATGTCGACCTGGAAATCCTGCGCCGCCAGCGCCAGGACGGTACAGTCCGCCAGCTGAAAGACCGCAGACATGATATTTATCGTATACAGTATAAGAAGTAGGATTGCGTACACCACCTGGGGTAAATGCTCGATGCCCCAGGTCTTTTTTGATCATGATGAAAAGAGTGAACAGGTATTAACTCCTAATTTTTCCTTTAATAGGATGAAGGTGCAATTATGCCTTTTCTTCGTGCAATTATCACCTTTATTGGTGCAATTATCACTATGTATCGTGCAATTACCTGTGTTGTCCGTGCAATTATCTCCAATGAGTAAGAGAATAATTTTTCCAATTGGCTGATCGGTTGTCTTTGTTCTCGTTTTTCAAGACAAATGCGCCTGCTTAGACTAGATGACGGACACTTCTGTCCGTGAAGAGCTAGATGACGGACACTTTCTCGCCTTTTTCACGAATTTCTGTCCGTCATGTGCTAGATGACGGACACTTTCTCGCCTTTTTCACGAATTTCTGTCCGTCACAAGCTAGATGGCGGACACTTTCTCGCCTTTTTCACGAATTTCTGTCCGTCATGTGCTAGATGACGGACACTTTCTCGCCTTTTTCACGAATTTCTGTCCGTCACGAGCTAGATGACGGACACTTTCTCGCCTTTTTCACGAATTTCTGTCCGTCACGAGCTAATTGACGGACACTTTCTCGCCTTTTTCACGAATTTCTGTCCGTCACGAGCTAGATGACGGACACTTCCACGCAGTTTTCATGGATTCCTGTCCGTCATTTGCTAAGTGACGGACACTTTCTCGCCTTTTTTACGAATTTCTGTCCGTCACGAGCTAGATGACGGACACATTCCTGTGGTTTTCATGAATTTAATTATCAATCATACCCCATCTTGTTTTATAATTAGCTGTAAGATTCAAATCTTATTTTCAGGAGGTCATTTCATGGATTGGAAGATGAAAGCCGATAAGTGGCTTGGTTTTGCCGGATTGGATCCGGAGCTGAAAACCGAACTTGATTCACTAAAGGATAATGAGAAAGCTTTAGAGGAAGTATTTTATAAAAACCTGGAGTTCGGGACTGGCGGCATGCGCGGTGAGATTGGCGCTGGTACCAACCGGATGAACTTATATACTGTCCGCAAGGCATCTGCAGGCCTGGCAGCATACATAGAAGAGCAAGGGAATGAAGCGAAACAGCGTGGTATGGCAATTGCCTATGATTCCCGCCATAAATCACCTGAATTTGCTATGGAAGCAGCGAAGACATTGGCAACCCGCGGCATCCAGACATATGTCTTTGAAGAGTTAAGGCCAACACCGGAGCTGTCTTTCGCAGTCCGCTACCTGCATGCATACGCTGGAATCGTCATTACCGCCAGCCATAACCCGCCTGAATACAATGGCTATAAAGTATATGGTCCTGACGGCGGGCAGCTGCCGCCTGACAGTGCGGATGAAGTGATCGAAAAGGTAAATGAAATCGAGAATGAACTGTCAATTCAAGTCATGGACGAGCATGAACTGAAGGAAAAAGGCTTGATCAAGATGATTGGTTCCGAAGTGGACCGCGCGTATCTTGAGAAGCTGATGACGATTTCCGAAAATCCGACACTCTCAGATGAAGCTGATGTAAAGGTGGTATTCACACCATTGCATGGTACTGCCAATATGCCAGTACGCAATATCCTCACGAACCTGAAATACCAGAATGTCACGGTCGTGAAAGAGCAGGAGCTGCCGGATCCAGAGTTTTCAACGGTGAAAAGTCCGAATCCGGAGGAGCATGCTGCATTTGAGCTGGCAATCCGTGAAGGAAAGAAAATAGATGCAGATGTACTGATTGCTACAGATCCTGATGCCGACCGTCTTGGTATTGCTGTAAAAGACCCAGATGGGGAATATGTTGTGCTGACTGGAAACCAGACGGGAGCGCTGCTTCTGCACTATATCCTGACGCAAAAGCAGGAAAAACAGACACTCCCAGCCAATGGGGCTGTATTCAAGACAATCGTTACTTCAGAACTTGGACGTAAAATCGCTTCTTCTTTCGGGATCGAGACCATTGATGTCCTGACAGGCTTCAAGTTCATTGCTGAAAAAATCAAGCAATATGAAGAGTCAGGGGAGTATAAGTTCCTGTTTGGCTATGAAGAAAGCTATGGATACTTAATCGGGGATTTTGCCCGTGATAAAGACGCAGTCCAGGCTGCAATGCTAGCTGTCGAGGTTTGTGCATATTACAAAAAGAAGGGCATGTCTCTATACGATGCGCTCCTTAGCGTTTATGAAGAATTCGGTTATTATCAGGAAGGGCTGCGTTCCTTGACGCTAAAAGGAAAAGAAGGCGCAGAGCTGATACAGAAAACCCTCGGAGTCTTCCGCCAGGACCCTCTTAAGCAGCTTGGTGAATTGAAAGTTACAGCAGTGGAAGATTATTTAACAGGCGTAAGAGTGAATGAAAACAACGAGGAAGAAAAAATCCAGCTTCCTTCTTCAAACGTTATCAAATACTATCTCGAGGATGGTACTTGGGTGTGCCTTCGCCCGTCTGGAACGGAACCAAAGATCAAGTTTTATTTTGGTGTGAACGACAAGAGCCTGTCTGAAAGCAAGCAGAAACTGCAGAAAATCGAGCAGGATTTCATGCAGGAAGTTGAAATGAAAATGGAAGCAGCAAAGAACCAGTAATTACAGCCTCAGAACTGCAGCAAGAAAGGAAGTAATCATATGTTAAAAGAACAAGTCGCAATCGTCACAGGTGCATCAAGAGGAATCGGCAAGGAAATCGCTGTGAAATTGGCTGAGCAGGGAATGAAGCTCGCAATCGCAGGCAGCTCAGACGAAATCAATCAGACAGCGGAAGAAATGAAACAAAAAGGTTTTTCTGATGTCATTGCCGTCCAGACTGATATCAGCGATGAACAGCAGGTAAAGAACCTTGTTGAAAAAACAATGGAGGCGTTCGGGCAGGTTGATGTACTTGTCAACAATGCTGGAATCGGCTTTTTCAAGCTCGCAGAAGAAGTAACGGTTGAAGAATGGAGAAAGCTATTTGAAGTGAACGTTCAAGGTGTATTCCTTGGCGCAAAAGCCGTTCTTCCTCATATGAAAGAGCGTAAATCGGGTACCATCATCACGATCTCTTCAGATGTTGGAAGATATACCATTCCAAACGGAAGCGCTTATACAGCTTCAAAGTACGCTGTCCAGGGTTTCAGCGGAGCACTCGCTCAGGAAGTCAGGGAATACGGAATTCGTGTTGGCACCATCAACCCAGGAATGGTTGATACCTATTTTGCTGAATCAAAACAGGGGCTTCCGGAAAAGCATGATTGGCTGAAGGTGGAGGACATCGCGAACGCAGTTGTTTATATGGCTTCCGCGCCAAAACATATGCTGATTGATGAAATCGTCATTCACCCGCTTGTGCAGAATTACCCGATTGCCTGATCATGGGGAGCGGTACAGAGAGAAACGGGAACTAATTATTACCAGTGAAAATCAGCATAAAAAATAATAAACACGGCACCTTAATATAGGTGGCCGTGTTATTTTTTTGGTGGAATTCTCTTGTTAAATCGAGCCGGTTACAGCGGTTTCCAGGTAGTCATCGCCGGCGGCTTCATTTGCGTGGTCGATATATCTGAGCAGGGAATACAGGCGTTTTTCAATGACAGTGTAATCTTTTTCAAAGTTGTAAGCGTGGAGAAAATGTTCTATCTTCTTGGCCAGAAACTGGTCCTCGGTCCTGACCATAAGGATAAGCAGGTTATCCCATTGAGATCGGTGCGTGTAATATAAGGCCCGATCGTAATCCATTTTGTTCATATCCCATCCTCCTTATGAGGAGTTGATAATATTATATGGATTTGATGGCGGAACTTCCTCAGAAAATGTTGGACAACCCTGTTTACAGGGACTTTCAAGTTTTACCTGTATAATTGCGCACCGCAATGACTACATATCGAGGCGGGAATCACAAAGCTGGCAGCCCAAAAGGAGTGTAATCATGAAAAAGTATTTTGCCTCAATGGCTGTGTTGTTGTTTTTGTTACTGGGCATCCAAAGAGTCGATATTCATGCACAAAGGCCTGATTATGAAAAATATGGCAGGATAGCAACTGCAGTGGTCAAGGAGGATTTTCCCGGAGAAGCTGTCCAGGATTATAAGTATATGGGCAGGAAGCAAATAGACGATCGGCAGGTACTCGACTCATTTCAGTACAAGGTCAGCGTCAACGGTAAACCAATGATCATGACGGTCCAAGTGACTCATGATTTAAAAAATGACAGGTTATTGAGTCTTACAGTGACTGAACAACACCAGCAGTAAAGTTTCTAACCTGTTCATCTTTCTCCTTTTTTCCTCATACATTGTTGTAAGAGATGAAAGGGGGAGAGATGGTGTCAGAGGATCAGAAATCACTGGAATATGCCATTTCTGAAATTACCGAAATCGCTAAAGGGTTTGGACTGGACTTTTATCCGATGAGGTATGAAATATGTCCTGCAGAAATCATCTATACATTTGGTGCCTATGGAATGCCAACAAGATTTTCTCATTGGAGCTTTGGCAAGCAGTTTCATAAAATGAAGCTTCATTATGACTTGGGCCTCTCAAAAATTTATGAGCTGGTTATCAACTCCAATCCATGTTACGCCTTTCTGTTGGACTCGAATTCGCTGATTCAAAATAAGTTGATTGTTGCCCATGTCCTTGCCCATTGTGATTTCTTCAAGAACAATGTCCGTTTCCAGAATACGAAGCGGGATATGGTTGAAAGCATGGCAGCAACAGCGGAGAGGATCCGCAAATATGAAATACAGCATGGAAAGCAAAAGGTTGAATCATTCCTTGATGCGGTGCTGGCTATAGAAGAGCATATCGATCCTTCACTGATGAGACCGAAGCTTGCATGGTCAATTGAGGATGAGGATGAAGAAGATGAGCCAATGTCCGCAGCAACCCCATATGATGATCTCTGGAATCTTGATTCAAAAAAGACTGAAGCAAAAGACAAAAACAACAAAAAGAAATTTCCGCCGCGCCCGGAGAAAGATTTACTATTGTTCATTGAGAGTTATAGCCGTGAGCTTGAGGACTGGCAGCGGGATATATTGACGATGATGCGTGAGGAAATGCTCTATTTTTGGCCGCAGCTTGAAACGAAAATCATGAATGAAGGCTGGGCTTCTTACTGGCACCAACGAATTCTCAGGGAGATGGACTTGACTAGCGGGGAATCAATCGAATTTGCGAAATTGAATGCCGGGGTCGTACAGCCATCTAAGACTGGTATTAATCCTTATTATTTAGGAATCAAAATTTTTGAAGATATTGAAGACCGCTATAATAATCCAACTGATGAAATGAAACGGCGCGGAGTTAAGCCTGGTTCAGGCCGGGAAAAAATGTTTGAAGTCCGCGAAATCGAATCGGATATCTCATTTTTACGAAACTACTTGACGAAGGATCTGGTCATGCGCGAAGATATGTATCTTTTCCAAAAGCAAGGGCGTGAATACAAAGTTGTCGATAAAGCGTGGGAACAAGTTCGCGACCAGCTTGTCAGCATGAGAGTCAATGGAGGCTTCCCGTATTTGACTGTAACAGACGGCGATTACCTGAAGAATGGTGAATTATATATAACTCACGGCTTTGAGGGAATAGAGCTGGACATTAAGTACCTTGAAAAAGTCCTTCCATATGTCCATCAGCTCTGGGGCAGGAAATGCCATATCGAAACCATCGTTGAAAGCAGGGCGATGCTGTACACATATGATGGAAAAGGGATTCACCGCAAATATTTATAAAGCTAAAACCAAAACCGCTGTTTTTCAGCGGTTTAATTTTTTTTTGTGTAAAAACCATAATAATAAGGTATTTAAAATATAGACAAGCTTTTTATTGAACCAAACTCAATAGTCAGGCATAATTATATATATGAGCATATATTCATATATAAACAAGGGAGGCGGACATATGGGGCATAACCATTCACATGGGCATGCACATGGCCATAGCCATAGCCATACAAACAATAAAAAGGCTTTATTCTGGGCATTCCTTCTAATCGCCACATTCATGGTTGTGGAGGTAATTGGCGGGGTCATCACTAACAGCCTTGCCCTGCTTTCGGATGCAGGCCATATGCTGAGCGATGCAGCCGCGCTTGGGTTGAGCTTGTTCGCGATGAAGCTTGGTGAAAAAAACGCTACCCAAAGCAAGACATATGGGTTCAAGCGTTTTGAAATCATTGCAGCTGCACTCAATGGGCTGACCTTGATTGTCATTTCCATTTATATCTTTGTGGAAGCGTATCAGCGCTTCACAGATCCTCCAGAGGTTCAAAGCCTTGGGATGCTGACAATCTCGGTCATCGGATTGCTTGTCAATATCGTCGCGGCATGGATTTTAATGAGTGGGGACAAAGATGAGAACCTAAACGTAAGAAGTGCGTTCCTCCATGTAATAGGTGACATGCTGGGTTCAGTAGGTGCCATCACTGCAGCATTGCTGATTTACTTCTTTGGCTGGGGACTCGCCGATCCGATTGCAAGCGTCGCAGTGGCAATCCTGATCATCATAAGTGGCTGGAGGGTGACAAAGGAAAGCTTCCACGTGTTAATGGAAGGGGCACCAGAGCAGGTAAAACTGGATGAAGTGAAAGATGAAATACTGAAGATTCCCGAGGTGAAGGATGTACACGATGTCCATGTTTGGTCCATCACATCAGGTGTTTTCATGCTTAGCGGCCATATTGCTGTCGAAGGGGAAGGAGCACATGACCGAGTATTGCATAAAGCACAAAGGCTCTTGCACGACAAGTTTGGGATTGACCACAGTACGCTGCAAGTAGAAGGGGAAGAGCATGGCTGCCCTTGTGCACATGGGCCGTGCAATTAGTGAGTAGCAGTAACTTTTTTAAACATTCTTTCACAAGCTTAAGACATGCCAGACAATGACATTGGTAAAACTCAATGATGGCTGGCATGTTCTATGCTTTGCTTTAAAAGGTCGATGACATGTTCATCATCGTGTGTGTAATAAAGTGTTGTTCCCTCTCTCCTGAATTTGACGAGCCTGAGGTTTTTTAAAAAGCGCAGCTGATGTGAAACAGTTGATTGCAGCAAAGAGAGTTTTTCAGCAATCTCATTGACCGAATGTTCTCCCTGGAACAGCAGATGGAGAATCCTGAGCCGTGTCGGGTCTGAGAGGGCCTTGAACGTCTGTGAGACCATGAATAAAGTTTCCTCATCCAACTCCATTTCAGGAGAGTTATTTTTCTTATCTTCCAAATTGATCAGCCTCCTGTATTTATTATAACTTATGAAGAGCAACACGGCTGGGAATTCAGCCGTGTTTTATGCGATATAACCTGTTTCATCATTGTGACGAATAACGTTCCCCAACAACGAGGAATCATAAAGCTTGATGATGAGCAAATGAAGAGGAATTGTCCGGCCCGGGTGATAAACTAATGTTGAGGATTTTGCGGGCAAGAACCAACGATTCCAAGCGGTATTGAAGATACTTATGCGAAAGCAATAAACGATCCGCAATTCGGGGGTGGTATGATGGACGAAAATAAAACACTAGAATCAAAATATATCCAGCAGCATCTCGCCAATGAACGAACATACCTGGCATGGGTCCGGACATCGATCGCCATAATCGGGATTGGCTTCTTGGCTTCAAGTCTGCACTTCAATAATATTAGCTTTGCAAGCAAGGCCGCTGACACAATTGCTGTTTTGATCAGCATCTTTTCTTTGGTGATTGGTTTCGTCATTCTCTTCTTCGCGACCACACATTATTTCTCGGTGCGGAAAAATATCAACAATCAAACTTTTGCTTCAGCCAGTACTTTGATAAAAGTTTCCACTGGGGTTATCTTTGTGATTTTTCTGCTCCTTGGCATTTACTTAATCAGCATTTTATTTTAATTCCCGATGCTGTTTTGCTCTGGTTTTTTATGTGTTATCAAACCATCGTAATTGGTGATATATAGCTCTATCTCCGGTTGGGTATCAAGGCAGTGGGCTTTCAGCAGCTGATAATAATTCACTCTGTGCAGAGGGTCATAGGGGAGTACGGGGTATTGCTTATGCTCTTTAACATAAAGATCTACTGCCTTTTGGACTTTATCAATTGTTAAAGCAAGATTTTTTTCTTCTTCAGTGAAAATATCGTATGTTTCCTTAGACATGTAAAAGTTTTGTGATGGAATCCCTTTCAGGATTGGGGCAAGCTGTTCAGCATCGATCCTATTATCTTCCTTTACGAGTATGGTTCGGTACACCCCCTTCGGAAGCTGATCCGAATATATACGGACTGCCTTTTTTATATCGTCAACGCTTGTCTCAATGATTGGCCAGTTCTTATTGGCTTCTTCTGGCACTATTCGCTTTCTTGCAGCTAAAAGACCATATAAAGCCAATCCTCCAACGGAACCTGCTACAGTTAAGTAAGGGAGTAAATCCAGGTTAAGATCAAGCAGGTAACCGATGATGGGCCAGTTGATTGCAGCTGCGGTCCTTAGGATGGCTGATTCAGAAAATAAGCTTCTGATATTCCTCCTGTTTTCCTCCGATTGCATTTTTAATCCCCTCCTATCCAAGGCGGCAAAACGCCTTATTTCATAATTAATCGTCAGGGGCTTTTTAATATATTTTTAGAGGCTTATACACGTATTGTGCTTAATAAATATTCGGTTATGCCGATATTATCAAAAGAGTCTGTCCAATTATGCTTATTTGGGAAGAGACGAACAGGGTGAGGTAAGTAGGGGCCATTACGTGATTGAAAGTGGAATTGCTTCTACTTATATTATATTAAATTTTCTTTATGAATGGCATGGATTATATTTGAATATTTTGAAAATAAATCTCGTACTACGTCAATTATCTGGATGAATATTGTATAATATTTAGAAAGCTTCATCCATTCTAGCGAAAGTTGTCGGTGAAATAACTGGCAAATCTCAGCTTCTAATCCACGAAAGCAAAAAACAGACAGAAACGAGGGGCAGTATGGATATTCCCCATATGTACATATTTGATTTGAATAATATAGCTTTAACCATCGTTTTTTTAATCATTTCTTCAATCATGGCAGTTGAATTCAGCAGGCAAATCAAAAAGACTGTATATCGAAAAAAACGCAAAAAAGTCCTGTATTCTCTTCTTTTGGCTCTTACATTTTTGCTTACGCATTTATTTGTGATTATTTCCGCAGGAGTCCCATTTTCAACGAGCAATTTTTATGCTTTTTTTCTGATTTTCTTTGGTATTTGTGGAGTGGGGTCTTACGCGGCCTTTAGTCTGGCTCAAAGGGATATAGGCAATACTCCACAGTATGTATTCACAAGTTTATTAATCGCTGTCAGTATCATGGCAGCTGAATATACTGCTTTTTATATAATCTTCAGGGATGCAATCGAGATCCAGCCAGTTTTATCGATTATGTCATTATTAATGGTCTTGGTCACTTCATTTTCGCTTATCCGTTTTTTAATGCAGATTACAAATGAGGATATTTATGAGTTTGTAAAAAAGTATAAGTACGCAGGCAGTGTTCTTGGCGGCATGGCATTGGCAGGTATTCCGTATATCGTCCTGACTTCAATGATGGCCGTAAAGGATGGGAGCGGCATACTTTCTTTCCTCGCGCCATTCGTTTATATGGCTTTTGCTAACTTATTATTCATCCTCGTCCCAGACCTTTTTGGCGAAAAACTGATCATGAAGAACGTCCAGTCTCATTTATCTTTGTTCACCCATAACCCTGATTCTGTATTCAGGGTTGACTTGCAGGGATATATTTTAAGTGTCAATAAAGAGGCAGTAGAGCTGACTGGCTATACGGATAATGAATTGGTTGGCCTACATTTCATCGATCTGATAGGGGGCAGCGAGGAAGAAAAGAAAATAAGGAAATACTTCATGAAAGTGCTCAGCGGTGAAACAAAATTGATTGAAACCACACTGAAAAGAGCGGACTCAACTTACGCGGATGTAAGAATTACAGCCGTGAGGATCATCGTCAAAAATATAACGGTGGGAGTCTTTGGAATCGTCAGGGACATAACAGAACAGAAGAAGGCAGACAAAATGATTGAGTATCTCGCTTATCATGATGAATTGACTAATTTGCCTAATAGACGTAATTTGGAGAAAGTAATGGCAGCGCAATTTATCAATGACGAAGAGTTTTCCTTGATATACCTTGATTTCGATCGCTTTAAAAGAATTAATGATACCTTTGGCCATTCATTTGGTGATAAGATTTTGGTGCAAATCGGCAGGAAGCTTGCCGAAGTTGTGCCGGAGGATTGCCTTATTGCCAGAATTGGAGGAGATGAATTCGCGATTCTTGTGACTGGAGGAAACAAGCCGGAATGGGTCGCCAGGGAGGTTGTACACGCTTTCCAGAGTCCGCTATTTGCGGAGGGGATGGAATTCCTGATCACAGCGAGTATTGGAATCTCAAGGTATCCAGAAGATACGAATAATCTTGAACTGATGCTGAAGTATGCTGATATGGCAATGTATAAAGCAAAAGAAAACGGCGCTAACCACTTCCAATTTTTTGACCAAAGCATGGTGGACAACAACCTGAATAAGTTCGAGCTTGAAAATGAATTGCGGAACGCGATTAATAGCGATTCTCTCACTGTTTTTTACCAGCCTAAATACAATGCAGCAACAAATGCGATAACCGGGGCCGAAGCGCTGGCAAGGTGGAAGCACCCTCGCCATGGAATGATTCCTCCTGGCGTGTTCATCCCGATTGCAGAGGAAGCAAACTTGATCGTCCCTCTTGAAAGACTGATCATCAGGAAAGTGTTCAGCCAGCTTGTCGCATGGAAGAGCCGAGGTTTTGAAGTTCCGCGCACTTCCATCAATATCTCGATCATCCATTTTTACCAGGAAGATTTCGTGAAGTTCATGCAGCATACACTGAAAGAATATGGACTTTATGGTGAATTGATCGAAATTGAAGTAACTGAAAGTATTATGATCAAGAAGGAAGACAGCATCAATGAGCAGCTCCAGGCATTAAGGGAAATTGGAATCGAGGTCAGCATTGATGATTTTGGCACGGGGTACAGCTCGTTGAGTTATTTAAGTAAGCTTTCAGTCGATCGCTTGAAAATTGACCAGAGCTTCATTTCGCATTCACAGGAAAACCGCGAAATCATCTCTACGATTGTCTCGATGGCAAATAACCTGAAGTTAAAAGTGATTGCCGAAGGGGTTGAAACGGAATCGCAAATTGACCTGTTAAAATCACTGGGATGCCAGGAAGTGCAGGGATATTACTATTCACCGCCATTGCCATACAATGAATATGAAACAATGATGAACAGGGAGCTTCAGGAAAGCTGATGGCCCTTTGACTGACTGCCTCGAATATGTTACTATTCTTATTAGCAAAAGTCCTCTAGGGTTCCGCAGCTTTGCTGGACTGGTCCGAGAGAGGGCGCACAGGAATGCCTGTGTACACGGAGGGATAAAAACCCGGGAGATATCTATGGATATCTCCCGGGTTTTTTTATTCTAGCTCCGTCGCCTGAGCTTTAAAATGAAAGGGGAGGAAGAAATATGGCTTGGTTTTATTTAGTTATTGCCGGCATATTTGAAGTCGTCTGGGCCATTGGCCTGAAGTATACAGAAGGTTTCACCAAGGCAGTTCCATCTTTGATTACTCTGGCAGGAATGGCGGTCAGCTTTTATTTTCTTTCGATGGCGGTTAAAACATTGCCGATTGGCACCGCATATGCAATCTGGACAGGTATTGGAGCTGCAGGGGCAGTCATACTAGGGATTGTCTTGTTTGGGGAACCGCGCAATCTTCTGAGGCTGATGTTTGTAGGCTTCATTCTTGTGGGAATCATCGGACTGAAGGCAACATCCGGTAGCAATTAATCCATTTGAAAAGCAGGCTTGCAAAAAAATGCAGCCTGCTTTTTGAATGTTTATTTGCAAATTCAACCATTTTATATTATGATGCCGTTAGGTACCTTTTATTACTAGGTAGGTGATAGGATGTTTAATCGGGAACTTTTAAAAGGGAGCACATCCCTAGTGTTGCTACAGCTGCTGAATGAACGGGATATGTATGGTTATGAGCTGGTGAAAGAATTGGATAAGCGTAGTGACCATAGTCTGCAGGTAAAAGAAGGAACGCTTTATCCAGCATTGCATAAACTTGAAAAGCAGGAATACATTGAATTTTATTGGCAGGAGCAGGAAAAAGGCCCGGCAAGGAAATATTACCGGATTACGGATGAAGGCAGAGCAGTCCTAATAGAGAAAACGGAAGAGTGGCAGCACTTCGTCAATGTCATGAACAAGGTGATCAGGAGAACGAAAAATGATCCAGTTAAAGACTGAATTCCTCGCGGAGCTTGATAGGCACTTAGGGAAGCATGCAGACAAAGAACAAATTTTAGCTGAATACGAGCTCCATATTACCGAAATGCTTGAAGAGTTTCAGGACATGGATAGCGAAGAGTCGGCTATTAACTCGGAAATTCATTCAAGATTGGGGACGCCAGAAGAAATTGCCGAAAGCTGGCGTGAAGAACTATCGACGACACCAAGGAAAACTCAATGGGTTTTCATTTGTGCTAATCTGTTTTTCTTTGCTGGTGGCATCATCCTGACCCTTGTACATAATCTTTTTGATTTCCCTTTTATTGACATGGCATGGCAAAGCCTTACTTCCATACCTGCTGTGATCATCTTTCTTTATCTCTTCTTTTGGGCACTGCTTGGGTATGAGATTGGCAAAGGATTTGGGCACAAGGGGAGAAGATTGATGAAAAAGACGTTTATCCTGTCCATCTTGCCGAATATCATTCTCATGAACCTGACGTTGCTCAATCTGATACCACATGACTGGTTCCAGCCGCTGCTGAGCCCAGCATTCATTTTTATTTGTATCCTTTTTACAGCGTTATTGTATCCAATTTGTTGGATTGGATATAGATGGGGGAAAAAAGCTTCCATCTGATTTTTTTAGTCTACTACATCGAATTTCTATGCATATAGAATTAAAAGGTATATTTTTTTGAATAACTACCTAGTTATTCTAGGTGGAAGGGGAGATAATAATGACTTTGAAATTGGAAAAAGGCGACGGAGTATTTTTCCTGGTCTGTCTTGCTCTGGGAATCCTGGCCGAAAGATCTTTCTTGCATGGGCTCATTGGCTTGTCATATCCCGTGTTTATTACAGCATTCTATGCTGTGTTTTTCTGGAGGTACCGTTCATTTACTTTTACAAATAAAAAGCTGGGACTATTGATGGTTGCTTCCATATGGCTGCTGTCCACCAGCTTTTTCCTCCATTCGAATATGATTTTATATATGTTGAACTTTCTGGTGATTCCAGTAATGGTCCTCATTCAACTGGTGCTTGTTACCTATCCGCTTCATAATCAGTGGCACAGGTGGCCGTTCATCCAAAAGCTCTTTTTGACAGTAGGTGCAGCATTAGCCTATGTCTACAGGTTCTTAATACATGTCGCTAAATTTTCTGTCAGAGGACTTGAAGAAAACAAGAGTGCAACGATTCGAAAAGTACTGATTGGCGTGGGTATTTCATTGCCGCTATTGTTTGTGATCGTCAACCTGCTTGTCTCTGCTGACCAGCAATTCGGAAACCTTCTGGGTGCTTTTCCTCGATGGCTTTTGGGATTGAAGATAGAAGAGCAAGTGCTGCGGACGATTGCAGTCGCCATTTACACATTGGCTATCTTTGGTCTGCTTCAGGTGCTTAGGACTAAACAGCAGGTGCCGGCCGAAGACCCTAAGCCAACTGGAAGGATATCATGGGATAGTGTGATCAGTTTGACCGTGCTCACTTTATTGAATATTGTTTACCTTTTATTTGTAGCAGTACAATTTCAATACTTTTTCAGTGAAACATTAAAGGCTGGATTTACGTATGCTGAATTTGCGCGAAGAGGATTCTTTGAACTTCTTTTTGTAACGATGCTGAATTTGTTGATCATTTCTACGATTGTTTCGTATGTTGATAAAACATCTAAATTTTTGACACTGGCCATTCGTTCCCTTCTTTCCCTGCTCGTTACATTCAGCGGAGTGATGCTGTATTCAGCATTTTTACGCCTGCTTATGTATGAAGAGGCTTATGGATTTACCTTTGCCAGGGTACTGGCACATTCATTCATGGTTTTCCTGCTTGTGATTTTATGCTACTCCTTTATGAGGATATGGATGGAAAGGCTCTCTCTTGTTCGCTTTTACATCATTTCTGCGATCATATTTTATACAATAATCAACACGATCCAGCTTGATCAGTATGTTGTTGACCGAAATCTGGAGCGATACTCAGAAACCGGGAAAATCGATATTCATTATTTGAATTCGCTGTCTTATGAAGGGGTGGAAGGACTGGTGGAGCTTTATAAGCTTAATCCTGGCCATCCTGGTCTCTCTGAGTTGCTGCTGCAAAGGAAGCGGGAATTCATGGCTTCAGAAGAGCGCTGGAATTCTATCAATATGTCCAGTCGAAGCGCTGAAAAAGCAATCATGGACCTGCGGATCAAGTAATCTTGAAATGTGGCTAAAATGAAAACAAATGCCGGCTTTGTTACCAGTTTTGTAACATATCGATGTGATTAATGATGATAAAATAATCTTAAGCCAAATAAAGGGGAGCCATGCAAAATGGAAGGATTATCTGAAATCATTAATCTGATAAAAGGGATTGAAAGTTCAATTGATTCATTGCATAAAAGAGCCGAAAGCATTGAGAAAAGGCTCGAACGTCTAGAGAAAGTCGACAGTATTGAACATCGCGTAACATCAAACCAGATCGATATAACAGATATCAAGGACGCTCTTGAAAGAATGGAAGAAATGCAAAGCGCCAAGATTGAAAATATGTTAAAAGAATTACTGAACAAGGCAGAAATCAAAAACAACTCAGAATTCAGCACGATCCACAAACGCCTTGATTCCCATCTGTTAAAATTGGGCAGAGTCGAGGAAGAAATCCTCATGGTCCAGCAGGAAAAATAATGTATCCAAAGATTGCGATATCGCAGTCTTTTTTTTTACATAGATCACAATCCATCCACAAAACTTTCATAAACTCGAAATCCCTTTATTTATCAAGGGTTTCCGGCTGTTAATATTCGTATTATGTTCAGCTGTTCACAAAAAATTGCACTTTGCAGGACTTGGAAGAACTGATCGGGAGTTATGATTAAGGTGTAATCATACATTGCCTTTATTAGGCAGATTAATAGTATATATTTTATTCGAGGTGAGTCCTTTGAAATACGATCTAGTCCTTCTTCATGCACCAAGTGTTTACGACTTCCGGAAAAATGCGCTTCTGGCAGGACCGATCAGTGACGTCGTCCCGTCATCTCCTGTATTCGAAATGTATCCGATTGGCCTGACAAGCATTGCGGAATATTTAGAACGCCATGGCCTCCGCGTGAAGATCATAAATATCGCCAATCGAATGCTGATGGATGAAAACTTTGATGTGGAAAAGAAATTGAAAAGAATCAAGACGCGTGCATTTGGAATTGATCTTCATTGGCTGCCGCACGCTCATGGAAGTATTGAACTTGCGAAAATTGTTAAGAAGCTTCATCCGGAAACACCGATGATTTTTGGAGGCCTTTCCGCAACTTATTATCATAAAGAGTTAATAGAGTATCCATTCATCGACTTTGTCATGCGGGGTGATTCAACCGAAAAGCTGATGCTCCTTTTGATCAACCATTTTAAGAATGGAACTCATCACCTTGGCGGCATTCCGAACCTTACATGGAAGGATGGAGACAATCCTGTTTACAATCCATTAAGCCATGTCCCTGACAGCCTGGATGAATTTGATATTCCTGGATACCGGTATACGATCAAGTCGGTCTTCAAGTATAAAAATTTCCTTGACCCATTGCCATATAACGGCTGGCTTCAATATCCGAATACTGCCATACTCACGGCGAAGGGCTGCACCCAGGGATGTTTGATTTGCGGGGGCTCAAAGCAATCATACAAGGATAACTGCAACCGTAAAGTGCTGGCAAAACGCTCACCTGAAAAACTGGTAGAGGACATTGTTTTTATCCAGCGCTTCAGCAGGGCACCGATTTTCATTCTTCATGATATCCGGCAGGCGGGGAAGGCATATGTGGATGAGTTCTTTGAAAGGCTCAGCAAAATCAACTTAAAGAATGAGCTGGTATTTGAATTATTCCAATATGCGAACGAGGAGTTTTTTGAAAAAATTGAGAAGGTTGTACCGAAGTACAGCGTTGAACTGACACTAGAAACACATGACGAAAAAATTCGCCGTTATAATGGCAAATTCAATTGCACAAATGCGAAAGTGATCGAAACACTGCAGGCAGCATTAAAGCATAGCTGCAAGAAGATCGATATATTTTTCATGGTTGGCATCCCGCATCAGGATTATCAAAGTGCGCTCGATAATGTTGATTTCTGTGAAGAAATTCATAATGCATGTGGCGGGGATAAACGATTATCATACTTTGTTGCGCCACTGGCACCATTCCTGGACCCGGCAAGTCCGGCATTCGAAAATCCGGAAAAATACGGTTATAAGAAGTTTTGCCATAGTATCGAAGACCATCGAAAGGCTATCACCCAGCCATCATGGAAATATATGCTCAGCTTTGAAACAGATTATATGACCAGGGATGAAATTGTTCGATCAACCTATGAATCTGCCAGGAACCTCAATGCCTTTAAACTGAAATATGACCTGGTAGACAGGAAGACTCATGATGAGGTGAACGAAAAAATCGCCAAATCACTTGAATATATCGAAAAAATCGATGAAATCGTCGCTCTTCCTGAACAAGAAAAAACTCAGCAGCTAGCTTTGCTCAGCAAGGAAATGGAAGAAGTGAACAAATACAGCATTTGCGGGAAGCACGAATTGAAATGGGAAGTGAAAAAGCACTACGCTGATATCTTCTCACTCACGGCCATCGGAATCGAACTTCTAGCAGAAGACATATGGATCAATGCGAAACAGAAATGGAATGCCTATAATAAAAGAGTCGGGGAAGCTTCTAAGAGCAGAACATGAATTTTCTCATAAAACCCTTCAGGATATAGTCCTGAAGGTTTTTTTGTATATCCCTACTCAATTGGCTCCTCCAATTCCTGATAATAAATGTTTAAAATTAAAGGAAATGTGAAAAGGTAAAGGAAAATATATTTAACTAGTAAAGCGGGTGGAGAAATGTCATCGATGGTTGAATTTTTTAAAAGAGGAAATAAATCTTCCGGTATTGCTGCGGTTGGGAATACATTCCTCGCAGTAATCAAAGGGGTTGCTGCAGTGATCAGCGGAAGCGGCACGATGCTGGCGACGACACTTCATTCAGTTGCGGATGCATTGAATCAATTCTTTGTTTTCATCGGCAGTGCCATTTCTGAAAAAGAAGCAACAAAACGATTTCCGACCGGTTTCGGGCGGGTTGTGAACTTATTTGTACTGGTAGCGGTTATCATCATTTCCATTATGGCTTATGAAACAGTCATTAAAGGGTGGGAGTTGATCCAGCACCCAAAAGCTTCTTCCAATATGTGGCTAAATGTCATAATCATGACGATTGCAGTACTTGTTGATGGAGCAATTCTGGTCAAGGCCATGAAAGAGATTGCACATGAAACGAGAAGCAACGCAAAGGGCTTTGGTATTGTACCAAATGCCTTTAAGAATGTAAGCCTTGCAGCACCGCCTACAAGATTGGTCTTCTATGAAGATTTGATTGCGACATTTGGTGCCCTGTTGGCATTGGTTTCGATTGTCATGGCGCATGTTACAGGATTTTATTTGCTTGATGGAATTGGAACCTTGCTGATTGGAATCCTGCTGATCGGGATCGCCTTGAAAATCGGGTTTGAGAACACGGTAGGTCTCATTGGTGTAGCAGCACCTAAGGTAGTTGAGGATCGTATAGCCAGGCTTCTCCTGTCAGATCCAGATGTCATTGATATCAATACATTAAGGATTGTCCAGGAGGGAAGGCAGTACCATGTCGAGAGCTATCTGGAGCTGCGCAAGGGGCTGACCCTTGCTGATGCAGATGATATCAAGTTCAGGGTCAGGGATAAGGTATTGACAGACCCGGACGTAGATGATGTAGTATTGGGTATCATCGAAGCAGATGATGTCCAGAATTGGAAGCTTTAAAACAAAGCCGCAAAAAACCCAGGCAGGGAAGACCTGCCTGGGTTTTGCTTGTTAGAAGCAACAGATGGATTGCTTATGAAACAACTTCAGTTTTGTTCATAAAAAAACTGTCTGCTGTCTTTTCGATTTCAGGTTGTTTCATTACTTCAATATATTTAATGTGGTGCTCTTCCATTTCGGTGATCTTGAAATGGAATGAACCAAAACTGACGACGTCGCCCTGCTTAACCTCGTAATTTTCGGTAAGCATCCAGCCGCCGATTGTATCGACATCTTCATCGTTGATATCTAATCCAAGAAGTTCATTTACCTCACTGACTAGCAGTTTGGCATCAATGATATAATGGCTTTCCTGGACTTTGCGAATCATCGGCACTTCATCCATATCGAACTCGTCGCGGATTTCTCCGACAATTTCTTCAAGGATATCTTCTACTGTTACGAGGCCGGACGTGCCGCCATATTCATCCATCAGGATCGCCATGTGTATACGATCTTTCTGCATCTTGACAAGCAAATCGTGAATAGGGATGCTGTCAATGACCCGGATGATGGGCCGAATATATGATTCTATTTCTTTTTTGCCCCGGCCTTGGTCATGGATTAGATCAGTCATGACTTCCTTTATATTGACGAGCCCGACAATATGGTCCTTGTCTCCATCGATGACAGGATAACGGGTGAATTTCTCTTCCTTCACTATCTGGAGGAAGTTCTCCAGAGTATCTTCGATTGACAACGAAATAATTTCCGTGCGGGGTACCATGATTTCCTTGGCGATCCGGTTGTCGAATTCGAAGATTTTATTTACATACTTAAACTCTGACTGGTTGATTTCACCACTTTTAAAGCTTTCAGAAAGTATAATGCGAAGTTCTTCCTCAGAATGAGCCAAATCATTTTCAGAGGCAGGCTTAAGACCGACAAGGCCAACAGCAAGACGGGCAGATCCATTCAATAACCAGATGAACGGGTACATGATCTTGTAGAATAAGATCAGCGGACCAGCTGTATTCAGCGAAACCCATTCTGCTTTTTGGATTGCTAATGTCTTAGGGGCCAGCTCTCCGACTACGACATGAAGGAATGTGATGGTCGCAAATGCAATCCCCACTGAAAAGACATGTCCGGCTGATTCAGAAATAGCCAGGCTGTTGAACAATGGTTTTAGCAAATCGGCAATTGCCGGCTCTCCAAGCCAGCCGATTGCCAGAGCAGTAATCGTTATGCCCAGCTGGCAGGCAGAAAGGTACTCATCCAGATTGGAAATGACTCTTTTTGCAAGCACAGCTTTTCTGCTGCCTTCCTCTATTAATTGGTCGATCCTGGAACTTCTCACTTTAACAATCGCAAATTCTGATACGACAAAAAATGCCGTTAAAGCAATTAAAATGGCTATCCAAACCAAGTTAAATATGTCCAAATAAGTTCCCTTAGCCCGCGGATTAGCGGGTAAGGAGTCACCTCCCAGTAAACTGAAAATTAAGCCTGCTGCACAGACTTTAATTTAAATGATCAAGTTCATTTTTTAACCTATAATGCTCTCATAACTAATTTGCGCTTTTTCACTTGAGAAGTTCTTCAATACGAATGAATCAACAATTACGAACAATCTCAATCAATGCGTAAAGAGTCATGAATCAATTCTTCAAGAAATCTAACGGCCCATTCCGTGCGGCTGGATCAGCCAGGGCCGAAATCCTGTTATGCTGTTCCTTCCGCGCCTGCAGCTGTTAAATTCTTGATACGATAGATTGCCCCATCATACCACCTCAGCTTTATCAATTAAATTTTATTATACCATATCGAGAATATTTAAGGGGAACATAAATACGGTTTGATATCAATGTATGAAACGGACACATAAAGTATGAAGTTTATGTTTAATTATATTGGAAAATTCAGTTTTTAACAAATTAGTGTTAGTCCTATGCATCACAAAAATTTCCCAATGGAAATAATATACTTTTTGTGTTTAATTTAACAATTATAATTTGAAATTAGTTTAAATATTCAGTAAAATTCTTACAAAGAGGAGGCTGTGTATGAGTATTCTTTTATCCAGTTTGGAAAGGAAGTTACATAAAGTCGAAAAGACAGACGAGAAGATTTGGGTAGAACCATCCATGGATTTTATTTGTAAAAGAACACCGGATGGACTTATTAAATATGTTTCGCCATCTGTTCAATCTATGCTCGGTTTTGAGCCATCTGAATTAGTCGGAAGGCTGTACACTTTATTTGTCCATGCAGAAGATTATAAAAGAACATTGAGTACTTCCATGCCTGAGTCTCAGGAAGTTTGCAGCCTGACATACCGCATTAAGCGAAAAGACGGAGTATACATATGGGTGAACTCACGGATATCCGTTATAAGACATCCCGATACAAATGAACCATTTGAACTGTTTTCGGTTACAAGTGATGTTTCTGCAAAAATCAAGGCAGAGCATTTTATTCTGGAGTATGAAAAATTAAACGTTGTCGGACAGCTAGCCGCAGGTATTGCGCACGAAATCAAGAATCCTTTGACAAGCCTAAAAGGCTTTATCCAGCTTATGAAGTCCGGCAAAGAATTGAACCACAATTATTTAGCGATCATGGAAGATGAAATAAAGCGGATGGAGGCTGTTTCAAAAGAGCTTATGCTTATGGCCAAGCCGCATAAATCTGATTTTAAATCCTTTGATATGAATGAATTGATCGACCATGCTATTACTCTTTTAATGGCTGAGGCGGCAAAAAAGTGTGTTGAGATAACCAAGCCATCCACGTTGGAAGACGGGACGCTTCTTTGTGATGGGAATAAAATCAAGCAGGTATTGATCAATATTCTGATGAACGCGATTGATGCAATGGATTTGCCAGGTGAAATTACGATCGCTGCCTCTAAGGCAAACCAGGAGATGACCATTTCAATCTCAGATTCCGGAAAAGGAATCTCATCAGAGGATTTGAAAAAGATCGGTAAGCCTTTTTTTACAACCAAGGCGAATGGGAACGGGCTGGGTTTGATGATTTGCTATAAAATCATAGAAGAACATAATGGCCATATCAATGTGGAATCAAGTCCTGAAGGAACAACATTCACCATCAAACTTCCGATCCACTGATTTTTATAACACCAGTGATCAAGGATATAGGGCATTCCTTTCATGCCATTCTCTTGCAAGAAGACCGTAAACGATTAAATCATGAAAGGTGCCATTCAAGTATTCTCCATCACGAATGACACCCTCCTCGAAAAAGCCAAGCTTCCTCGGGATTGCCTTGCTTTTGTGATTGTCCTTGCCGCAGCGGATTTCAATTCGGTTAAGTCCCAGCTCATAAAAAGCATGGTTTAATACCGCTGTCACAGTTCTTACCGTTATGCCCCTTCCTTGCAGTTTCTCCGATAGATAATAACCGATGCTTGCCTGAGAGTTGTTCCAATCAATAGCATGCAGGCTGATACTCCCTGCAAGGGCTCCCCTGTATCGAATTCCAAAATGACTGCTTCTCCCTTCTTGATGATTTTTCTGCCACATCTGTATCACCGTAGAAAATTGTCCAGGATACTGAATCCCGTCAATCCAAGGAAGCCATTTCCTCAAATAGCGGCGGTTGGAATCCACTAGCCTGAACAACTCACCGGCTTCTTGCAGCTCAAAAATTCGAAGTTCAAGTTCACGATCAACCTTCAATGTTAACATATGGACCTCCTTACACTTTCTTCTGCTGGTAGTTTTGACCAATTAATTTCTTGTGGTTTTATGACAACCGAAAGAGGGAAAAAAGCTTTACATTGTTTTTTATACTTTTTTTTTGGGAGGATCCTTATGAAACTAACGACGAAGATTTTGATTGGCCTTGGCCTTGGAGCGATGACCGGGCTGATTCTCAACATTTTTTCACCCGAATTATTCACTATTTTAGATAAATTCTTATTCACGCCTCTCGGCAAGATATTCATCAATTTAATCAGTATGCTTGTCGTACCGATTGTCTTATTTTCAATTATTCTTGGAACTGCTGGACTAGGCGACCCAAAAAAACTCGGCAGGCTAGGCTTTAAGACTGTAAGCTACTTTTTATCTACAACAGCCATAGCAATCATAATTGGTCTTGCCCTGGCACATTTAATAAAGCCTGGCTTGATGGGCCAGTTTGATACGAGTGGGGCGGAATTCAAGGCTGAAAAAGCTCCGCCAGTAAGCGAAACCTTTTTAAATCTTATTCCGGCAAACCCGTTTGAAGCACTGACAACTGGCAATATGCTTCAGGTTATTGTGTTTGCGCTATTCATCGGGATTGCGTTAACTGCACTTGGGGATAAAACGAAGGGGATTTTAAATCTGGTTGAACAAGGAAACGAGATCATGATGTATCTTGTAGGCCTTGTCATGAAGTTTGCTCCGTATGGAACTTTTGGGTTGATCGCAACGGCTATCGGCAGCCAGGGACTTGACGCCATCAAGGCTATGGGTGTTTACATGTTAGTTGTTGTTCTTGCGTTGCTGATCCATGCATTATTGACCTATGGATCGACAGTGTACTTCATGGGGAAGATGAATCCTTTCAAGTTTTTCAAAGGATTCTCACCAGCAATGGGAGTGGCCTTCAGTACATCAAGCAGTAATGCAACACTGCCAATATCAATGGAAACAGCACAGAAAAATCTTGGTGTCCCTAAATCTGTCAGTAGCTTCGTGCAGCCGCTTGGAGCGACAATCAACATGGACGGCACGGCCATCATGCAGGGTGTAGCTACCATCTTCATAGCCCAAGTATACGGTGTAGACCTGACAATGGCGGAACTGCTGACGGTTGTATTGACAGCTGTCCTTGCGAGTATCGGGACTGCAGGTGTTCCAGGTGTGGGCCTGATCATGCTGGCAATGGTTCTACAGTCTGTTGGCCTGCCTGTTGAAGGAATCGGCCTGATTCTAGGCATCGACCGTTTACTCGATATGGCCCGTACTGCTGTCAATATTACAGGAGATGCGGCTTGTGCAGTCATCGTTGCTGAGTCTGAAAAAAAACATGCATTGCTTCCGGAGAAGAGCAAGGTAAGAAAAGTAGCGGAAGACCGGTCGCTTGAATCTTTTAAATAAAGAAGTAAAGACCCCGCCAATTCAGGCGGGGTCTCATTATTCTGATAGATATTTTAGATTTCGATCCTTGTTAAAGGCAGAAGCATGATGAAAGACGTTTTGTCCGGTTCTGATGAACAGGCAAGTATGCCTTTATGCTTTTCGATGATTTCCCGGCAGACGAACAATCCAAGTCCGGTACCAAGTGTCTTGGTTGTAACGAAAGGCTCAAAAATCGTCTTTAACAAATGGTCAGGAATGACTGGCCCATTATTTGAAATTTCTATTTTGATATGGGTATCATTCACGAAAAATCCTTTGATTTCGATTTTCGGATCATCACGATACTGGCTCAATACATCAATTGCATTGAAGATGATGTTGATCAGGACTTGCCTGATTTCATCCGCATAGCCGTACAACTCCATATCTTCGGCTACTTCCTTGATGATCCGGACATTCGTGTCAAGAATGCTGGGATAAAGGAAGTTTAGAACTTCATCAATCATCTTATTCAGTGAGAAAACAGTCTTTTCTTTTCCAATCAACTCTTTTTTTGACAGCAACAGGAATTGGGAAATCCGGAAATTCAGTTGTTCAAGTTCGCTTGAGATGATATCGAGATACTTCATATCTTGATGTTCAGATCTCAGGAGCTGGATGAAGCCCTGAATCGAAGTTAATGGATTGCGGAATTCATGGATGAAGCTAGACGTCATTTGGCCGAGAAGCGTCAGTCTGTCTTTATGTGTAGAATCAATGAACTGGTTCTTTTCCTCGATGATCTTATTTTTCTGTTCATTATAATAAGATACAGCGTAATACAAAAAGGTATCAAAACAGTAATTGATCCGGTTGATGGCCTCTTGCATTTCAGTCCATTCCATATTCAATTTATGGAGATGTTTGTATACCACGGAGCGTCCGGAATTGACATTATAGACAAAATCGCCAATGTTAATGTCTGCCCGTACCCGTTCCTCTCCGACTATAAAAGCAAGCTCTTGGATATGCTCTTCCAATTCTTCGTTTGTCTTAGAAAAAACCGAGAGAATGACTTCATACATTCTCTCTGCGTTCTTACTTATTTTTTCTTTATATGGATCATCTTCTGAAACGATTATATTATCGGTCCAGTCGGCTATCAGATTTTCTTTTTCACTAGTCAGGAAGCTAAGCAATCGGTTATCCGTAATTGGCAGCATTTCATTAAGTCCCCCAGTTTTTCATTTCGGTATTAAAGATTCGAGGAAAAAACCGAAATCCCTTTGTCGAATAATAAGAACATCCGCAGAAATGAGTCGAATAGCTAAAAATGTGACAAAAGACCGATATTTTTAGCAATACTGGCTGAGTTTTGTCAAATCTGTTCGACATCGACTGAAAAGTTTAAGCTATGACTTGTGATAATATATTTAAAGTAGTATATTCATAGTGTAGAAACTAAATAATAACCACAAGGGGAGCTGCCTAGTGCAGCTGAGAGTGAGCGGCCGAGTTCTTACCCTTTGAACCTGTTAGTTAATGCTAGCGAAGGAATGTGGATGCGATAGGAAAGCAATCTTGGGAATCCTATATCGATCCCTGATTGCTTTTTTTGTTTCTGAAGCAGAAAAGGCGTGTTAGAAACGGACCTCATTCTGAAAAGAAGGAGGAACTAAACATGAAACAAAAACAAACTCTCTTTTTAGTGGAAATTGCCGTATTTTCCGCACTGGCTTATTTGCTGGATTTATTTTCTGGATTCTTATTCTCAAGAATCTGGCCGCAGGGCGGTTCCGTATCGATTGCGATGGTGCCCGTATTCCTGATGGCGTTCCGCTGGGGGATCAAGGGCGGTGCAATCACTGGACTGCTGCTGGGACTATTGCAATTCATCCTCGGCTTTTCGCAGATATACCATCCTGTTCAGGGCTTCATCGACTATGTGGTTGCCTTCACTATTCTCGGAGCTGCCGGCATTTTTGCAAGGCAAATCAAAGAGAATATCCAGAATGGAGAAAAGAAAAAGTGGATTGGTTTCATCATCGCTGGGACTTTCATTGGAAGTCTTCTCCGCTTTGTCGCACACTTCTTTTCCGGGTGGATCTTTTTTGGAGTATGGGCGCCAGAGGGACAGCCAGCGTGGCTTTATTCCATTATCTATAATGGAACATACATGATCCCTAGCATGATCTTAAGTGCCATCATCATTATACTTGTCATCGGATATGCACCATCGAGGATGGTGAAGTCTGCACCTGTTAGCAATAGATTATGATAAAGATGGGAGCTGATTATTTCAGCTTCCTCTTTTATATTCAACCATATACCCTGATAGGTATATAATGAGAATGAAGTAACTATAGAGAAAAATATTGTCAATTATATGGAGTTTGCTTGGAATGCAGAGTTAAAATCCCTATATAGTGACTTAAGTCACAGTGAAAGTTGTTCTGAACTGGTTAAATAAAGATAATCATTCTCATTTAGATAAAGTTGTGAAATGGAATCCAACTAAATTGCATAAAAACTATTAAACAAAAAAGGTGATGGCTATGCTGGGAAAATTAAAGACTGGTGAAAAAGGCCGGATCATGAATATAGCTAGTGCTGATAAATTTGTCAGAAGAAGATTGCTTGATTTGGGGATAGCGGAGGGATCGGAAGTGTGCGTGAAATGCATCCTGCCTTTTGGAGGACCTGTGATGGTTGAATCCTGCGGGCAGTGCATCGGCATCCGCCGCAAGGAAGCGCTAAGGATTGAAGTGGAGCGAGTATGATGAACATTGCGCTTATTGGCAACCCGAACACGGGGAAAACATCATTGTTTAATAACTTAACAGGTTCCTATGAATATGTAGGAAATTGGAGCGGGGTAACGGTCGAAAAAAAAGTCGGCCTCTTTAAAAATGGCAAGGATCAGCTTATTGATCTTCCGGGAGTTTATACGTTAAATCCACTATCCAAAGATGAAGGGGTCGTAACGAACTTTTTCTTGAACGAACCATTTGAGAAACTCCTGAATATCCTGGATGCTTCGCAGTTAAGGAGAAATCTCCACCTTACTATGCAGCTATTGGATTACGGAGCACCAGTCATAATCGGCTTAAATATGCTCGACGTTGCAAAAAACAGGGGTATTCAAATAGATACTCACAAATTGTCGGAATCATTGGGTGTAGCAGTAGCTCCAGTGGTTGCAAGGACAGGCAAGGGTTGTAATGAACTTGCGGAGCTAGTGACAGGCGAAGCCGTAGGCACCGGGAAGCCGAACCTCGTTTATTATGGAAAAGGTATTGAAGCGGGTATTCTTGAGCTTGAGAACTTATTGGCCGGAAAGACTCAACACCCGATTCGCTGGCTTGCGCTTCAGTTGTTTGAAGGAAATCCATATGTGAGAAACTATCTGGCAACAATTTTGCACCAGGATGAAATTGACGAATTGATCAACCAGGTTTCTGTTGCCGAACAGAAAAATACCGGCAGCAGACAAGCACTTGACCAGGTAATCCACCGGAAGCGCAGTGAAGCAATCGATAAAATAGTATCTGCAGCAACAACAAGAACGGGTGATAATAAGATTCCATTGACTGAGAAGGTTGACATGATTGTCACGAATAAATTCCTGGGCATCCCTATTTTTCTTATCTTGATGTACATGATGTTCATGCTTACCTTTGACTGGCTTGGTTTCCCGCTGTCTGACGCATTGGATTCATTTCTGTCCGGACCAGTAACAACTGGGATCACGGCGGCACTGGCCGCAGCCGGTGCTTCATCATTCATCAAAGATCTGGTCCTTGACGGAATTGTAGCAGGGGTAGGGGGAGTCCTCGTCTTCGTGCCGCAAATCTTCATTTTGTTCTTTTTCATATCCTTACTGGAGGATTCGGGTTATATGGCCCGTGTCGCTCTGGTCATGGACCGCTTAATGGAATCGGTCGGCTTGAATGGGAAGGCATTCATCCCGATGATGATCGGATTTGGCTGTAATGTGCCGGGCATCATGGCAGCAAGGACGATTGAGACGCCAAAGGAAAGGCTGATGACCATCCTGTTGACGCCGCTCATGTCATGTTCTGCACGGCTTCCAGTTTACGCTTTGTTTGTCGGGGCGTTTTTTCTGGAACATAAAGCAGCTGTTGTTTTAAGTTTGTATGTTTTAGGAGTAGTGATTGCGCTTATTCTGGCAAAGGTATTCTCTGAGACGCTTTTGAAAGGCGAAACTTCTGTATTCGTCATTGAACTTCCGCCATACAGGCTTCCTCAGGCGAGGGCGCTTTGGAGAAGCACATGGGATAAGGGAAAGGGATTCGTGAAGAAGGCAGGAACCTTCATTTTTGCCGGATCCGTCCTGATCTGGCTGCTTGCCTACGCAGGTCCGGAAGGCGTGAATGTCAGCATGGATGACAGCTATCTGGCGCTGCTTGGAGGCATTTTCGCACCGTTGTTTGCTCCTATTGGCTTTGGAACATGGCAGGCGAGTGCATCCTTATTCACTGGGTTCCTGGCGAAAGAATCAATCATTTCAACGATGAACATCATTTACTTCGTCCCGGATGAAGCAAGTCTGCAAGGTTTGCTTGCTGCTCATTACACACCTTTGGCCGCATACAGCTTCATGGTCTTTATCCTGCTATACATTCCTTGTCTGGCAACTACTGCAACGATTTACAAAGAAACGGGTTCAAAACGCTGGACCTCGTTTTCAATCATTTATGCCCTGGTTATCGCATATCTGTTATCTCTGGCCATTTATCAAGGCGGCATGCTCTTTGGATTTAGCTAAGCAGGGAAGGAGGAAGGTTTCATGATTGCAAACATCTTAATAGGTGGAGCCATATTCGGATATGCCGGCTGGGCCTTCTACCGATTCATCAAGAAATCCAAGGAAGGTAAATGCGCTGCCTGCTCCATCAAAAACTCCTGCTCAAGCAACTGCAGCGTCATGGAGGAAAAACAGGTCAAATAAATCAAAAGGAGTGCAGTTTACTCAGCTGCATTCCTTTTTTTCTTTATGAAATAATATACCTGATTCAAATTTACATAGCGGAAAATAAAAAATATTTTTAATTCAAACTTATTTGGTGTAAAATTACACTAAAAGCAATTCAAAGGGATGAAGTGGATGACAAGGGATGAAATCATAAGCAGGGTATCGGAAAAAGTTAGGGTACTTCGGGCAGAAGTTGGTTATACACAGGATAAAATGGCTGATATCATTGGAATTTCCAAAAAGACGTTAGTCCAGATTGAAAAGGGCAGGGCTCAAGCCGGCTGGTCGACAGTCGTGGCGATAGCTGCCCTGTTCAGGGAAACAGAGACCATTCGGTTTTTGTTCGGAAATGAACCACTGGAAGTCCTTGAGACGATTGCCCATGAAGGCACAGATTACCGAAAAGAAAAAACATTGGGCGGTAAAGTCTGGTGGCGTGAAGTAACAAGGATTGGAGGATTCGTCATGCAGCAAAACATCCTTAGCCAGCATTACAGGATTCTGGATCAAGATGATTTCCGGATCTTCAGCAGCTTTGAAGAAAAGGAAACGATGGAGCGTTTAAAAGAAATTGCAGCTGAAGCAATGAACGGATAAATCAAGAGGACCGAAATGAAAAAGCAGCCAGAGGGCTGCTTTTAATTTTTATTTCGCGATAAGCACATGGCAATGAGCGTTATTGGCTATTTTTTGACTTGCTCCACCAAGAAGCTTGCGCTTGATTCCCTCATTTCCGGACTGGCCGATGATAATCAAATCAGCATTCACGCTATTGGCGTAATCCACGATACTCTCGGATGGACTTCCTTCAAGGATAGAGTATTCAGTGTCGATGTTCAGTGCATCCAGTTCCGCCTTTGCGTTGTTGAAGGCTTGTTCGGAGCTGTGGGTTATGATGGAATGCTCGGATTTTTTTAGTGCTCCCTGTTCCATAGCCAGTGGAGGGACCTGGATACCATCAGCAGGAAAATTGTTGATCGGCAGATGCTCAATAGGACGCTCATTCGACTCAACCAATTCGCTTTTTACCTTCTCTTCAAAAACATGGCCAACAAACAACTTGACGCCCTCTCTATCAGCAGTGAATTCCTTTGCCAGTTGCAAAGCTTTATTGCCTCCCTCAGAATCATCGTAAGCGAGTACTACATTTTTTATTCCAGCCATATAGATCAACCTCCAAGATTAGAACTTCTTATAGTTCAATACCCACTTTTAAAATAGAACTAACTCATCTAATAATTTCCAGATAGCCTAAGAAGTCCTCATAACATCGTGGATATCACATATTGGGGTTAGGAAAACTGATATTCGGACAAAACAATGTCTCGGGCATGAGATTTTGTCTGAAGTGACCTCGTGTTCGGACAAAATCGTGTCTCAGGCATACGATTTTGTCCTATGTGCTACGGGGTTCGGACAAAACAACGTCTCAATCAGGGGTTTTTGTCCGATGAGACCTGTATTTGGTGATGAAGTTACCTTAACCTCGCCTGTGCAGTGGGATTTTTAATCAGGAGTCCCAAAAACCAAAGCCGTAAGGTATATATATTGGCCACACTGCTTGCTTATATGCCTTTTTTCCTCATTATTAGCCAATATGTGTTAATGCCTTTTAAAAATGGGTAAAAGAAAGTGTCATATTTATAAACTATTTTTAAAAGGTTGGGGTGCTCAGTGAGCAAGAATTCAATAGTTACACGTTTTCTAAGAGGCTGGAAAAGGCTACATATGAACCAGGTGCTGGTATTGTCAGTTTCGACAGCGGTACTGGCATTCTTGAGTTTCTTCCATGTGTATTCTGAGGGGGCTGACATTAGCGCATTGAATGATGACATGGCACAGTCGACCGTCATCTATGATGCGAATGGTGAAGTTGCCAGCAAAATTTCGGCATTGAAAAATGAAGGGATTAAGATAGAGGATGTTCCGGATCATGTAAAGAATGCCGTCATTGCGATCGAGGACCATCGTTTTTATGAACACGATGGGGTGGACCTTGTGGGGATATCGCGGGCATTTGTCCAGAATGTCAAAGCAGGCAGCATTGTCGAAGGTGGAAGTACAATTACTCAGCAGTTGACTAAAAATGCTTTGCTTTCGAGTGAAAAGACTTATAAAAGGAAACTCGAAGAATTCTTTTTGGCGAGGGAAATCGAAAAGCAATATTCCAAAGATGATATCATGCAAATGTACTTGAACCGAATTTATTTCGGTAATGGGTCATGGGGGATTAAAAGGGCTGCGATGGGTTACTTTGGCAAGGAAGTTAAAGACCTTTCCATAAGCGAAGCAGCCATGCTTGCAGGTTTGATCAAGGCTCCGTCCGCGCTTGATCCAAATAAGAATTTTGAAGAAGCGATTGAGAGAAGGAATCTTGTCCTGCAAATGATGAAAACCCATGGTTTTATCCAAGAAAAAGAATATAAACAGGCAATTGCTGAAGAGGTTGTCCTTAATGAAAAAGGCGGAGATCCGTTGCGCGGAAAGTATCCGTATTATGTAGATCACGTCATCGATGAAGCAATCAAGAAATACGGCCTGACGCAGGAAGAAATTTTGACAGGCGGATTGCAAATCTATACTGAGCTTGATGTCACCATGCAATCAGCTGTGGAAGCTACCTACGCTAAGGACGATTTGTTCCCAAAAGGAACGGAAAAACAAATGGTACAAAGCGGTGCTGTACTGGTCGATCCTAAAACCGGAGGCATCCGTGCCCTTGTAGGCGGCCGCGGTGAGCATGTATTCAGGGGGTATAATCGAGCTACTCAGTTAAAAGCACAGCCAGGTTCAACGATGAAGCCACTTGCCGTATTCGCACCGGCGCTTGAAGAAGGCTGGGGTGTGACGGACATGCTTAAGGACGAAGAAATGGAATTCAAAGATTACAAGCCTCAAAACTACAATGGTAAATATAAAGGCGAAGTCCCTATGTATGAAGCATTGAGAGATTCATTGAATGTGCCTTCTGTATGGCTGCTGGATGAAATCGGAATTGTCAAAGGAATGGATGCAGTAAAGAACTTTGGCATCAATCTCGATCCAGTGAATGACCGTAATCTTGGCCTTGCGCTAGGAGGCCTATCGACTGGGGTATCACCGGTAACAATGGCTGAAGCATATTCAGCATTGGCCAATAAGGGCGAACGTCATGAAACACATGCCATCACAAAGATTATTGATAAAGAAGGAAATACTATTGTTGAATATGAAGGGAAGAAGAGCCGTGCTGTTTCAAAAGAAACTGCCGAGAAAATGACGACAATGCTTCTTGGTGTCGTCCAGGAAGGCACAGGGAAAGGTGCACAAATTCCTGGCAGGGAAATAGCAGGCAAAACTGGCTCAACTCAAGTACCGATTGAAGGGATCAAAGGAACGAAAGACCAGTGGTTTGTAGGGTATACTCCACAGCTTGTCGGCGCTGTATGGGTTGGTTATGACAAGACAGATCAGGAACACTTTTTAACCACGACAAGCAGTGAAGGGGCAGCTCTGGTTTTCAAGGACTTCATGGCGGAAGCATTGAAAGATACTAAAGCAGAATCCTTCAATGTTCCTCCGCTTTCAAAATTTATCGAGGAACACAAGAAGCAGCAGCGTGCCAAGTCTGTAAAAGAGCTTGAATCAAGAATCAAAAAGGAATCAGAAAAGCTTAAAAAGCAATGGGAAGAGGCAAAGAAGAAGATAAAAGACAAGAAAGAAAAGCCGAAAGAAGAAGCGAATAAGGAAACAAAAACACAATCTGCCGAAGCGTCAACGAACTCTTCCAGCAGCAATGACACCAGTGAGAAAAAAGATAATGGTGATTCAATGGATACTGGTGGAACTGCCGGCGGAGATGGAAATACCGGCGAAGATGGAGATGCCGGTGGTGAAGGAGATACCGGTGGTGAAGGAGATACCGGTGGTGAAGGAGATGCCGGTGGTGAAGGAGATGCCGGTGGTGAAGGAGATGCCGGTGGTGAAGGAGATGCCGGTGGTGAAGGAGATACCGGTGATGAAGGAGACACCGGTGATGAAGGAGACACCGGTGATTCTGGGGACGAGTCTTCAGGATGATAAAGAACAAGATGATAACGATAACTAATACGAACAAAGCACAGGAGATCGTTCTCCTGTGCTGTTTTTATGAAAGCAACAAAACTTATGAAAAGAGCTTAAGTTAAGACCTTAAAAAAAGACCTGCATGGGGCAGGTCTTTACAAACATCCAATTATATTAAACTTAAAAGGAAACCGATCACGACGACAGCGCCGATGATCATTAGAATGGTTCTTACCACGAAACTTCACCTCAGTTATTGGTTTATCTATTACTGTGACTATATCTGGAATGATTCAGAAGACTCGATCAGGCGCTTGCGTTTTACTCGGAGCACAGAAGCCTCATTTGTAAGCAGCTTGGTAAGCTGATTTAATTTCGGTTCTACATCTGTGCCTTCCATAATAATTTTTAAAGTTGTATTTGGTTCTACCGTCAGCAAGAATGAAACAAGTTTGGACAATGAGGTTGCCTCAACAGCCTTTTGGCGGCTATATAGGTAAGTGGCACCGTCCAATTTCTTTGCTGCCTGATAAATTTCAAGCATTTTTTTCATTGTGAATCTTTTCTGGACCATAACATTTGATGACATAATTTCCTTCATTTATATAAACTCCTTTAATGAATCATTTTATTAGGTTAGTAGAATATTACCCCGTTAAGTTGGTCCGAAAACCTTTTGAGGTGAAAATGGGCGAAGTTGGCAGGTGCAGCTTAAAAGGAGCCTGATGCTAGGATGGTTCTCCAGGACATTGGCGCTCAGTCTCAGGGAGGAGAAAGAAACGGTCAGGAGAAAGTGTTTGAGGACCTGAACATTACGCTAAAATGAAGCTATTAAAAGAGATGCGAGGAGTAATCTTATGAAAAAATTTGCGGAGATTTTCAGGAACATGAGTTTCACCAAGTTATTTTTAGCTAACTTCACTTCTCAAATGGGGAGTACCATTGGGTTGACTGCCTTCATGTTTTTCTTGCTTGACCGTTTCAGCTCCCAGCCAGCTTATGCGACTATAACCGAGCTCATGTATTCCCTGCCAATGCTGGCGGTCTTTTTCTTGATCGGAGTGCTCGCTGACAGGATGGACCGGCAAAAAATAGCGGTTTACTGTGATTGGATCAGTGCGGCTTTATCTTTGGCATTAATTGCTGCTATCTATATTGGCTGGATGCCTCTTGTCTTTGCTGCCCTGTTTTTGAGAAGTGCGGTTCAAAAATTCTTTTTCCCGGCTGAACATGGGATGGTTCAGGGAATATTGAAGAAAGAAGACTACACAACAGCTGCTGGTCTGAATCAGCTTGTCATGAGCCTGTTCATGCTGTTCGGCAATGGTCTCGGAGTTCTCGCTTACTGGTCGATCGGCATCTATGGCGCCATCTTAGTTGACACCTTGTCCTTCATCATCAGTGCGCTGCTCATCCAGAAGACGGTTGTTCCGCATGAAGCCCGACTTCCAAACGGCACTCATTCGCTGAAGGATTTGAACCTCAAATTGGTTTTAAGGGATTTTAAACACGGTTTTATGTATGTGATGAGCAGCAAATTGCTGTTCGCACTGATCGTTGGGTTTTTCATCTTCGGAATCGTCAATGGCGGCTTTTCGGTAATGCCAATCTTCATTCTGAAATATAAGCTTGCGCCGGAAACGTATGAGGAATACTCAATTGTTGTCGGTTTAGTATTTGGAATCGGCGTACTGATTGGAAGTTTCATTGCATCCTTGCTTTCTCAAAAAATCAAGCTCTATCACCTGATTTCTATAGGTCTGCTGATTTCAGGGAGTTTCACGGCACTTGCATCACTGCCAAACAATATTTACCTGTTCTTAGGTCTACTGTTTATCTCTGCTCTGGCTCTGCCGCTTATAAATATCGGGATCGGCGGCTGGCTTCCAAGCATCATTGATCCAAAAATGATGGGCAGGGTACAGGGATTGATCAGCCCGCTCAACATGTTCTCACATTCTCTGACACTTGCTTTCATTGCCTACAGCTTCCCGTCCATTCTTACCATTGAAATGTTATATTGGATTGTCGGCGGCTGCCTTGCCATCGTAGGAGTGTTTTACATGATGGTATTACCGAGGCTTGCAGAGGCGAATGAGACTGCTGTTAATGAGGCAACAGTCGAGCAGGGGATATAGAAAAGTCCTTTCGGGGGCTTTTTTGATGTATTTTAAAAAAACTTTGAACGAATCTTTACTTTGTACGTCTTAATAATAAATAATCAATTAGTAGATAATTTTTTGGGGTGGCGGGGAAAGAGAGGCATGCTTTGATGGATGAGAAAGACTTAATCAATAGCGCTAAAAAAGGCGACCACCGATCGTTTGCTGTGCTGTTCAGGAATCATTATCCCCTGCTGGTAAAATACCTGATGAAAATAACGATGAATCCTGATGTCGCAGAGGAAATTGCGCAAGCAACGATGGCTAAATGTGTGGAGAAAATTCATTTATTCAATGGTAAATCCAAATTCTCTTCATGGCTGATCAGCATAGCAACGAATATGTTTATTGATCAGCAGCGAAAAAAGAAGCGCGAGCGGGAATGGAACGAAGGAGAAGCAGCGTCACGGAAGTTACAGTGGCATATGGAATCGAAAAATGAGGAATGGACAGATGCACTGGCTGCATTATCCAGGCTGACAGAAGAAATGCGTATCCCGTTAATCCTTAAGCATTATTATGGCTATTCGTATGATGAGATTGGTGAAATCCTGAATATCGCAGCTGGTACTGCAAAGTCTAGAGTCCATCATGGACTTTTAGCTGTTAGAAGGGAGCTGAAAGTAGATGAAAAACCAAAAGGGAATCTCGCCAGAACATGAAAATATGGATAAGGAATTTTTCGATACCATCAGCGCCATCAATAATGGGTTGGACAAACTGGACTCCATCGATCCTTATGTCCCAGATGATAAATGGTTTGAGCATATGGTGTTGGAACAAAAGGAAATACAAAAAAAGAAGTATCGCCGGGAATTAGCGTGGTTCATATTAAGCGCTTTGCTGATTTTAAGCGGGGTGATCTTCACCATGCTGGAACTGCCGACAGTGTTCTACATGCTCCAGGCCGTGACGCTCGTAATTACAGCGATCTATAGTTATAAAGGTGTGCAAAAGCAGGTGGACAGCAGATGAACGAGGAACTGTCACCTGTCATGCTGGCCGTGGTTGTTGTGATCCTGTTGGTGCAGAGCATTTTTCTTTTTACAAATGCCCGGAAGCATGGCCATAATTATTGGCTTTGGGGAATCATCGGGCTGATCCAGGCACCAATGCCTTTGCTCTTTTATCTGCTATTTGTACGAAAAATTTGGCGGCGAAAATCTTTGTAAAAGAAAAATGATGAAAAATAGTGAAAAGTTAGAATTGACATTTTGACTGGTAAGGTGATAACCTTACAAAGGAATGGAAAAAATAACTAAAAGGAGGGTTATCGATATGAACATTGTAGCAATTGTAAAATACGTACAACTTAATAAACGTAACCCATCCTTCTGCTATAATTGATTTTTTAATCAAGTTGCTCTGTGACTGCAAAGGCATGGGTTGCGCATCTGCGTGACGTATGCCTTTTTCTGTCTTTATCGATTGATTCAGGACATATCGCATGCCGCGGTATGTCCTTTTTCATGTTCAGACAATTTCCATTCCAAAATATATCGAGGAGGAAACAATATGTGCAAATCAAATGAAAAGAAACTCGCAAAAAAGGAATATCTAGAAAGCGGCTAGTCGGATTTTTTATAACAGAAAGGAGTGATTGATGATGTTATCGGTCTTATCAAAGTTGAGCTGGTTTTTTAAAGAAAACTGGAAGAGATATAGTGTCGCGATTTCCTTGCTGATTTTTGTCGGCATACTTGATGTGCTGCCGCCTAAAATCGTTGGGATGGCGATCGACGCAATCCAGCTTGGTTCCATGAGCCAGGAATTAATCTTAAAGTATATAGGCGGCCTCATGCTGATTACGGTGGTCTCTTATTTCATCACTTATATTTGGATGTATCAGTTATTCGGCGGGGCGTTCCTGATTGAAAGGAAGCTCAGATCCCGGTTCATGACGCATTTGTTGAAAATGACACCAACGTTTTTTGAAAAGAACCGTACAGGTGACTTGATGGCAAGGGCCACGAATGATTTAAAGGCCATTTCCATCACCGCAGGTTTCGGGGTGCTGACGCTTGTGGACTCAAGCATCTTCATGCTGACAATCCTGTTCACGATGGGGTTTTTCATCAGCTGGGAGCTGACACTGGTTTCCATCATCCCGCTGCCAATCATGGCGTATCTAATTAATATATACGGCAAAAGGATCCACTCCAAATTCACTTCTGCCCAGGATGCGTTCGGTGAGCTGAATGATCGGGTGCTTGAATCGGTTTCAGGAGTCAGGGTCATCAGGGCTTATGTCCAGGAAAAAGCGGATGAAGCACGATTCCATGAGTTGACTGAAGATGTTTACCGAAAAAATGTGGAAGTCGCAAAAATTGATTCTTTATTTGAACCAACGATTAAAATCCTCGTTGGTATGAGCTATCTGATTGGATTAGGATACGGAGCCTTTCTTGTTTTTCAGCAAAAGCTGACGCTGGGGGAGCTTGTCAGCTTTAATGTGTATCTCGGAATGCTGATCTGGCCGATGTTCGCAATCGGCGAATTGATCAATGTCATGCAGCGAGGCAATGCGTCTCTTGACCGTCTGAATGAAACATTATCCTACAAGGAGGATGTTGCCGACCCAGCGAAACCGGTGGAAGGCAATGACCCGGAATATCTACAGATGTCCGAGTTCACGTTCAAATATCCTTCTTCCAATGTCAATAATCTTGAACAGATTAAACTGCATTTAAACCGCGGTGAGACGCTGGGAATAGTGGGCAAGACAGGCAGCGGGAAGACAACGCTGATTAAACAGCTGCTGAGGGAATATCCAGAAGGCGATGGGAACCTGCTAATATCAGGAGTTCCGATCCAGGAGCACAGCCTGAGACAGACGAGGGGCTGGATGGGCTATGTTCCGCAGGAAAACATCCTTTTCTCGCGTTCGGTCAAGGAAAACATCCTGTTCGGAAATCCAATGGCTTCCGAAGAGGATTTACAGGAGATCATTGACCTGGCTGCATTCCGCAAGGATCTTGAGATGCTGCCTGAAGGACTTGAAACGCTTGTCGGTGAAAAAGGTGTCGCACTATCAGGTGGCCAGAAGCAGCGTATTTCGATTGCAAGGGCTTTGATCAAGGATCCGGAAATCCTGATTCTTGATGACTCGCTATCGGCTGTCGATGCAAAAACGGAGAAGAAAATCATTGATAATATCCGCAGGGAGCGGAATGCAAAAACAACCATCATTACTACTCACAGAATGTCTGCGGTAGAGCATGCTGATCACATTGTCGTGCTTGAGGATGGGAAAATAATCGAGGAAGGCACGCATGGTCAATTGATGGCTGTTCAAGGTTGGTATTACGAGCAATATATCAAGCAGCAGGCAGCAGCAGTCGAAGAGGAGGTGCACTCCACATGAGTACAGGAAAAAGACTGTTCAAATACGCGTTAAATTACAAGAAAATAATCTTGATAGCCCTTGCGATGCTAACGGTCGCTGTTGTCGCTGACCTTGCAGGGCCGTTCATCGCCAAGCGGATGATTGATAATCACATTTTAGGAATCGAATCGGTTTGGCATAAAACACAAGCTGGAAAAGGTGCCGTTGAGTACAATGGCAGTTTTTACTCGAAAGAAAGCGAAGCAGCCAATGCAGATTCCGCACGGATTTTTCAGGTCGGCAGGAATTTTGTCTTTGTGGATGCTGAAGTCGAATTCGATGGAAGCAGGAGCTACGAGGATGGGGTGCTAACCATCAGCAAAGGATCACAAGCGGCGCAATATGAAGCTGAACTATTGTCTGGCGATGACTTGATGAGTTTTTACAAGCCGGAAATCCCGAATATTATTAAACTCTTGTCGTTTTATTTCGGCTTGCTCGTCGTTGCATCAATCTTCCAATATGGCCAGAGATATTATCTGCAAAAGTCAGCCAACAGGATCATCCAGAAGCTGAGGGAGGATGTCTTCAGGCAAATCCAGCGGCTGCCGATCCAGTATTTTGACAATCTGCCGGCAGGGAAGGTCGTTGCCCGGATCACGAATGATACAGAGGCGATCCGTGAATTATATGTCACCGTCCTTTCAACATTCTTTACAAGCTTCATCTATATAACCGGTATCTACATTGCCTTGTTCATCCTGAATGCGAAGCTTGCAGCGATCTGTTTGCTGCTCTTGCCAATCCTGTTTTTATGGGCAAAGCTATACCGTAAATACGCCTCAAAATATAATCATGTCATTCGCTCGCGGGTGAGTGACATTAACGGGATGATCAATGAGTCCATTCAGGGAATGAGCATCATCCAGGCCTTTAGCCGTGAAAAAGAAACACAGCAGGAATTCGAGACGCTGAACAAGGAGCATTTTACTTATCAAAATAAATTGCTAAGTTTGAACTCCTCCACCTCACATAATCTTGTAGGTGTATTAAGAAATATCGTCTTTGTGGCGTTCATCTGGTATTTTGGCGGTGAGGCCTTGCAGCCGTCATCTGCCATTTCACTCGGTATGCTTTATGCTTTCGTAGATTATATCAACCGTTTGTTCAATCCTGTCCAAGGGATCGTCAATCAACTGGCTAACCTGGAACAGGCACTGGTCGCCGGAGAGCGGGTATTCCATTTAATGGATGAGGAAGGAATCGATGTAAGTCAAAAGGAGATTCCCCGCTACAAAGGAAATGTCTTATTCGATCATGTGTCTTTCGGTTATAAAGAAGGCGAATATGTGCTGAAAGATCTTTGTTTTGAAGCGAAGCAGGGAGAAACGGTAGCACTCGTTGGCCATACTGGATCTGGCAAAAGCTCGATCATGAACCTGCTGTTCAGGTTCTATGACCCACAGGAGGGGAAGATCCTGATTGACGGCATGGATATAGCTGAAATGCCAAGGCAGACATTGCGAAGTCATATGGGAATTGTCCTCCAGGATCCTTTCCTGTTCACTGGGACTATAGCCTCTAACGTCAGTCTTGATCATCCTGGCATCACCAGGGAAACTGTTGAGAAAGCGCTGGCAAGCGTCGGAGCAGATCGTGTGCTGAAAAATCTTGAAAAAGGGTACGATGAGCCAGTGATTGAAAAAGGCAGTACGCTATCAAGCGGGCAGAGGCAGTTGATTTCTTTTGCCAGAGCATTGGCCTTCAATCCCGCCATCCTGATTCTGGATGAAGCGACATCGAGCATTGATACAGAAACCGAAGCGATCATCCAGGAAGCCATGGATGTCCTTAAAGAAGGCAGGACGACCTTCATCATCGCCCACAGGCTGTCGACCATACGCAATGCCGATCAGATACTTGTGATGGATCGCGGACGGATCGTGGAAAAAGGAAACCATGACGAGTTGATGGAGCTAAAAGGGAAATACTTTCAAATGTATCAGCTGCAGCTTGGCAACAACGTTAAGGCAGGTTAACGGAATCCGCACTCACGCTTGGTGGGTGCGGTTTTTTTTTAACCTGTTTCAACTCAGGTCCTCTATGAGATATATCACCATGAATATCGTTTTTGTCACAGAATGTTACGAAACCCTTCCGTTGCCTTTAGGCTTCCTGTGGTAATTTAGTAATAAACATATATAAATCAGGAGGTTGTAAAGATGGCGGAGTTCGCAGTAACATTAAGCATCGCAAGCATCATGATCCTGGGCTATTATATAGGCTATGCAATTTATAAGGCATAATCTGGAGCGGAAATAGACATAATGAAAAGCGGAAGCGGCAATCATGGCTGCTTCCGCTTTTTTCGTCGTTCCAAATGCACTTTTCTGTAATTTCTCTTTTAAAACAGGTATCCTAGAGGCGAAAATGTTTTAAATGTTTTGATAAGTTAATAATTAGATTGAGGAGGGATCGTGTTGTCAGAATATCGGGTTGAAAGAGATACGATAGGTGAAATCAAAGTGCCAGCAGATAAATACTGGGGTGCGCAAACACAGCGGAGCAAGCAGAATTTTAAAATTGGTACTGAAAAAATGCCGATTGAGGTGATTTATGCATTTGCAGAAGTCAAGAAAGCTGCAGCCAATGTGAATGCTGCTTCCGGAAAGCTGTCAGAAGCAAAAGCGAAGGCAATCGAGAAAGCCTGCGATGAAATCCTTTCAGGGGAATTCGATACACATTTTCCGTTAGTCGTATGGCAGACAGGAAGCGGTACTCAATCCAATATGAACGTGAACGAAGTGGCCGCAAGAAGGGCAACTGAACTGCTGGCAGATCAAGGTTCAGATGAAAAAGTCCATCCGAACGATGATGTGAACATGTCACAGAGCTCGAACGATACATTCCCGACAGCGATGCATATTGCCGCTGTAAAAAAAGTAACCGGGGAAGTATTGCCTGCACTGGAGCTGTTTAAAGAGACATTGAAGAAAAAGGAGCAAGAATTCAATGACATCCTTAAAATCGGCAGGACACATCTCCAGGATGCGACTCCATTAACCTTGGGACAGGAAATCAGCGGCTGGAAAAACATGCTTGAGAAAAATGAACAGATGATTAAGGATGGACTGAAATACGTACGGGACCTGGCGATCGGCGGAACTGCTGTAGGTACAGGAATTAATGCCGCGAAAGATTTTGGGGACCAGGTAGCGAAGCAGCTTACCGCACAAACAGGCGAGACATTCCATTCTGCTCCAAATAAGTTCCATGCGCTGACTTCACATGATGAAATCGTGTTCCTTCATGGAGCGTTCAAAGGACTTGCAGCTGACTTGATGAAAATAGCCAATGATGTACGCTGGCTCGCAAGCGGTCCAAGAAGCGGGATTGGGGAACTCTCCATACCGGCAAATGAACCAGGAAGCTCAATCATGCCCGGCAAGGTCAATCCAACGCAAAGTGAGGCACTGACAATGGTGGCAACCCAAGTGTTCGGAAATGACGCTACAATCGGATTTGCGGCAAGTCAGGGGAATTTTGAACTGAATGTTTTTAAACCGGTGATCATTTATAACTTCCTGCAGAGCGCAAGGCTATTGGCAGATGGAATGAGATCTTTCAACGATAACTGCGCAGAAGGTATTGAAGCCAACCTTGACGTGATCGCCGGCCATGTTGAGCGATCTTTAATGCTGGTAACAGCCCTGAATCCACACATTGGATATGAAAAAGCAGCAGAAATTGCCAAGCTCGCTTTCGAAGAAAACAGTACCTTGAAAGAAGCAGCAATCAAAACAGGCTATTTAACATCAGAGCAGTATGACGAATGGGTGAAGCCAGAAAAGATGATCTAACTGGTTCATGGACCACATTGACTTATTTCAAAAATAAATCTGTACAGTGTTAAAATCTGAAGACAAATTAAAAGGCCCCCTGGTGTAAGGGGGCCTAAGCCAGTCTATTTAATTATTGTTTATTGCAATTAGCGTGCAGAACCGCCAAGTTGTTGCTCAGCCATTTGAACTAGGCGCTTAGTGATTTCTCCACCAACTGAACCGTTAGCACGAGAAGTAGTTTCTCCACCAAGTTGTACTCCAAATTCTGTAGCGATTTCGTACTTCATTTGATCAAGAGCTTGTTGAACACCAGGAACTAATAATTGATTAGAGTTGTTACTGCTAGCCATTAATATTTCCTCCTTTGTGTTTTTCAAAGTTGTATTTGGGTCAGTATTGGAATCGAACCAATCATGGCTTTTGCCACGCCGCCTGGTTTAACCCGCGTTAAGGAATTTGGCTGGGCTAGCCGGATTTGCACCGGCGCGCGTAATAGCTGCCTTCTAAGGCTTAACCCAATGACTTTAGTGCGTTGTTGTTGCTGCGTTGTTTTCTGTTGCTGTTTTATTAATAACTAGTATGTTTTGTTTTAAAAAGTTTATGCGCCCTTGGATTAAGGTAATTAATTCCAAAAGTGTAATGCTACATAACCATTTCTGATCAACGCAAACTATACGAACAGAAAAGCAGAAAGGATGATGATAATGGGGATGTGCCCGGTTTGCAATGGCTTCAAGACCATCACTCCAAAGTGTCCAAACTGCAGCGGCAGCATGGAGAACAATGGACGGGAAGCAGATTTTTATGATGATTATAGTCCTTATATGCCAATCGACCAAATGAAACTGGAAGATGGATATCCGACAGATTTTAAAGAAGGGGAATGCCCGCACTTGTTCAAATGTCCAAATTGCGGTTCAAATCAGGTATTTTTAATTAAAGAATGAAGCTTCGTGTCATGGATCTAAAAAAAAGCAACCGCAAGAGGCGGTTGCTTTTTTGAATGTCCAGAATTAAGGACGGATTCTCACTTCAGTTTCTGCATCAAAGAAGTGGACTTTATTCATATCGAAAGCCAATTCAATTACTTGCCCTGGTGCTACATCTGTGCGTGAATCTACACGTGCAACGAAGTCCTGGCCCTCGAATTGAGAGTAGATCATAGTTTCTGCACCAGTTAATTCAGAAACTTCAACATTTGCCTTAATTGTAGCTCCTTGAGAAGCATCGATGAATACTGGCTCGTCGTGAAGATCTTCTGGTCTTACGCCCAGGATGATTTCCTTGCCTACATAACCTTGAGCACGAAGGACTTTCATCTTTCCTTCCGGAATCGCGATTGAAGAATTATTGATTGTGAATTTGCCTTCTTCAAGCTTTCCAGAGAAGAAGTTCATTGAAGGAGATCCGATGAAACCGCCAACGAAGACGTTTTCAGGGTTTTCGTAAACTTCTTTAGGAGCTCCAACCTGCTGGATGATTCCATCCTTCATGACGACAAGGCGTGTTGCCATTGTCATTGCTTCAGTCTGGTCATGTGTTACATAAATAGTTGTCGTATCCAGGCGGCGGTGAAGCTTTGCGATTTCAGCACGCATCTGTACACGAAGCTTTGCATCAAGGTTTGATAAAGGTTCGTCCATCAAGAATACTTTTGCATCACGGACGATTGCACGTCCCAAAGCAACACGCTGGCGCTGTCCGCCGGAAAGTGCTTTTGGCTTACGATCCAAGTAAGGCTCAAGACCAAGGATTTTTGCTGCTTCTTTAACGCGGCGGTCAATTTCGTCCTTTGCGAACTTGCGAAGCTTCAATCCGAATGCCATGTTATCGTAAACTGTCATATGCGGATAAAGTGCGTAGTTCTGGAATACCATTGCGATGTCACGATCCTTAGGAGGAACGTCATTCACGCGCTTTCCATCAATATAGAAATCGCCTTTTGAGATTTCCTCAAGACCAGCGATCATACGAAGAGTCGTAGATTTACCGCAGCCTGATGGGCCAACGAATACGATGAATTCTTTGTCCTGGATGTGAAGGTTGAAATCTTCAACTGCAGTTACTTTGTTATCATAAATTTTATAAATGTGATCTAATTTTAACTCGGCCATTTTTTTAAGCCTCCCTGATTGTTTGTCTACAAAAACAGTTTAGCTGATGTGCTCCAGAATAATCATCGGCAGGATGCACAAAAAAATGTAAGCCCTTTTATGCAATTTGTTTATTGAGTTATTTTTCTGGTGTATCAACGAATTTCCTCATAAAGACTTGCCAGGTAGACGACAACAGCTGCGTCAAGATCTTTTAGGTTAACTCCTGTCTTTTCCATGAACTTGTCCAATCTGTATTGAAGAGTATTTCGGTGAACATAGAGTTTTTTTGCCGAAAGCGATGCGTTTGAATTGTTTTCCAGAAATACTTTGATTGTTGTCATCAACTCTTGGTCCTCACCAAATGCACCAAGTATGGAAGCCTCCATGATTTCCTTAAGGTGTTCAGGCAAGTTTGTCGCCAATAGCATTGGAAAAGCTTTTTCAAATGTATAGACAACGTCCCGGGTCGAATGGCGGTTGAGTTCGTCGAAAACCAGCCTTTCCCGGCTGAAAAAGTGAGGGAGGTGGGCAGAAACTTTCTGGAATTTGCCAATATAGAAGGAGATTTTGATATAAAAATCACTCTCCAAAGTAGAGGCAATGGAAAAAAGTTCTTCTGCATTTTCTGATACTTCCTTTTTTTCTTCTATAATGATGCCGTAAGAATCCGTAAGCCAGATGATGATGTGTTCAGGGAAAAATCCATTCAAAGCTTCATGGATTTCCGCATAGTCCACCTCGTTTGCCTGCAGATGGAACTGTATGAAACGGACTTCATCGCTGTCCGTGGACGGAATTGCACCTTCTTGGAACAGAAATTTGTTCCAGGAAAGCGCGGCTCCTCTTAACTGGGTATAATCTTCATTTTCGACAAAATGAAACAGGTTCTTCAGCAAATCCAGTTGGCTATCGGAAATTTTGTTTTTGGGGATGCCAATCCATAAAGGCTTGTTATCACTATTTTTTAACCAATGATAATCTGGTGATGGAGCGTCAGGGAAATTTTCATAGGTGACAGAATCAGCGAAATAAGATAATATTTTATTAATCATATAAGTATCCTCAGATTTAATTTGATAAAAGCTGACATATCTTTTATTATAACAGTTGTAGCTTGCAAATGTTAATTCATCCCTAGAGCTATCATTGGTAGAAAAAAGGAAAAAATGTTGGTATAATAGATACAATACGGGGTACCGTAAGAGAGAGGTGTAGGAAATGGAATACACAACAGAAATGAAAAATCGCCTAAAGCGATTGGAAGGCCAAGTACGCGGAGTCATCCGTATGATGGAAGAAGAAAATCACTGCAAGGACGTTGTCACACAATTATCAGCTGTCCGATCCGCAGTTGACCGCGCAATTGGTTTCATCGTTGCCAAGAACCTTGAATCTTGCATTACTGAAGCAGCTCAGGAAGGCAAAGATGCCGACGAAGCGATAAAAGAAGCAGTGAATATGATTGTAAAAAGCAGATAAGACACCAGCATCCTCTTTTGGATGTGGTGTCTTTTTTTAGGCTTTTTAACATATAAAAGCAACCTTTTTTCCACTTTTCATTCGTTAGGCGGGTCTTCTGGGTAAAAGTCATGGCTTTCGCCTATATTGGGTGAACTGTCCAAGCGATGCACCGTACCGCCGGCCATGCCCTCATTGATCATCCGGTCAACATCGACATAAACCTTGTCCCGTCCTTCATTTTGCAGATCATCAGCGAATTTCTTGTTCCGTATTTTCTTCATGGTATCCTCCTCTAACCTTTTTATGGTTAGAGTTCCGGAAAAGGAGAAAAATCATACACGTCACTTATCATATACATGGAAGAGCATAAGCTCGTGAATTTGCTCTTTTAACTGATCTACATCCTCGTCTGATGGCTTTTCGGAAGTCCACTGAATATCTCCATTTTGATGATAGATGCCTGTATACTTCTGCTTCTTGTAATAAAATGAAAAATGCCAGCCAGGCATATCTTTATTTTCAAATAATGATTTGAATTGGAAATGAGTAATCAAGCCGATATCCCCCTGTGAAAAAAGTCTTTTTCATTATTATATCGTATTAAATCGATATAATGGAAAGATGCGCTGCCATTACTCGAGAGAAAAAGTTTTTTAGACCAAAAATAAAAAAAGCCGCCAAGGGTGCGGCCCATCATGTTCTGATATTTTGAATCTGGTTTATGGAGACCATATTAGAACCCTGTTTTCCTGAAAAATAGATCCACTAGAGCAGTTATCCTCTTTTCCTCAATCAGTGGCTCGTCAAAGCTCATAGGTTTTGAATTGACTTCATAAATGACATAATTGCCTTTTTGGGTGACCCCGGCATCAAGGGAGAATTCTCCGAAGTAACCTAACTCTTCAGTAAGCAGCTGTCCGATTTCTTTTACCGCCCAATCGAAGAATTGATCATGCCTGTCATTCTTTACCTGTACATAAGGGAGCATGATGCCTCCATTCGGCAAGTGGGTGGTCAAATCCTGCTTCTGGGATTGACGGATGCCGATTCCTGTCACTTCATACCCATCCGGTCCATCATGGGCATGGACACGGAAATCAAATCGTTTCCCGTCGATGGCAGTAGGCATGACTTCTTTCTGGGCAATGTACTCGTATTTTAACAGCTGCCTGGACTTGATTTTCCAAAATTCCTTCATGCCAGGATACAAATGCCGGTGGGAGTGGCTCTCGAACTCAATCATTCCTTCCTTTTGCCGCAGGCGAAAAATCCCGATGCCCTTGGAAGCCGAAGCAGGCTTCAAATAGATGCCCTCATGCTTTTCTAGGAATGAAGCCAGCTTGATCATCGATTTCACTTCAATGCTTTCAGGCATCAGCTTTCTTAATTGTGGATGTCTCGAAAATAGGGAGTAAAGTTCATTTTTATTAATAAAGCCAGGGTTGAAAAATGGAATCCCAAGTGCTGACAGATATCCTGCGGCATCCTTGAAAGCAGGTTGCTGCTCAGCTTTCCGAAAGGGTACGCGATTATAAACAAGATGGGGAAGTGGCGTTTTTACTGGAATCCATTTTTGTTCAGCAGGTAAAAATGCAACTCCTGTAAGTCCCTCCTTAACGATGGTTTCAGGTGGAAAGACGACAATCAGTCCATTCCTTTTCAGTATCTCGGCTTGAAGCGCCTGGAACAATGAACCATTGCCAGATAAGGACATATTTTTGCCCATTGAGGTCATTACCCCAATCAGCGGCCCAATATTTCCCCGCCTGTTTTTCAATAAGAACTGCTGGCTATTTTCAGGAAGTGTCCCAGATGAAGCAGCAGGGATGTTGATATGATTAAAGCCAAAGCTGATTGGTATGCCAGCTTTGGCTTCATGAGTCCACGCCTTCGATTCAGCATTATAGCGGAGGATCATTTGAAAATATCCTCAGGTGCCGTTATAGCCTTTTCCGCTAAAAATATGCCGAAGGATAAAGACAGTTTCCGGGTCAATAAATCGAAATTCTTTAGCTTTGGATGCTTGAAAATCGACCTTCCCGGTTTTGAATTGGCCTCAAAGAGCCATACTTTTCCTGTTTTATCGATTCCAAAGTCAAAACCAAGCTCGCCGATGATTCCTTCCATATTCTTTTCTAAAATGGAACTTAAAATCAGTGCGGCTTCAGAGAGTTTTTTCTCATAGAGTTCTCGCTCGGTCCGGTCTTCAAATAACTCATCAAGTGATTTTACAATGCCGCCGTTGTTCACATGGGTGGTGACGCTGCCCTGGCCGGCAATTTTTGCGGCTATCGCGGCTACCTGCCAAACCCCGTATTCATCCTTATTTGTGTGGACCCTGAAATCAATGAGCCTTTTTTCAGATCGCAGCAGGCTGATTCCCTGCTGGACAATCATCTGGGAAAGATTCCGTTTGTGGAAAATTTTCTTCATCAACCTTTCCAGGCTTTCAAACTTCGTTAACTTATTGATGCCCTCCTGATCACGATAACGGCAATAATAATAGCCACTATACTTATCGAATAGGATTTGGTGGATTCCAAGTCCAAGACTTCCATTAGCAGGTTTTACATAGACATTTCCGTAATTTGAAAGCATCCTTTCTATCACTGAAAAAGAAGAAAATTGATGCGTTTCAGGCAAGTACTCTGATGCTCGATCATCCTGCTGCAGCCGTTCGAAGACATCCAGTTTGCTGAAAAAGCCTGGATTATACCATGGAATCAAGTAATCGGCCTGCATCCTGGATTTCAGGCTGCGGAGTTCTGACTTTCTTTCGGTGCGCCTGTTTGGAAGCCGGTCATAGACGACATTCGGGAAGGGAACCTTTATTTTCATCCATCCTCCATCGACAAAGAAATAACCTTCAATCAACCCTTGTTTCCAGTCGATATGTTCCTCGCCAAAGACGAAGGGCAGTGCGCCGACCGTTTTATTGACCGAAAGCAGCTTGGCAAAGAACATCGACCTCTCGCCAATCGGCCTTAATGGAAAAGGGGTGAAGCCAGACGTCAGGATCCCGATCAGGGGTCCGATAAACAATGTATTCTGGTCGATAAATAGGTGCAATGAGACCGATAAATCAGGCATCGAGAGCTCCGTCTGCACATCATTGCTCAGGACAACCACGTTTTTTCCTTTAGGATGAGGTGCGCATGTTACATCCACTACCTTGTTGCCAAAAGCGACTTTATTGATTTCTTTTGTAAGGACTAGATCAGCCGGAACAAAGACTAGTTGTTTGGAGTGGGAGATAACTTCTATCGGATATTTCTTTCTCATAAATGCTGTTCCTCTCTTTCTGGCAGAATTTTCGAAAGCACGCTGGCATATTCGATCGGTGCTTTATATAGCACTTCTTTCAAATCGGGATTAGTGGAAGTGATGACCTTTCTGCCGGGTTTTGAATTTGTATCAAGCACCCAGAGGGCATGATCCCTTGAAACACCAATATCTACTCCCAGCTCGAAAAGACGGGGAAATGAAGCTTCAAGGATGCCTGGCAGCTTCGAAAGAATTTCCTCTAATTCAAGTAATATGAATCTTCTGGTACGGATATCAAGGGTGTTCACGTACTCTTCAAATGGCAGTATTTCTCCGCCGGCACGTAAGTTCGATAGGATTCCATCCTTGATTCCACGTCGGATGCCCTTGCCGCGCGCGATCCAATTTTCCTCAGCATCCTTTTGCAGCAGCACTCTTATGTCAAAAGGACAATCTTGCGGATCTGACAGACTGAGGCATGGCTGCACCATATACTCTTTTTTTCTGAATAGATTATCAAGCCAATTCTCTGTCTCACTAGTTGAATGGAAGGTTTTAGTGGTCAGCCTGTCGCCAATGTCGGCTGAGATTTCAAATTCTCTGCCTGTTTTTTTAATTTTGTAAATCCCGGCCCCGCCAGATCCGAAAATCGGTTTCAATATTGCCTGGCCCATCTCATCCAGTTGGGCAATAACAACTTTGCCGCTGCCGGCAAGAATCGTTTTCGGAATATATGGTGAGAGGGGAGATGTCGATAGAACCTGGTATATGTCCCATTTATTTGGCAAACCGTTCCCAAGGAAGGTAATATCCGTTTTGTTCTTGAGCCATTTCACAATCGCCAAGGACTGTTTCGATGCAGGATCATTTGTATAAAAACACCGGTCATAAATGATGCTTGGGAGCGGAAATTCAGCTTTTACCCAGCAATCTTTCTTCTGGTCGAACACCTCGCCTGTAACCATCTCAGTGATTGGATGGATTTTAGCTGGCGAAAACCTATAACAGGTGAATCTGTCTGCATTCGCCCGCCTGGCAATTTCGGTAAAATAGCTTATTTCACTTTTCATGGAAAGTGACATCATTCCAAATGAAATCATTTTGTATATCTCCTTTAAATTTATGACTGGCAAAGTCCGTAGCAATGCTCAATGATGGATTTTGTTGAGGGCCTGATTTTGGCAGCCCGCTCTTCAAAGTTCTTGGAAGGCTTGGAATTTGCCTCAATCAGCCATAAGTTCCCTTTTATATCGATTCCAATATCAATCCCCAGCTCGGCTGTGAGCCCCTCCGCATATTTGCTTATGACTTCTGCCGTCTCAAGGGCGAGCTCCTTCATAAGCGCCAGTTGATGTTTCGCTTGTTCTTTTCCGAATATCAACGCAAGCGTATACCCGGGCTTCATGACTTCGCCGCCGCGGGCAATATTTGAGACGAATAATTGTTCAGCGGAAACCCTGGCGACGATGGAGGTAACCTTCCAGAATTGCTGGGCATTTTTATGGCAGAGGACCCTGAAGTCCATTCTTCTGCCATTCAGTTCCGAAAGCTGTATTCCTTGCTGAATGATGCAGAGCCGTTTTCCGACGATGGGAGCAATGGAATGGGCCAGCTCCGAAACATGTTTAAATTCCCTAAGGTCCCTGGCTGGCATTGAGGATAAGGATGCATGGAACATCCCATCTTTTTTGGCCACCTGGATAATATTGCGGCCCTGGCTGCCGTGAACGGGTTTGATGTATAACTCGTCATGCTTCTCAAGCATGCTTTCGAGCAGACTTTCGGAATAGAGATGTGTTTCCGGTATGAAAGGATGCAAATGGTCTTCTTTCATTAAAAATTCTTGAACCTCCCACTTCGAAAGGAAGCGGTGATTAAATATCTTTATTCCGAGAGCGTCCAATTTATTTAAAAATCCCTTAAATCCTTTGCTGATTTCGGTTCTTCGTGACGATACCCGATTATAAATGACAGCAGGAAAAGGGAAGAAACCCCTTTTCCATCCATCTTCTTTGTCATCATAAGAAAAGCCCTCTACTCCTTGATCAGAAAAGCCTTTGAGTGAAAAAACATAAAAGCTTCCCCCTAATTCAGAAACTCCCTGGTGAAGCTCTTCGCAAAAGGAGTGGACTTTACCAAAGTCAGGTCCATGATCTTCGTTTATTTCGGTCAGCAAAGCGATGACAGGATTGTTGGGTAAGCTTTTCGATTTTGCTGGCGTCATAGCTTCTCCTCATTTTCTTTTAGGCTGCATAAGGCAGCACCTTGTAAAATAGGCAAACACACATATTGCATCCTATGAATAGTAGTGGTTATTGGTGATTTTTAAGGTAGGTGCAGAATGTCGCCGGACCCGAACTTTTGGCAATCAGCAACATAGTTTGTTATAGTGGAGTGGAGCGTTTAACGTAGAAGGAGTGATTTAAATGGCAGTCAATACTTATGATTCAGCCTACGAATTAGAGAAAGCAATCAGGAACAGTTCGGAATACACAGAATTAAAAAAACTATATGATGCTGTGAATAATGATGAATCAGCAAAAAGGATGTTTGAAAACTTCCGCAATATCCAGATGCAGCTTCAGGAAAAGCAAATGACTGGTCAGGAAATTACCCAGGAAGAAGTAGAGCAGGCACAAAAGACAGTCGCGCTTGTCCAGCAGCATGAACTTATTTCTAAGCTGATGGAAGCAGAACAAAGAATGAGCATGGTCATTGCCGAGCTTAACCAGATCATCATGAAGCCTCTTGAAGAGCTTTACGGAAACCCGAACCAGCAGCAATAATAGAATGACAGGACTCCCGCCGATGTGCGGGAGTTTTTTGTTTTGGAATATAGGAAAAACTATTGCATTCGAGGTTATGACAGACAAAAATCAACGGAAAAGAGGAAAAACTGTCCGTCATCTAAGGGATGACGGACAAAAATCAGAGAAAAAGAAGAAAGACTGTCCGTCATCTAAGGGATGACGGAAAAAAATCAGAGAAAAAGAGGAAAAACTGTCCGTCATCAAGGTTATGACGGAAAAAAATCAGAGAAAAAGAGGAAAAACTGTCCGTCATCAAGGTTATGACGGACAAAAGTAAGAGGAAAAAAGGGAAAACTGTCCGTCATCAAGGTTATGACGGACAAAAATCAGAGAAAAAGAGGAAAAACTGTCCGTCAACTAAGGGATGACGGACAAAAATCAGCGGAAAAGAAGAAAAACTGTCCGTCATCAAGGTTATGACGGACAAAAGTAAGAGGAAAAAAGGGGAAACTGTCCGTCATCAAGGTTATGACGGACAAAAATCAGAGGAAAAGAAGAAAAACTGTCCGTCATCAAGGTTATGACGGACAAAAATCAGAGGAAAAGAGGAATATCTGTCCGTCATCAAGGTTATGACGGACAAAAATAAGAGGAAAAAAGGAAAAACTGTCCGTCATCTATGACTCTTTTGGGCGGAAGGAGACTTATCATATACGCTGCCCTCATTCCTTCTGTGGACTGCGTCCAGCAAAGGAAGCTAATATCAAAATCCTGCCCATGTTCTATTCTCTTGCTTTCTATCATACAAGTTAAATAAGGACAAAAACACCGAAGAAATGGGGGCATAATTATGATTTACCGTCTTCTTGCGCTTAACGTGGATGGAACGATTCTCCAATCAAATGGAAGGGTCCATAAATCCACGAGGGATGCGATTGAGTACGTTCAGCAAAAAGGAGTGTATGTGACTCTAGTAACTTCAAGAAGCTTTCCATCAGCCAAAAAAGTGGCTAAAGCGCTGAAAATAAATTCATTGCTTGTGACTCACCTCGGATCCTACATCTCTAATGACCTTCGCAGTGATCCGGTTTTTGAAAAACGGATTTCAGAGGATGTCACTTTCCAGCTCGTCAGGTTCCTCGAGAGCTTTCCATGCCAAATCCGTCTTGTGCATGAAAAGTTTTCTCTGGCAAACAAGTATAAATTGAACCACAATCTGCTGGCGAAAACTGTATTCACTTCAGGTGACCCGATTTTTTACTCACAGCAGTTCACTGATTCTATCAGTGAAACATTAGTCAATGATCCAGTCTCACCTCCAAAAATTGAAGTCTATTTCGAGTACGAAGAGGATTTGAAGGATGCTCAGCAGGCGATAAACGGAATGTTCTCAGAAGTGTCCCTGTCAAGGCTGAATGAATACAGACTCGATATCATGCCTCAAGGTGTTTCCAAGCTGAACGGCCTGATCCAACTGGGTGAGCACCTTGGAATCCCATTAAAGGAAATGGTCGCAATAGGTGATGCCTATGACGATATTGATATGATAGAAGCAGCCGGTCTTGGCGTCGCGATGTGGAACGCACCTGTAGAAGTAAAAAAGGCTGCCGATTGGGTGACCCGCTCGAACAATCAGCATGGTGTCAGCTATATGGTCAAAGAACACTTTCGCAAACAACAGCCAATCGAATTTCTCAGAAAAATGAATATTATAAAAATGTAAACATACCAAGCATGCCTGGGGTGAAAACACCACAGGCATGCTTTTGCTGTGTTTGTGAGTATTTTAGTACTAGACTGTAGGTTTAATTACAATGAGCCTAATCGGAAGTCTATGATACTCAGTCGGACTAGCGGCGAAAACTGGTACCTTTTACACTGTCTTGACCTTTGAATCATACTTCTATTACACTTATTGAAGTATGTTTAATTGAAAAAGGTGAATCTCATGAGAATTAATATAAAAGGTATACAAGATGAAAGATTTCAGCGTCCTTTAGGATTGATTGCCAATTTGTTTTTTGAAGAATCCGAAGTAGCATTAAGCGAGTCGGAGCAGGAAGCCGATGCAGCTATAGAATTCGATGTTCAGAATGTCGAAGGGCAGTTTTATGTAAAAGCAGCCCTGGTGGCGGATGGGAAGACTTTTACAGCTGAGGCCAATAAAGAAGTTCCAGCCGGTTTGAGCGAAAAGGAAGAATTCAAATTGCTTAAAACCGTCATTTCAAGGGCTTATTTAAAAGTACTTCAAGACTGGACAGGAATGATCCAGAAATGGGGCATCCTAACCGGCGTCCGCCCTACGAAGCTTTTGCATAAAAAGCTTCGTGAAGGGATTGACCAGCAGGTTGCTCATAAAGAACTGAAGGAACAGTATTTGATATCAGATGAAAAAATTCATCTTATGCAGAAAATAGTTGACCGCCAGCTTGCGGTCCTGCCTGATTTGTACGATCTGAAAAATGGTGTCAGCATTTATATTGGCATTCCTTTTTGCCCGACGAAATGTGCTTACTGCACATTCCCGGCATATGCCATCAACGGCCGACAGGGATCTGTGGACTCTTTCCTTGGCGGTCTCCACTACGAAATCCGCCAAATAGGGGACTGGCTGAAGAAGAATGATATCAAGATTACGACCGTTTACTATGGTGGCGGCACGCCGACCTCGATTACCGCTGAAGAAATGGATATGCTGTACGAAGAGGTCCATCAGTCATTCCCGGATGTTGAGAATATCAGGGAAGTGACTGTCGAAGCAGGCCGCCCGGACACAATCACACCTGAAAAACTGGAGGTGCTGAAAAAGTGGAATATCGATCGCATCAGCATTAACCCTCAGTCTTACATCCAGGAAACCTTGAAGGCAATCGGACGTCACCATACAGTCGAAGAAACGATCGATAAATTCCATCTGGCCCGAGAAATGGGCATGAACAATATCAACATGGATTTGATCATCGGCCTTCCTGGAGAAGGGACGGAGGAATTTGCACATACTCTTGCTGAAACGGAAAAGCTAATGCCAGAATCCTTGACGGTCCATACTCTTTCTTTTAAAAGAGCGTCCGAAATGACAAGGAATAAACAGAAGTATAAGGTTGCTGGCCGCGATGAAATAGAAAGAATGATGAATATGGCTGAATCATGGACGAAGGAACATGATTACGTGCCATACTATCTGTACAGGCAGAAGAACATTCTTGGAAACTTGGAGAATGTCGGCTATGCTTTCCCGGAACAAGAGAGTCTGTACAATATCATCATCATGGAAGAGCAGCAAACCATCATCGGCCTTGGATGCGGAGCATCGAGCAAGTTCATCGACCCTGAAACAGGTGTAATCACCCAATTCTCAAATCCAAAAGATCCGAAGTCATATAACGACAGTTTTGAAGAATACGCGAATAAGAAAATCGAGATTCTCGACTCATTATTCAATAAGACTAGCTCCCGAAGTTAAATTTCGGGAGTTTTTTATGGTTATGTAGAACGATTAAGGAAGGCTACATTCCCTTATTCTTTTAAAAAATCTAAATAGTGAGAAAAAAGGTTTTTAAATATAACTTCTCCCTATATAATAAAAATAGAAGGAAAAATGGAGGGGATGAAGGTGACAATTGAATTTTCAACGGACACTGTAAAATTAGACATTGATGGACGTGTGGCGGTTCTTGAGTTGAACAGACCTGAAGCATTGAATGCACTTGATGTGGAAATGATCAAGGGAATCACGATGAACCTTAAGGAAATCTGTAAGTCTGATGAAATTGATATCGTGTTGATTAAAGGAGCCGGTCGGGCTTTCTCTGCAGGCGGGGATATCAAGACAATGCTTTCGAATACAAATGAAAGCGATTTCTATCATGTAATGGACGATATCCATGATATGATCGTGACACTGTACAGCATGCCAAAAGTGACCATCAGCGCAGTAACGGGTGCTGCGGCCGGGCTGGGATTCAGTCTAGCACTCGCGACTGATTACATAATCGCTGAGCCATCAAGCAAGATTGCAATGAATTTTATTGGCATCGGTTTGATCCCGGATGGAGGAGGCCACTTCTTCATGGAAGAACGTCTTGGGGAAACGAAGGCGAAGCAGCTGATTTGGGAAGGAAAAACCCTTTCTGCGGATGATGCGTTGACACTGGGCCTTATTGACGAGGTGCCTGAAGGCGATTTTACAGAAGCAGTGGAAGCAAAAATACAAGGATGGCTGAACAAACCAGTTCAGGCTATGATTAAAACAAAGAAAATTCTTGCGGAGAAAAACAGGCCTGCACTGTTGAAAATCCTTGAACTCGAAAAATACGGGCAGTTTAAAATGCGCCAGACAGAAGACCACAAGGAAGGCATCGCTGCCTTCCTTGAAAAGAGGAAGCCGCAGTTCAAAGGGAAATAAACAAAAAAAGCAAAGAGGATTTGAGCCTCTTTGCTTTTCTTATGGACGGAAAAGAACCAGCTTGCCTCTCGGTGATGTGCAGCGGTGCGTTTTGTCGCTGAGGTTTTTTTCTTCAAGCATTCTTGCGCCAATTTCCTTTGCTTCTTCATCATTGGCAGCCTGAAATGATTCGTCAATCAGTTTTTCCCCATTTGGTTCAAAGGCTGTCAGTTTGTAAGTATCCATCACAACTTCCCCTTTTAAAAGATTAGTAAGTATAAAATTAACTTCGAGAATTGTCCAGCTCAAGCGCCTAACCAGTTTTCATCCCTGTTATTGCTTCTTCGAGTATCTTGCGAGAAGCGGTAGCTTTGAGCAGCACGAGACGCTTGTCTAGCTGCGGCTCCTAGCTCCTCGAGACGTTTCGGTCCTGCCAATGAAGTCAAAAAGCGACTTCACTGTCACGCCCTCCAGCGCTTGTCGGGGCTGACCAAGGCGCTTACGCTTTTCTTGCAAAATTCAGATGATTACTATTATTTTTGCATAACTTTTTTAAATATGCAAAACAAAAATATAATAAAATATGAAACTATTTCCATATATAATTCGTAGTATCTTATTGGAAAAGGAGGAATTTGAATATGGAATTAAAACTCGAACAGGTTACAAAGAGATTTGGCAATTTTACAGCAGTTAACCAGCTTTCACTAAATATACCTGAAAAAGAAATGTTCGGTTTCCTTGGTGCAAATGGTGCTGGGAAGACGACAACTTTCCGGATGATTCTCGGCCTGCTGGATGTCTCGGAAGGAAAGATCACCTGGGATGGGAAGCCGATCAATTATGACACAAGCAGTATCATTGGTTACCTGCCTGAGGAGAGAGGGCTTTATCCAAAATTAAAGGTTCGCGAACAGATTGTCTATCTTGCGAGGTTAAGAGGGATGCAAAAACAAGCGGCCCTCAAGGAGCTTGATTACTGGCTTAATCGTTTCAAGGTCCCGGAATATGCTGATAAAAAGGTTGAAGAGCTTTCGAAGGGCAATCAGCAAAAAATCCAGTTCATTGCCGCGGTCATCCATAAGCCAAGGCTGTTGATCCTTGATGAGCCTTTCAGCGGACTGGATCCCGTCAATGTGGAACAATTAAAGGAAGCAGTGCTTGAGCTTAAAAATGCGGGTACGACGATTGTATTTGCAAGTCACCGCATGGAGCATGTGGAAGAAATGTGTGAGCATATTTGCATCATGCACAAAGGAAGTCCTGTCGTTCACGGTGCCCTGAAAGAAATCAAGCGATCCTTTGGTAAAAAGAATTTGGTCATCCATGCTGATTTTGATACTACTTTCCTAAAGGAATATCCTGGAGTGACGAGAGCAAAATCAACAGCAGAAGGAATACACCTGCAAATCACAGGTGAACAAGTTGCTGAATCCATTTTAAAAGAGATTGTTGGTAAAGGTTTTATCCGCAAGTTCGTCCTTGAAGAACCAAGCCTCAATGATATTTTCATAGAAAAGGTGGGTGATTCTTATGAATAATTTTTTCATTATCCTGATCCATACATACATGAGTAAACTTAAAACAAAATCTTTCCTGGTCACTACCATCCTGACCGCAGGGATTATGTTGGCGCTAACGAATATGACGAACATTATCGATTTTTTCAACAAGGGTGATGAAGCTGAAAAAATCGCTGTTATCGATGAGTCAGGGCAGCTAATTGAACCACTGGAGCAGCAGTTGAAGATGGTGAACAAGGAGCTGGTCCTGGAGAAGTTTTATGGAGATGAGGCAAAAGCAAGGAAAGCCGTCGAGGAAGGGGAATATAAGGGCCTCCTTCAGCTGAGCTTGAACAATGAAGAACTTCCGTCAGCAGCCTACCAGGCGATGAGCATTGCCGATTCTGCTATTCCCGCTGATCTGCAGGCCGCCTTGCAGCAGATTAAAACTGCTATGGCTTCGACACAAATCAATATCGCCCCGGATGAACTGGAAAAGCTTTATGCGCCTGTAGAGTTTGAAAAAACAGCTCTTGAAAAAGATGCGAAAACGGAAGAGGAATTGAACCAAGCTAGAGGCCTGGTCTATGTCTTGCTTTTCATCATTTATTTTGCGGTCATCATGTACGCCAATATGATCGCAATGGAGGTCGCTACCGAGAAATCATCAAGAGTAATGGAAATCATGATTTCAAGCGTATCGCCGATCAAGCAAATGTTCGCGAAAATCCTGGGCATCGGGCTGTTAAGCTTGACACAACTCGCAGTCCTCTTGTTAGTAGGGTACATCTCAATCAAACAGAATCTCGAAAGCATGGAGGGCGGATTCTTTGAGTTCTTTGGTTTTGGGAATGTTGCAGCAAGCACAATCATTTATGCGGTTATCTTCTTCATATTAGGATATTTCCTGTATGCGACAATGGCTGCATTCCTTGGCTCGCTTGTCAGCAGGATTGAAGATGTCCAGCAAATGATCACACCGATGACTTTGCTAGTGGTTGCAGGTTTCATGATGGCAATGTTCGGACTGGGCCAGCCAGAAGCGCCATTTATAAAATATACGTCGTTCATTCCATTCTTCTCGCCGATGCTGATGTTCCTGCGAGTTGGAATGCTGAACATCCCTTTCTGGGAAATTGCCTTATCAATCGGTATCCTTGTGGCAACGATAGCCTTCCTGGCAGTATTCGGTGCGAGGGTATACAGAGGCGGAGTGCTGATGTACGGAAAATCGAATTCCTTCAAGGACATCAAAAAAGCACTTCAGCTAACGAAAAACGAATAACAACCAAAAGCTGCAATCCTGTGATTGTGGCTTTTTTACAAGGAATTTGATTGAATGTATGGAATAAGTATTATGTAGAAAGAAATAGGTATCTGCCCGAAATACAGCAGGAACCCAGATTTCGGTCACATAAGAGTCAAACTTCTGCCCGGGATGGAGAGCGACAAGTAATTTCGGTCACAAGTTTACTAGTTTACAAGGAGAGTGTTCATGTTGCGACAGATTATTGCGATGGGCGGCGGAGGTTTTTCGATGGAGCCGGAAAATCCGCTGTTGGACTTGTACATTCTGGGCCAGGCGGAAATCAGCACGCCAAAAGTTTGCTTTGTGCCTACAGCCAGCGGAGATGCGGAAAATTATATTTCGAGATTCTATAACGCTTTTGAAAACCATGATTGCAACCCTTCCCATCTTTCATTGTTCCGTCCTCCAACAAGGGATTTGGAAGACTATGTGATGGATAAGGATATCATTTATGTAGGTGGAGGAAATACAAAGAACCTGCTGGCGTTGTGGAAGGAGTGGGGTCTTGATGCGATCCTGCGGAAAGCCTGGCAAGATGGCAAAATAATGGCTGGAGTAAGCGCGGGCTCAATCTGCTGGTTCGAGGAAGGTGTTACAGATTCTTTTGGCAGCGGACTCGAACCGCTAAAGACCCTCGGATTCTTAAAAGGGAGTAATTGCCCGCATTATGATGGAGAAGAGGAGCGTCGGCCTGCATACCAGGAATTCGTTGGCTGTGGCAGGATTGCTGCTGGATATGCTGCAGATGATGGTGCCGCATTGCACTATATCGATGAACAGCTATATAAAGCGGTAAGCTCCCGGCCAGAAGCAAAAGCCTATCATGTTTGGGAATCAGGTGGAAAAGCACAAGAGGAGATAGTAAAGACCATATTTCTTGGATAAAGAGGAACTGCAGTCACATGAGGGCTGCAGTTTTTTTGCGTCAAAAAGAGTTTGACCTATGACGGGTCTCCTGCTCAAAGGATTGTCGAAGCTGGCCAAGACGCAAACGCTTTTTTATGATAGAACGTGCATTCGTATTTTTAGAGTGTTAAAATAAAGGAAAATAGGACGGGAAAGGATCATCCAATGAAACAGGTAAAATTTATACATACTGCCGACCTTCATCTTGATAGCCCGATGGTTGGCCTGCGGCATCTGCCCAAAGCCATTTTTCATCGGCTTCAGGAGAGCACATTTACGGCTTTGAAAAATATCACAAATACTGCGATTGAGCATGAAGTGGATTTTGTCGTAATGGCTGGCGATCTATTCGATGGAGAGGACCGGAGCATTCGGGCCCAGGCCGTTCTCCGCAATGAAATGGAAAAACTGGCTGCCAAAGGGATTAAGGTATATGCAATTCACGGTAACCATGATCATCTTGGCGTAAAATCTGTGGCTTTAAATTATCCGGACAATGTTCACTTTTTCTCAGATCAGGTAGAAAAGGTTGATTTTAGAAAGGCTGATGGTACACTTGTCCACTTATACGGCTTTAGCTATCCGGAGCGGCATGTCATGGAACGGTGGATCGAGAGGTATCAGAAGATTGATGGTGCAGACTTTCACGTTGGTTTGCTCCATGGCCATTTTGAGGGTGTGAGTGATCATGGGAAATATGCACCTTTCAGATTATCTGACCTTATCGAAAAAGACTATGATTACTGGGCACTGGGCCATATTCATAAAAAGGAGCTTTTATCCCAGCAGCCCTATGTGGTCTACCCTGGAAACCCCCAGGGTAGGAATCGGAAGGAAATAGGAGAAAAAGGGGCTTATATCGTTCATTTGACAGAAGCAGGTTCAGAAGCTTCCTTTTTTGAAACTGCTGGTGTCATCTGGGATGAAACTGTTATTGACGCACAAGATTCGTTAAGCTTCAATGCCCTTTATGAAAATTGCCTGAACATCATTGATGGAAGAAGAAGAGAAGGAAAAGGGGTCCTGCTGGATATTAGGATTAAAGGTCTGAATTCCAGCCATACCGATGTGATCGAAAAAATAACAAGCGGCGAACTTCTGGAACTCCTGCAGGAAGCAGAAAAGGAAGAAGAGTCATTTGTCTGGGTGCACAGGCTGAAATTTACCGAAGATATTGTTGTCGACCGCGCCCAATTGATTAAGCAAAGCGATTTTTATCAGGAGCTGTTCAGTACGATTGAGGAGTATGATGACCTGCGGAATTCACTGTCTCCACTATTCCAGCACAGCCAGGCAAGAAGGCATTTAGAGCTGATGTCGGAACGTGATAAGGAAGAACTGGTTGAGGATGCCGAGAGGATCTTGCTCCAGCTGCTGCTGAAAAATTAAAGAAAGGAGGCAGAAAGATGAAACTAATTGAACTGCATATTTACGGATATGGCAAGTTCGAGGATTATGTGATTAAATCCTTAGATCAACTCCAGATTTTCTACGGTGAAAATGAAGCTGGTAAATCGACCATCATGTCATTCATTCACAGCATTTTGTTCGGCTTCCCCGCCAAGCAAAGTGCAGAAATCCGCTATGAGCCAAAAAATAACCCAAAGTATGGCGGCAAGATCAAAGCCTTCTTTCCTGACAGGGGAGTTGCCGTCATCGAAAGGGTGAAAGGCAAGGCAGCCGGTGACGTGACTGTATCATTACAGGACGGGACGGTTGGCGGCGAAGAATTACTTAAAGACCTTTTGAAACGAATGGATAAAAGTATATTCCAGGCCATTTTTTCTTTCAATGTCCATGGGTTGCAAAATATCCATGGAATGAAGGGTGAAGAGCTTGGCAGGTATTTATTTTCAGCAGGAACTCTTGGCACAGACAAACTCTTCAACACGGAGGGGTTGCTGCTTAAGGAAATGGAAGTGCGGTTTAAGCCCAGCGGAAAAAGGCCGTTGCTGAACGAGAAATTAAAAGAGTTGAAAGACATCCAAAGTTCGTTGAAAAATGCTGAACAACAGAATGATCAATATTCAGAGTTGATGAGCATGAAAGAGGAAGTGAGTAATAAAATCTCTCAGCTGGAGGATGAGATTTTCGTCCTTGAGCAGAGTGGGACCAAGCTTCGCGAATATAAACGCAATGAAAAGCTGGTGCTGGAAGCTGCAGCATTGGACAGGAAAATCCAAGTGCATAATCCATCCTTTTTTCCAGAGGACGGCCTGAAGCGGCTTGAAAAATTGGACGAGCAGCATAAGTCCATACAGGCTAGAAAGTTAAGGATAGATGAAAAGAAGGATCAATTCCTGAAAGATCTGGAAAGGCACAAGCCAAACTCAGATTTGCTGGAAATGGAAACGGAAATTCAAGCACGAATTGAGAATCTGCCATTATATGATCAGCTGAAACAGGAAAAAAGGCTTCTGGAAAGCAAGCTGGAGGAAATAACGGAAGAAATAGATCAGCTTAATGACAAGCTCCATACGGATTTCAATGAGGGAAATATCCACGAAATCAATACAAGCATCTTCATAAAGGAACAAGCGGACAATGTGGAGCAGACAGAGCAAAGATTAGTCAATAAAAAGCTGGAGTTGGAATCTTCTTTTGAAGAAGAGAAAAAGGCGCTGGCCGATCTTGAGGCTAGGGCTGAAGCCGCAAAAGAAGATCTCCTCGCTGAAGCGAAACGAACGGTTCTGGTGAATAACCTCGACCTGCTGGAAAACAAAGAAAGAATCCAAGCCGAATTACAATATGTCATGGACCAGATAGAATCGGCCAAAATCAAGGAAGAAAGTGAAAAAGCCAGACGTAGGCAGCAACAGAAGAAGGATCAAACTCAATTGCTCCTGCTTGGAAGCATTTTTCTCATTGTTTCTCTCTGGGGAATCACAAATGGTTCGTGGTTTCTAGCCGGGATAGGGATAGCAGGCTTGGTGTTTTTGCTGGCAGCGCGTTTAAAGTCCACAGAGAAAATGCCAATGGAGGATAGGGCTCTATCCAGGCTGCTGGAACGGGAAAGAGCGTTGAAGGAAAGCTTGAACAGCCAGCCGGAAGGCAATGCTTATATGATCAAGAGTTTATTGGCAAAAGACGAAGAGGCGAGGCTGAGACATCGAGAACTGATGATCAAAATCGAGCAGCAGCATGATCGTTTTGAAAAAGTAGTTCAGCAATTTGAAGCATGGGAAGCAGATGAAGCACAACTAAAACGGAAAAGGTCGGAATTACTGAAACAATTTGGATTAACGGATCTTTCCGGTCCTATCAAGGTAGTGGATGCCTACCAATTAATAGAAAAACAAAAGCAGTATTTCCGTGAAAGAAAGAGAATAAAAGAAAGCTTAAAAAGTGTGACCGGATCTTTATCCGAAATGGAAAACAGCCTGAAAATGCTTGCGGAACGATTCCTTCATAATGGCAAGCTTGCTCCTGTTGAGGCGGCGGGTCTATTAAAGCGGACACTGCGTGAAGCAATTGACCAGAAGTCGAGGTACCGTGAACTTACCGGGAAACTGGACGAAATGGAGGAAGAATCATTATCCCTAATGAAGGAAGAGGAAGTGATCAGTCAAGAAAAGGATAGATTACTTGAACAGGCCGGAACAGAGGATGAGGATGGATTCAGGATGAAAGCGGAAAATGCCTCATTGGTGAAGGGGTGGAAAGCCAGGCTGGAGGATATAAATCACCAGCTGCTTGTATCTGGGATCACGGATGAGGATCGTATAATGATCCTGACAGGAATTCCGCTTGAGGAACAGATTGAGGAGAACGAATCGAAGTTAGTAAAAAGAAAGCGGGAGTTATCCGCAAAGTTTGACCTGCTTGCCGATGTAAAGCATAAGATGAAGGTGCTTGAAGAAGGTGGCATATATAGTGAATTGCTCCATAAATATAAGCAGCTTCAGCATGAGTTCACGGAGGATGCGAAAGAGTGGGCAAAGTTTGCGATCGCCAGGGATTTGCTTTCGAAGACAATTGAACGTTATAAGGATGAGCGGATGCCGAGAATGCTGGCCAAGGCTGAAAGCTTCCTGTCGATATTGACTGATGGAAGCTATGTGAGAATCATTCCACAAATCTCCGGCAGCGGCTTCCTGATTGAAAGAAATGACCATGTTTTATTTGAAGCGAATGAACTAAGCCAGGCAACGGCAGAACAAGTCTATGTATCCATAAGGCTTGCACTTGCTGCAGACCATCATGAACGCTATCCATTTCCGATTATCATCGACGACAGCTTTGTCAATTTTGACCATAACAGGACGAACAGGACGATTAGGCTGCTTAGGGAAATGAGCAATAACAACCAAATTCTCATTTTTACATGCCATCGCCATCTGCTGGACTATTTTGCGGAAAATGAAATCGTCAACCTGCAAGAAAAAAGTACAAATATAGTTTAAAAATGGCATGGTTTGAGAATCAGAGACAATAGACTCTGTGTGTTATACTGTTGCAGAGAGGAGAGGGCTGTTAACTATGAATAAAGGAATTTTAAATCACGAAACAGGGGACCAGGTAGAATTGTTTTTATTGATCAAGCATTCGTCAAAAGGAATTGCCAGCAACGGCAAGCCGTTTTTGACACTCATCCTCCAGGATCAGAGCGGGGAGATCGAAGCAAAGCTTTGGGATGTTTCCGAGGAAGATGAAAGTACTTATGGTGCTGAAAGCATTGTGAAAGTACAGGGGGATATCCAGAATTACCGAGGGCGCAACCAGCTGAAAATCAGGCAAATTCGTCCTGCTTCACCAGTTGACTCTGTCAAACTATCTGATTTTCTTGAGACAGCCCCAGTCAGCCAGGATGAAATGAGCAGCAAGCTTACCCAATATATATTCGAAATGAAGAATCCTAATATCCAGAGGGTCACAAGACATCTTCTGAAAAAGCATATGAATGCCTTTATGGAATATCCTGCAGCAACAAAGAACCATCACGAATTTGTTTCAGGACTTGCGTATCATGTTGTCTCAATGCTTGACCTTGCGAAGTCAATCGCAACATTATACCCAAGCCTTGATAAGGATCTTTTGTATGCGGGAGTCATCCTACATGATTTGGGGAAAGTCATTGAATTATCAGGTCCGATTTCTACGACCTATACAGTTGAAGGGAATTTGCTCGGACATATTTCGATCATGGTCAATGAAATTGGCAAGGCTGCCGATGAGTTAGGCATCAGTGGTGAGGAAATCATCATTCTTCAGCATATGGTCTTAAGTCATCATGGCAAGGCGGAATGGGGCAGCCCGAAACCGCCAATGATCAAAGAGGCGGAAATCCTGCATTATATCGATAATTTAGATGCGAAAATGAATATGCTGGACCGTGCGCTATCAAGGGTTAAACCGGGCGAGTTCTCTGAAAGAGTATTCGCGCTTGATAACCGCTCATTTTACAAGCCTGTTTTCCATAAGTAAAAAGCAAAAGGCCTTATTCCGTTTTATATGGAGGGGCCTTTTTGTTATGTTTCTTTTTACTCCTCAAAAGGCATATTTGGAAATTTTCTTCATATGAATACAATAAGAGTTCAATTTGGACAACCTTTAAATGGAGGGTATGCAAAAATGTCAATTCCAATCTGGGTAATAGCAGTCGCAGCAGGAATCGTATTCAGTGCCTTCATGGCAGTGAAAACAGGGAAAGAAGAAAGAAAAGAAGAAATGGAAAGCATTGAGCGTGAGGGCGAGCTATACATGAAAAGGCTCGAGAGGGAAAAAGAACAGCGTGAACATTCAACGGAAGCATAAAAAACGCTGGCTCCGAAAATGGAGCCAGCGTTTTTTGAAATTATTGTGGTGTTTGTACTTCTGCTTCTGGGAATTCAGCAGCACCTTTAAGGTCTTTATCCTTGATCTTAACGTTCGCAGCATCAAGCTCACGCTTCAGGACCTCTTGAATCTTATTAGAGTCAAGCTGAGCAAGCTTCAGTTCATACTCGAGCTCGTCCTTCATTTCTTCGTAAGATCCTTTTTCTTTCTTCTCGGTTACCTTGATGATGTGGAAACCGTGCTGGGATTTAACTGGTTCACTGATTTTATTTACTTCAAGGGCATAAGCAGCCTCTTCAAATTCAGGTACCATTTTGCCAGGACCGAAGAATCCAAGGTCTCCGCCCTGTGCAGCTGAACCAGGGTCCTTTGAGTATTCCTTCGCTAAATCCTCAAACTTTGCGCCTTCGTCAAGCTTCTTCTTCACTTCCTGTGCAGTCTTTTCGTCTTCTACAAGGATATGGCTTGCCTTGATTTCAGGCTTGTACTCTTCATAACGCTTTTTGACTTCATCTTCACTGACTTTCACGTCTTTAAGTGCAGCTTTTTCCATTAGAAGCTGATCTTTAAGGACTTCTTTTAATTCTTCTTCGTCTTTAAGCTGGTTTTGCTGTAGAACTAGCTCGAAGTTCTCTCCAAGCTCATCCTTAAGCTCGGCCACTTTTTCCTCAACCTCTTTATCCGTTACTTCATAATTTTCCGCAAGAACTTTTTGGTATAGCAATTCTTGAAGCGCTTGCTCTCCATACTTTTCCTTCATTGATTGATAAAGTTCTTCTTTCGTGATGTTGCCCGCCTTCGACTCAACGATCACTTCCGAAGAATCAGCATTATCGTTGCTGCAAGCACCTAAACCCATTACTCCGGCTGCAACCGTGAGGGAAATTATCATTTTTTTCATGGTGAACATCTCCTAAACAGAAAATTCTAGTGGCCGTTTTTAATCCACAAACTCTACTATAACATAATTTCAATTTTCTACAAAAAATATGTAATGGGTAATATTGGGTATTTATGGAGATGGGCGAATATCTATACCGTTTTCTCACCGGTGCATAGGATGGAGAGAAGAGAAAAAAAGGAGGTAGTTGAAAATGGGCCACTATAATTCAGGCTTTGCGTTAATCGTTGTCCTGTTCATCTTGCTGATTGTTGTAGGTGCGGCTTACCTATAATCAACAAAATGGAAGAAAAGCAGGATAGATGCCTATGCGGATATGTCATTACTTGAATAAGATACCATAACCATTTGGAAGGAGGTGTTAATATGGGTGCAGGATACGGCGGCGGCTTCGCGTTAATTGTCGTGTTATTCATTCTGTTAATCATCGTGGGTGCAGCTTGGCTTTAATTTCTGATTGACGAGTATGGGGGGACAAAAACCCCCGTACTTCGAGAGCCATGATGTTAAAGCAAGTTCTAAAAGCAGAAAGGAGGAACCTCAATGTCTGGAGGAGGACATGGATATGGCAGCGGCTTCGCTTTGCTCGTTGTCTTGTTCATTCTGTTAATCATCATCGGTGCTTCTTGGCTGTAAGCACATATGGGCAATGCTTTCTGCATGCCTTAATTGAAGGCTAATTTAAAACTCGAAATAAAAAGCGGTGAGGGAAACCTCACCGCTTAATGTATGTCCAGCTCAAGCGACTCGTGTGGCTGGGGCTGGAGCTTTTTTATGTAGTCACGTATACAAGATTTCAACAAAGGATGAAATCAGCAAAATTGTAACTAAAATATTGATCGTCCTGAAAATATTTGCATGTTTGTCTTCCGGTATTTCCTTCTGGATGCAGAGGGAGTCTGTAAGCTTGTTTATATAGAAGAGAATGAAGGCAGCAAAAAGGACAAACACCAATAAAATGGAGATCATCGAAGAATCCCTCCTTAGCAATCTTTTTATCTTAAATACAATAACAAATATTTAAGGAAAAAGATAGTTTTTTATATACTCCGTTCTGGAGGGTTATATAAGGATAAATTAACAGATTGAAGGATGATGATTTTAATGTGAGAGAATGAGCAAGCCGTAGGAAGAACAAAAAGCGGAATGGTCAATGTTCATTCATCCGCTTTATAAGATGATTCCAGTTCGAAAGCAGCCAGAGGAAGTGGACAAGTTTGTGTCTCCAAGCGGTTAACTTCCTCTAATCAGGAGTGCCATCATACCTATAAATCAAGCATACTCCTTTGCGGCTGGATCTATCTTTTTAAGTGTGCCGTCCTCATCGGAAAACTTCCTGTCAATATTCGAAAAAGACTTCTCGAATATTTCCATAAAATCATCGCCGTAAATATTGCGGACAATTGCCATGATTTCAATGATGTCCGGGAATTTGCCATAGAGTTCCTTCAATGGCATCGCACCTGAAAAAACAGCATTATTATCTGGCTCATAGCTTTCCATCAATGCGAGCAAAATACCTTCTCCTTCTTCCGTAAGCTGGATATAGGTATTTCTTTTGTCGCTTTCCTTCTTGGAAAACTTTAAATAACCTCGTTCCTCAAGCTTCTTCGAAAAGTTGAAAGCAGTGGATACATGCATGACTCCAAACTTTGCCACATCAGAAATCGATGCACCATTCAAATGGTAAGCAATCCATAAAATATGATGCTCATTGATATTCAAATCGAATGGTTTGATCCATTGCTGCCAGTCCTTCTCGACAGATTTCCATAAAGCCTTGCTCAGCTGGGCAATTCTTTGACTAAACATCATTGCTTCTTTCATTGAATAATTTTTATCTCCCATTCTCATATTCACCTACTTTATTGTTTCTATTTTCATTATGCCAATAAAACAAAAATTAATAAAGATATAAATTTACAAAATTTTTTGAATTTGTTAAATTCCATCTGAAGTCGGGTTGTTTTTATGTAAAGATTTAATTGTCATAAGAAAATTGCAATTTGCATAATATATCTTTCTGGATAAAAAAAGAAAATCCTTCCCCCCGAAAAAAATAACTTTAGGGGAAGGATCATTCTGGTTAATTTTCTTTTGAACTCTCAGCAGCCAACTCAGATTCCAAATCTTTAATTGAATCCTCAAGCTCCTTGATATCCTCTTGAAGGCCTTGCATGTTTTCCTCTGTTTGAAGCTTCCACTCGAAGATCGCTGTCTTTACATCGGTGATAAATGTTTGGATAGAGGCTTTGCCCTCCTTGGAAGCGGTGGCTACTGTGTTTTTCAATTCAACAGCCGCATCCTTTATATCCTTGATGGATCCGAGATATTCATCTTTATTAGCCAGAAGAGTCCTTCTGGTTTCATAACCTGATTTTGGTGCCGCGAGCAGCGTTGCAATTCCAGCTACAACTCCGCCTACAACCATTCCCGCTAAAACATTTTTCGCTTTCATGTTGTGACCACCTCTACAATTTTACTGTATATTTTCTCCAAATGAATCACGATTCCTCTTTTCTTCTATATTTAATTTCCTATTCTCGCACAAATAAACGTTATTAGCTTCATAGCCTTAAATTAACAGGCATAAAAATATAATAACGTCATGTTCAGGAAGGAGAGGAGGGGAGTGGGGATCTTTACAAGTATGGTGTTTCTCATCAGCGTTGCTTTCTTTGCGGGGGCCGTCCATCAGCTCCTTGCGTTAAGAAAGCCGGGGATGTATCCACCGAAAGCGCTTCTGCGGAAGAGAGCAGGGACGCTGGCAGGAGGAGGAGCCATTTTTTTACTGATCGGGATTATCTTTTACTCATTCCAATAGAGCAAAACAAAGCCCCTGTCTATGTAGACAGGGGCTGATAATTTTTAATTGATTTCAGCGAGCTTTGCTCTTTTGAAAATGTTCGTTGCCACTGGATAAAGAATGGCCATGAAAACGGCGTTGAATGCTGCTGCAGGCAGGACAACCGCTGCAAATAATGCAGTGAACGGTCCCGGCAGGCCGATAAGGTAATAGGCAGAACCAAGGAAAACGATTCCCGACACAATGGTTCCAACCGCTGTAAGGCCAGCTGCAGTATAAATGGAAAACTTGAAGTTTTTCAGCGCCATCAGGATTCCGAAAAAGACGAACGCAGTAACAGGCTTGTCAATGATATTCGGAACAAGGCCTCCTGGGAAAGTAGTAGTCAATCCAGAGATCAATCCAGTTACGGCAGCAACTAAGAGTACACTCTTTTTGTCAGGAAAAAGGATGATTCCAAGGAACATCATCGTCAGCATCATATCAGGCTTCATCCCAAGGAAAAACCCGGGTACCACCACATGCAAGACTGCTCCCATCCCCACCAAAAGGGACAATGCTACAAGATTCTTCGTATTCATTTCTCATCTCTCCTCTGCTATTCTAGCTAACTAGTACTCCTCCTGCAGTGCTCTCTTTGCCTGCAGCGAAAAGCTTTCTCCAATTATAACATATATTTTAATGGAGTAAAGGTTAATATTCTGTCAATTTCTGTTTCTGAAACGATTCATGAAATCGGCAAGTTTCTCAACGTTTTCAAAGGGAACAGCATTATAGGTCGAGGCTCTGCAGCCGCCAACAGATCTGTGGCCCGCAAGTCCGATAAAACCAGATTCCTCCGCCTCTTGGAGGAAGGCAGAAGTCAAATCCTCATTAGCAAGTGTAAAGGTGATATTCATCAATGAGCGGCTCGGTTTTTCCGCATGCCCTTTATAGAAACCATCACTTCTGTCTATCGCATCATAAAGCAATGCCGCTTTTTCCTTATTCATCATTTCGAGTTGTTTAACCCCCCCGAGAGCTTCAGCCCATTCAAGCACAAGCTTCAGGAAATATATCGATAACGTGGGAGGTGTGTTATAAAGAGATTTTGAAGCAGCCTGAACCTGATAGTTAAGCATTGAAGGCAGTCCTGTTTTAGAGCGCTTGAGCAAATCTTTGTGGATGATCACGACGGTGACTCCGGATGGACCGAGATTTTTCTGCGCACCTGCATAGATGAGCCCGAATGATGATAGATTTAGTGGCCTGCTGAGAATGTCGCTGGACATGTCAGCAACAAGCGGAGTAGGCAAGCTCTCAGGGAAGGAATGCCACTGAGTTCCATAGATGGTATTGTTCGTCGTGATGTGAAGGTAGGATGAGTCATCTGGTATATCGAATTTAGATGTACTGGGGATTGATCGATAGTTGACATCTTTGGAAGATGCGGCTATTACGGCATTTCCAATTTTCTGTGCTTCTTTCAGTGCTTTCTCAGCCCATGTGCCTGTAAGGACATAGCTCGCGGATGATCCTTCTTCAAGAAGATTCATCGGTACCATGGTAAACTGCAGGCTTGCACCACCCTGTAAGAAGAGGATCTCATAATCATCCGGGATGGATAGAAGGCTGCGCATCAAATTCATTGTCTGCTCATTGATGTCTTCAAATTCCTTGCTGCGGTGGCTCAATTCCATGACTCCCATCCCGCTGCTCCGATAATTCATCATTTCTTTTTCCGCTTTCGCTAACACGGCCTCAGGCAATGCAGCCGGGCCAGCGTTAAAATTGAGAGCACGTTTCAAGATCATCCCTCCGAAAAATAAGATACGGCATTTCGTTAATGTATTAAAGTTACTATCATGCTACCAGAAAAAGAAGGGGATTTCTAATATTTTCAGAAAAGTTTTGAAAATTGTTAGTAAAAAAATTAGGGAGCTGAATACAGCAAAAAGATTAAATAGAAATATTCTATAAGCCCAAAATCGGTTGGCAACAGTCAAAAGGTCACATAGAAATATTCTATAAGCCCAAGATCGGTTGGCAACAGTCAAAAGGTCACATAGAAAAATTCTATAAGCCCAAAATAGGTTGGCAACAGCTAAAAGGTCACATAGAAATATTCTATAAGCCCAAAATCGGTTGGCAACAGTCAAAAGGTCACATAGGAAAATTCTATAAGCCCAAAATAGGTTGGCAACAGCTAAAAGGTCACATAGGAAAATTCTATAAGCCCAAAATAGGTTGGCAACAGCTAAAAGGTCACATAGGAAAATTCTATAAGCCCAAAATCGGTTGGCAACAGTCAAAAGGTCACATAGAGAAGTTCGGTACTATAAAGTAAACACAAAAAAACTCCCGCAGAGCGGAAGTCTACATCTTGCTATTGATTTCTGCGGCGATTTTTTGATAATCGTCCGTGGTATATTGATCCTGGTGGGTTTTCCAGACTGCGCCGAAGCCATCTCCATTGCCATAGCGCGGAATCAAGTGCATATGGAAGTGGAAGACAGATTGCCCGGCGGCTTCACCGTTATTTTGCAGGACATTCAATCCGATCGGGTCATAGGCAGCCTTGATGGCATTGGCGACTTTTGGAACTGCCTTGAATACATTCGCGGCAATTTCATCTGTTAATTCATAGACATTTTTCTTATGTACTTTAGGAATGACAAGTGTATGTCCCTTCGTTACCTGGCTGATATCGAGGAAAGCCAGTACATTTTCGTCCTCGTAAACCTTGCTTGATGGGATGTCGCCATTGATGATTTTGCAAAAAATACAATCACTCATTTGTTCCACCCTTTCCATTGGTCATGTTTCTGGTATTTTATCACATTTTGACTATAAACATAAAGAAAGAAAGGACAGGATCCGCATGGAATCCTGTCCCCTGAAGGGAAAACGATTTACTGTTCATTGACGTTCTCAGCAGGTATACCTTTGATAAACACCTCATTTGTCAATTCATTTGAATTTACATAAATGATGGGTTATTCAGTACCTGGTTCAATCGGACCATCCCCTGTCTGCTTTAGTCGGTTTCACAACTTATAAAGCGGGAAGTGATCTGCGACACACACCTCATTTCAAAATGTGGAGTGATGTTACTGAACGGCTGGGTTAACATTTACGTAGCGCAATGCAACCATCCCCTTGTTTGAACGTTTAAATCAGTGTGCTTATAAAACGAATAATATGTCTTTTACAGACACCTCATTTCGAATTATTGCTTGTTTCCCCTTCAAAAATTATGATGCCCCGATTGTCATCATATATGCGGAAAAGTTTCGAAATAAGTTGAAGCTTTTCCTAATGAAGCTGTATTTGTTAAAATAACGGTACAGAATACGAACTGGAAGGACGTTGCACATGTCTTTATTGGAAATTAACGAGGTAACCGGCGGTTATACAAGGAATCCGGTTTTGAAAAATGTGAGCTTCACTGTCAATAAAAATGAAATCGTGGGATTGATTGGACTGAACGGTGCCGGAAAAAGTACGACAATCAAGCATGTGATCGGTCTGATGGAACCTCATAAAGGCGACATCAAAATCAATGGCAGAACCTTCTTAGAAGGCAAGGAAGAATATAGGAAACAGTTCACCTTTGTGCCGGAAACACCAATTCTTTATGAAGAGTTGACACTTGAAGAGCATCTGCGGCTGACCGCCATGGCATATGGACTTGAAGAAAAGGAATATGAACGACGCATTGATGCTTTATTGAAGGAATTCAGGATGAGCAAAAGGCTTAAGTGGTTTCCTGCGCATTTTTCAAAAGGGATGAAGCAGAAGGTCATGATCATGTGTGCATTTTTAGTACAACCTTCCCTGTATATCGTTGATGAGCCATTTGTCGGTCTCGATCCCCTTGGAATTCAATCTTTGCTGGATTTGATGGACAAGATGAAGGAAAATGGTGCCGGGATACTAATGTCGACGCATATTCTCGCAACGGCTGAACGTTACTGTGATCGTTTTGTCATTCTTCATAATGGCGAGGTCAGGGCGCATGGGACGCTTGAAGAGCTAAGGGAGCAGTTCAAGATGCCTGGAGCAACACTTGATGACCTGTATATCCAATTGACGAAGGAAGAAGACTATGTTTAATCCGCAGCACTTATGGAAGGAGCGTTTCGGTACCTTTGCCAAGGAAACGGGAAGCTACCTTCGATACATTTTTAATGGCCATTTAGTGATTGTCGTGCTGTTTTTATTGGGAACAGCAGCTTTTTACTATCAAGAGTGGATTGCAACGCTGCAGCCGGATTTCCCGGCGGCATGGATCATAGCTTTGGTTCTTGCATCCATACTTACATATAGTCCAATCCAGACATTTTTGACTGAGGCGGATAAAATCTTCCTGCTGCCGCTCGAAACAAGGTTGAATGATTATTTCAGGAAATCGATCGTATTCAGCCTGAGCCTGCAATCCTATTTATTGCTGATGGTACTCGCTGTGCTCATGCCGCTGCATGTAAAAATACATGATGCCGACTTCAAATCGTTTTTCATCCTATTGATCGCACTCATCCTGATAAAATGGTTGAATATTTTGATACGATGGAATGTACAGTATTTCATCGAAAAAAATGTTAGATTGACAGACAGTGTCATTCGTTTTTGTATCAATGTGGTGCTTTTGTATTTTATCTTCTCAGGAGCCCAGCTGATCTTTGTGGCGGTTCCGATCGCAGCCTTGATCCTGCTGAACTTGTATTATCAAAAACAGGCGAAAGACAAAGGCTTGAAGTGGGAGCAGTTGATTGAGGACGAAGAAAGACGGATGAACGCCTTTTATCGCGTGGCCAATATGTTTACGGATGTTCCGAAGCTGCGGGACCGCACGAAAAGGAGAAAATGGCTTGACTGGCTGGTTAATGTCATTCCATACAGGCAGGACCTGGCCTTCAGCCATCTATACTTAAGGACTTTCGCAAGGTCCGGGGATTATTTTGGATTGCTGGTCCGCCTTTCGCTGATAGGGGGAGCCGCGCTTTATTTCCTCACTTATGGGCCGGGGCAAATTTTTCTCGCTTTGCTATTCATGTATTTGACAGGGTTCCAGCTATTGCCCTTATGGAACCATCACCAAAACAAACTATGGGTGGGGCTGTACCCAGTGCCAGAGAAGGCAAGAAAGAAATCCTTCACAAGCTTGCTATTGGGAATCATGATCTTCCAGGCAGCTTTATTTGCTGCAGCAGTCCTGATTAAAGGGGAATGGCTGTCTGCCTTGATTGTATTGGCATCCGGCATCGCATTCTCGCTGTTTTTTGTTTATTTTTACAGCCAAAGCAAATTGAAATCCTAGTTAAGAATCCTTTTCGTAATCGCTTTAAGCTTTTATGAAAAGGATTTTTTTGAATCGTTTTTTTGGTTTGATACGTATGTAACAAAAAGGGGTGAGTGCTTTGAATGAATATGAATTAAAGGCATATGAAGAGGTAGTTGCCTGGAAGCGGAAGCTGAATAAACGTTCAAGCCTATTTGCGCGGGCATCAAAGAAAGCACAGACAAAGGTGAATCAGTTGATTCCCGACAAAGTCCATCAACTCTTGACGGAAAGCATTAAGAACATGGTCAAGGCGACATTGGCCGGATCGAATTATACGACGAAGAAGCAGCAGGGTACGGGGCTGACTCTTGCTGAAAAAGACCAGCAGCTTCTTAAAAAGCTGTCGGCGTACAAGAGGACAGCTGCAGTTGAAGGGGCCGGGACTGGAGCAGGCGGGATATTGCTGGGAATGGCGGATTTTCCATTGCTTTTATCGATAAAAATGAAATTCCTTTTTGATGCTGCGTCTGTCTATGGGTTTGATCCATCAAGATATGAAGAAAGGCTGTTCATCCTATATGTATTTCAGCTGGCTTTTTCAAGTGATGAGCATCGTAAGCAGACACTGGATTTGATTGAGAATTGGGAAGCAAGAAAAGCTGAATTGACCGAGCTGGATTGGCAGCAATTCCAACAGGAGTACAGAGATTATATCGATTTTGTCAAAATGCTGCAGCTGATGCCTGGGATTGGAGCTGTTGTTGGAGCTTATGCAAATTACAATCTTCTTGACCAGCTTGGAGAAACAGCGATGAACGTATATAGAATGAGGATACTGCAAACACCTCCGCAGCTATGAGCTTTGGAGGTGTTTTGCATTGGAATATTTATGCTAGTGTCTCACTTTTTTCACGCTTGTTTTGTTCTTTTGTTTGATAGTTGAGTGCGGCTGCACAAAGAGTCTTTGCCGCGATGACCATCGCTTTTTCGTCAAAATCGAATCTTGGGTGATGGTGTGGATAGGACCCGTTTGTTTCAGGCTTAGCTCCGGTGAAGAAGAAGGTGCCTTTAACATTCTGTAGATAGTAGGCAAAATCTTCACCGCCCATTTGAAGGGCACTTTCTTCTATTTTAGTCACTTCTGGAACCTTTGTTGCGCAGTCAATCAGGAATTCAGTTTCTGCTGCATGGTTGACGACAGCAGGATAGCCTTTATCATATTGGTAATCATAGGTGCAGTCTGTTGCCAGGCATGTGCCATGGACTACTTTTTCAATTTCCGCTGCAATGAAATCCCGGGTAGATTCGTTGAATGTCCTGACAGTGCCGATCAGCTTCGCTTTATCGGCAATTACATTAAAGGCATTGTCTGCAACGAAAGAACCGACGGTCACAACGGCAGAATCGACAGGGTCCACTCGTCTGCTGACAATTTGCTGCAAGGTCGAAACAAGCTGTGCTCCGGTGACGATGGCGTCCTTTGTCTTATGCGGCTGGGCACCGTGTCCGCCTTTTCCCTGGATCGCTATTTCAAACCGGTCAGCTGCCGCCATTATGGGTCCGATCCGGTACTGGATGGTACCCGTCGGTTCAGTGGCCCACAGATGGGTGCCGAAAATTACATCTACTCCATCAAGACAGCCGTCTTCAATCATTGAGATGGCCCCGCCTGGAGCGTATTCTTCAGCATGCTGGTGAATCATGACATATGTACCCTGCAAGTTTTCCTTGTTTTCGTATAATACCTTTGCGAGAACCAATAATGTTGCTGTATGTCCATCATGTCCGCAAGCATGCATCACACCGGGAACCAATGATTTATATGGCACTTCCTTCTCATCTTGAATCGGCAAGGCATCAAAATCAGCTCTGAGCGCGACCGTTTTTCCAGGCTTTGCACCTTGGATTGTTGCGACTACTCCATTTCCTCCCACATTTGCGCGGACCTTTGCGCCAAGTTTTTCGTAGAATGATTGAATATATTTTGCTGTGTTCACTTCCTGAAAAGACAACTCAGGATGTTGGTGCATATACCGGCGGATTTCCACCATTTCCGGAAAAAGGGTATCTATTTTTCTGAAAAGCTGATCCTGCAATTGATTCATCTCCTTATGTTTAATAGTTTGATAATTTAAATAATTATAGCACATAAATAGATTAAAAACATTTTAGAATCATAGCAAAAGAAGCTCCCATGAAGGAAGCTTCGTATATAAATGGAGCCATTGAATGGCATCCAGTGTTTTAAATTAGATCAGGAACATTGCGACAATCGTAGTGACAATAAGGCCGAATGTAACAGGAAGCAGATTCCTTCTCGCTAATTCGAACGGATCGACACCGCAAATCGCGGCTGCGGGGATCAGTGCCCATGGAACTAAAGTGCCGCCGCCGACCCATATGCCTGCGATTTGGCCAAGCGCAGTCAGGGTAGCTGCTCCTGCACCTATAGCAGACGAGAAAATTGCTGCCACCGAGCCTGCAAGAGAAATACCGGAAAAGCCAGAACCGTCGAGGCCGGTTATTGCGCCAACAGCAGTTAGCGTAATCGCACCAACTTCAGCGCTGAGCGGAACGACAGAAGCAAGCGCCACACCGAGATCATTTACGATGCCCTGGGATGTTTTTGGCAGGAATTCACCGATGATTTTGGTGAAGCCTGAATCACCAAGGTAGAAGAAGGCGGCGATCGGGATGACGGCTCCGAAAACCTTGAAACCGAACTGGAATCCTTCAATGAGATAACTGGTTGTTTTTTCGAGACCTTTATTTTTGTGTGCTGCGATGGATATGAGAAGAAGGATGAAGATCGAGGTACCGCCTACAAGTGCAGTGGCGTCGCCCCCCTGTAAGTCGAGAATGGACATGGCAGCGACATCTGCTGCAAATAAAACGGGGATCATGAAAGCGAAAAACTTCCTTGCACCGTTTGATAATAAGCTGGGATCACTTGTTTGATCCATTTCCAGCTGCAGCGAACCTCCGCTTTTTAGCTTTCCGTTTTTCATGTCCCTTTTTAATAGGTAGAAAGCGGTGATCGTTGTGACAAGACCCATTACAATAACCAGCGGGATGCTGGCCTGGACCACTGAACTGACAGGGATGCCAGCTGCATCAGCAGTCAGTTTTGGAGCTGCCTGGATGACAAAGTCTCCCGAGAGAGCGATTCCGTGACCGAAAAGGTTCATTGCGACTGCTACACCGAGCGCTGGCAATCCGACTCTTACTGCCACAGGTAAAAGAACGGCTCCCATTAAAGCAACCGCAGGAGAAGGCCAGAAGAACCAGGATATGACCATCATGACAATCCCGATCGTCCAATAAGCAAGCGCTGGTGTTTTGATCAGCTTGGCGAACGGGGAAATCATCGCATCATTGATACCGGTCACCGTAAGGGTCCTGCTCATCGCTACGATAATCGATATGACTAGAATGGTCGGCAAAAGCTCGGTAATCGCATAGATGAAACTATTGAATATGCTGCTCACCGATGCACTCAGCGACCCAGTCGCGACGACTGCCAGCAGGAATATTCCGATAATCGATATAAGAGTTGTGTCTCTTCTCATGACCATGAAGCCAATAATAAGGAAAATGAATAAAACATAGATCCAATGAAGTGCGGTTAATTCTATTAGCATAAAATAAAGCTCCTTTCTAAATGACATGCTGTTTTCACTTCGCGCAATATAGGCGGATTTCCTAATTGAGTACTACAGGATATGATGGCCGCGGAAAGGTGTGAGCGGTATGTGATAATTTTTTATCGGTCTCGAGACGGAGGGGGAAAGCTTCTCCAGAGGGGCGGAAAATGTCAAGCTACCCTGTAAAATAAAGTAGATTAATATTATGGGTTAACCGTAAAATAAAGGGATTATCCGAGGCAGAAAAGAATAATTGATTATGATGGAAAGAAAGAAGGGGGAACTTTTGGGGACACGTTCGGTGAATCAGATAGCTGCGGCTGTCATACTATCAGGTCTGGGAATTATACTTCTGCTAGTTAACTTAGGTGTCATTTCCTTGGAAATAAAAGAGCTTTTTGTCGTAACCTATCCTTTTTTACTACTAGTCTATGGATTAGTGCTATTGATGAGAAAGCAGTTCGGATGGGGATCATTCATCACCCTTTTTTCATCGTTGCTGATCATGGACCGTTTTGATGTGATTGATTTTCGATTTCTTGATGTCTGGAAGCTATGGCCGCTAGTGTTGATCTATTTTGGGGCAGCCATTCTTTTTAAAAGTAAAAAAATAAAGGTTATGTACCAAACTGATATATCGTCAACGAAGGAGATGTCTGAAGCCTCCTTAAAGAAAATACGAGGGGTTTCGATTGGAAATGTGACATTCAAAAAGCAGAACTGGGCAGTCGAACCTATGGATTTATACAATATGGTCGGGGAATATTTTATCGACTTCAGCAAAGGCTTCATTCCGGACAGGGAGACGCCAATAAGGGTAAGAGGCTGGATTGGTGAAGTGAAGATGCTCATACCGGAGGATGTCCCGGTAAAGATTGATGCGGTCATTGGTGTCGGTGAAGTAAAGCTATTCGATTATGCGCAGGAGCAAATAAAACACGTCGTCGCCTATAAGTCGGATGATTATGACCAGGCAGTAAGGAAGTTGAATATTACGATTGAATTGAAGATCGGTTCTGTAAGAATTGATCGAGTGTAGGAGGGAGAAGCAAATGACAAGTATCCGATTATGGTTTATCCAGACCTTCTTGATGATGGCTTTCATAACTTCTCTCATCCTCTTCATCGGCCTTCAAATCTTTATATTCCTAGTGCCCGACAGCGGCCTTTCTACTTCAATGACCTTCTGGTTTTGGCTGTATAGCTTTGTAACGATAGCAGCTGTTGGATTTTACTTCAGTTTACGAGGCAGCTATGTAATCAAAGGGCGACTGGGCGACATTTTGCTGTTCATTGCTACTTTGCGCAGAGGCAAATTCACCGAAAGAATCATGACGGACGAAAAAGACGAAATCGGGCTCATCTCAGAGGAACTCAACCAGTTATCTGAATACCTCCAGGAGCAGGTCTATTCACTGCAGCGGCTGGCGGAGGAAAAAACAGAGCTATCAAAGACGGTAAAGTCGGTCGCGACCATGGAGGAAAGGCAAAGGCTTGCCAGGGATCTGCATGACGTGGTCAGCCAGCAGCTATTCGCACTCAGTATGATGTCATCCGCTTCCCTAAGGTGGTTTGACCAGGAGCCAGAAAAAGCCCGAAAGCAGCTGGAGCAAATTTCTGAAATAGCAGGCAAAGCACAGGGAGAGATGCGGGCTCTTCTTCTTCACTTGAGACCTGTCCAACTGAGTGGGGAGAGTTTGTGTGAAGGGATTATTAAACTGATCCGGGAACTTAAGCAAAAAACGAACCTGGCATTCGAAGCAAGCGTCGATGAGATCGAGCATATTTCGCAAGCGGCTGAGGAGCATATTTTTCGGATCGTCCAGGAAGCACTGTCCAATATCCTCCGCCATGCCGATGCGACAAAGGTAAAACTGATACTTTCAGAGGAACAGCAATATATCCATCTATATATAGGAGACAACGGCAAAGGGTTTGACATCCACGAAGAAAGGATGGCATCCTACGGCCTTAAGACGATGAGGGAACGGTGCGAGCAAATTGGCGGTACATATAATATCCGTTCAAAAGCGGATGAAGGGACATATATTGAAATACGGATACCTGCAATGAGGAGGGAAGAATAATGGAGAAAATCAGGGTGGCGGTAGTGGATGATCATGAAATGGTCCGAAAAGGCATCATTTCCTATTTGGAAACCGAACCGTGTATTGAGATCGTCGGCGAGGCAGATTCCGGAAAAAGGGCTGTTTCACTAGTGAAAGATACAAAACCTGATGTTGTACTAATGGATCTGTTAATGGAGAATGGGACGGGAATTGAAGCAACAAAGGAGATTCTAAGTTTCTACCCAGAATGCAAAATCATCATCATCACGAGCTTTTATGACGATGAACAAGTTTTTCCGGCAATCGAAGCAGGAGCATTCAGCTATATGCTAAAAACAGCTTCTGCATCAGAAGTCATCAGGGCGATTGAAAAAGCGTCCAGAGGAGAAACGGTCATTGAACCAAAGGTAGCCAACAGGATGATGAAAAGATTAAGGCCACAGGAGCGGAAGCCACACGATGAACTGACAGAAAGGGAGCTTGAAGTACTGAAATGTATTGGAGAAGGAATGACGAATCAGCAAATCAGCGAGGAGTTATTCATCGGCGTGAAAACGGTCAAAACCCATGTTTCCAATATTCTGGGTAAACTTGGTTTGTCCGACAGAACCCAGGCTGCAGTATACGCAAACCGGAACGGATTGATTAAGATGCCATAAGTGTGGGAGGGTGTCACGAGATGACACCCTCTTTTACATTGATAAAGCTGTGATGGAGACACGAAATGACGCAGAATCAGAAAAAAGCGCTTGCCATAAGTCTGATGGAGACACGAAATGACGCAGGACCAGAAAAATGCGCTTGCCATAAGTCTGATGGAGACACGAAATGACGTGGGATAAGAAAAAAGCGCTAACCATCAGCCTTATGGAGACAAGATACGCCGCGGAATCTGGTAAAAGCGTCATCCATCGGCCTGATGGAGACACGAAATAGCCCAATACCAGAAAAAAGCGCCACCCATGACCTCAAGGGTGGCGCCAAAGGAAGACGATCATTCGCCTTCAATATAGTATTTTGAGACATATGAGGCGCTTTCGAAAATATTAGGTCTTGCTCCATCAATTCCAGCCTCTGTCCCGCGATTCTTATGTGCATGTGCATAGGCTTTGGATTTTTGCCAGTTTTCGAATGCTCCTTCATTTTCCCAGATGGTCAAAATGATATAAGTGTTGGAGCTCAATGGCCGCAGTACACGGATGGCGACAAAACCTGGTTCGTTCTCGATGAGTCTTGGCCGGTTAAGGAAGCGGTCCTCAAATAGCGGTCTTCCCTCATCGGTTACAGGGATATTGTTAAAAACAGCAAAGCCTTCATGGCCAAGTTGGCCTGCTGAATCAATCACTTCATATTTCCTAGGCGAACTGAATAATGTCTTGTTTTCAGTTTCATGGACTAGGATGGATGATTCGTTGTTGTTCATCAGGACCATGTTTTCGGCCTGGTGTTTTTCTTTTATTTTTAACAGAAAATCAGCAGTTCCCGAAGTTATGAATAGATTCATCTTTTCACCTCATTTTAAATAATTATTGCTTCCTTCTATTATAATGATTTAACATCTTCATCTATTTTCCCTTTTTGAGAGAAGCTAAAAACAAAAATTCGACAAATTTTCAACAATTTAAAGCGTTTCCTATGAAATCGGTTAATAAAAACGATATAGTGTATATAGTTTGTTATTTTTTCAATATCAGTTGATTTCCATTCCAATCAACTGATTTAAAACGGTGAAGTGCTATTATATTACATCTGGTATAACCATCACCATTTTATTAGGTTAAAATAGTTGTTTTTTATTTTAATCCTTTTATATTACAATGGATTACAGACATTATTGAAAGGTGGACCACACTCAATGAGCAAGGTGATTAATGATACATTTTTAAAAGCAGCCAGAGGAGAAGCTACAGATTACGTTCCTGTCTGGTATATGAGACAAGCAGGCAGGTCACAGCCTGAATATAGAGAAATCAAGGAGAAATACTCTTTATTTGAAATAACGCACCAGCCTGAGCTTTGTGCATATGTTACAAGGCTTCCTGTAGAACAATACGACGTTGATGCGGCGATTCTTTACAAGGATATCATGACCCCGCTGCCAGCAATGGGAGTAGATGTAGAAATTAAATCAGGGATCGGACCTGTCATTTCCAACCCTGTAAAATCATTGTCTGATGTTGAAAAATTGGGTGCGATCAACCCAGAATCAGATATTCCGTATGTGCTTGATACAATCAAGCTGCTGACAGAAGAACAGCTGTCTGTTCCATTGATCGGTTTCTCGGGAGCGCCGTTTACCCTTGCAAGCTACATGATTGAAGGCGGGCCTTCAAAGAATTACAACAAGACAAAGGCATTCATGTACGCCCAGCCGGAAGCGTGGTTCGCGTTGATGGACAAGCTAGGAGATATGGTGATTACATATGTGAAATCCCAAATCAAGGCCGGTGCTAAAGCAATCCAAATTTTTGATTCATGGGTAGGAGCATTGAATGTCCAGGATTACCGTACATTCATCAAGCCCGTTATGAACAGGATTTTTTCTGAACTTAAGAAAGAAAATGTACCATTGATCATGTTTGGTGTTGGTGCAAGCCATCTTGCCATGGAATGGAACGACCTTCCGCTTGATGTAGTGGGACTGGATTGGCGTCTTCAGGTGAGCGAGGCTCGCGAACTTGGAATCCAGAAAACTGTCATGGGGAACCTTGATCCTGCAATCCTTCTTGCACCATGGAATGTGATCGAAGAAAGGGCAAAAGCGATTCTTGACCAGGGTATGGCACAGCCAGGCTACATCTTCAACCTGGGCCACGGGGTATTCCCATCTGTGAACCCTGAGACATTGAAAAAGCTGACGGCTTTCATCCACGAGTACTCTGCCTCAAAATTAGGCAAATAGTCTATATTCTGCTCCAGAGCATTACATTTGGTAAAATGGTCTTGTTTTTGGCAGAATATAAGCTTAGAGACACGAAAAAGAGGTGCAATCATGACTAAGAAAAAGATGGGTTTGCTTGTGATGGCATATGGCACGCCCTACAAAGAAGAAGATATTGAACGTTACTATACACATATCCGCCACGGCCGTCCGCCGGCACCGGAAATGCTTGAAGACTTGAAACAGCGCTATGAAGCAATCGGCGGCATTTCACCACTTGCAAAAATCACGGTGGAACAGGGCGAAAAGCTCGAACAGCATCTGAACAGCGTTCAGGATGAGATTGAATTCAAAATGTATCTTGGTTTGAAACATATCGAGCCGTTCATCGAGGATGCCGTGAAGCAAATGCATGATGATGGCATTAAAGAGGCAGTAAGCATCGTGCTGGCACCGCATTTTTCAACCTTCAGTGTAAAATCGTATAATGGACGAGCTAAAGAAGAAGCAGAAAAGCTAGGCGGACTTGAAATTGTATCAGTCGAGCAGTGGTACGATGAACCGAAATTCATTAAGTACTGGGCAGACAGAGTAAGTAAAACCTTTGCGGAAATGCCTGCTGACGAGCGCGAAAACGCAGTATTGATCGTTTCTGCCCATAGCCTTCCTGAGAAGATTCTCCAAATGGGTGATCCTTATCCTGAACAGTTAAAAGAAACAGCGGATCTGATCGCAAAGCAGGCAAACCTGAAAAATTACGAAGTTGGCTGGCAGAGTGCTGGCAACACGCCTGAGCCTTGGCTAGGGCCTGATGTCCAGGACTTGACGAGGGAACTGTTCGAAAAGAATGGCTATAAAGCATTTGTTTATGTGCCGGCAGGGTTTGTTTCCGACCATCTGGAAGTACTGTATGACAATGATTATGAATGTAAAGTCGTGACAGAAGAAATCGGAGCCAGCTATTACAGGCCGGCGATGCCGAATACAGAGCCTGAATTCATCGATGCACTGGCAGATGTCATTTTAAAGAAGCTGTCAACATCACGCTAAAACTCTTACTTAAAGAAGGCGATTTACCGTGACAGAAAAAAAGAAAGTTGTAATTGTAGGCGGTGGCATAACGGGTTTAGCGGCAGCATACTATTTGCGTAAGCATGCCAGGGAGAACCAGCTTCCTCTTGATGTGAAACTGGTCGAATCGTCCCATCGTGTTGGCGGGAAAATGCAAACGTATGTTAAAGATGGCTTTGTCATTGAAAGAGGGCCGGATTCCTTCCTGGAAAGAAAAGAGAGCGCAGGGCGTCTGGCCAGGGAAGTAGGTTTAGGAGATAAGCTAGTCAATAACAGTACAGGGAAATCGTATGTGCTGGTGAAGGACAAACTCCACCCTATGCCTGGCGGAGCAGTGATGGGAATTCCCACTCAAATCGCTCCTTTTGTTACAACCGGCCTATTTTCCTGGCCAGGTAAGTTCCGGGCTGCCGGAGACTTCTTTATACCACCTTCAAAGGTAAAAGGAGACCAGTCCCTTGGCGAATTTTTCCGGCGGAGGCTTGGCGATGAAGTGGTTGAAAACCTGATTGAGCCTCTGCTCTCCGGTATTTATGCTGGGAATATCGATAACATGAGCCTATTGTCCACTTTTCCGCAATTCTACCAGGTAGAGCAGAAATACGGGAGTTTGATTCTTGGCACAAAGAAAACAACTCCTTCGGCAAAAAAGAAGCCTGCTGAAACGGGTCAGGCTAAGAAAAAAGGAATGTTCCTGACTGTGACGACTGGTCTTCAATCATTTGTTGACGCGATTGAATCCAAGCTTGAACCTGGTTCTGTCATTAAGGGAATCAGGGTCGATAAAGTGAGCAAACAGGAGAATGGTTACCGTCTGAGGCTGAGCAGCGGCGAATCGCTTGATGCAGACAGCATCCTGATAGCTGCCCCGCATGAAGCAGCGCTGCATATGTTCTCCGATCACGAACATATTTTTGACCCATTCCGCGATATGCCTTCAACTTCTGTTGCGACGGTTGCCATGGCATTTCCGGAAAGTGTCATAAAAGAAGATATTGATGGTACCGGCTTCGTTGTTTCAAGGAACAGTGATTATACAATCACCGCCTGCACTTGGACCCATAAGAAGTGGCCTCATACAACACCTGAGGGAAAAGTTCTGCTTCGTCTTTATGTCGGCAGGCCGGGTGACGAGGCAATTGTCGAGCTCTCGGATGATGAGATCATCAAGATCGCTCTCGAGGATTTAAATAAAACGATGGATATCCAGGCACAGCCTGACTTTGCAGTAGTGTCACGATGGAAAGAGGCCATGCCGCAGTATACTGTCGGACATAAGGAAAGAGTCACGAAGCTGAAGAATGACCTGGCCAGTGAGCTTCCTGGCGTCTACGTAGGTGGCAGCTCGTATGAGGGAGTCGGCCTTCCAGACTGCATAGATCAAGGAGAAGCAGCCGTCGAAAAGATCCTGTCATATTTGAAGCTTCGTGGATAAAAGGGCTGTCCCTTTTGTGAACAAATATAGTTATTTATAAAAAACCCTTTTAGGGTTTTTTATTTTTTCATCCTTGCCATAGTGTTAATTACATGATAAATTAGTCAGTGACATATTGACCGTTTTTCTCATTTGGTCATATTGGAGGTGATAGCATGGCGGTCGACCGGAGACAGCAGATTATTGAAGCAGCCACCAACTCTTTTTCATTGTACGGCTATAAGGCGACTACAATTGATCAAGTCGCAAAGCTGGCGAACGTTGGGAAAGGCACAATCTATACCTTTTTCAAAAATAAAGAACAGCTTTTCGATGAAATCGTTAATGGCCTGATCAAAGAAATGAAAGAAGTCGCTAATGAAGCGGTAAATCCATCAGATTCTTTTTATGAAAATGTCCACAGAGCATTATATAGACTGCTGGAATTTCGTAAAAAACATCAATTGACAATCAAACTCTCGCAAGAAGCCCGGGATATTGGGACACCAGCTGTCCTGGAGGTTATGGATAAATTAGAATCGGCCATCCTGAGCTTTATTAAGGAAAAGGTCATTCAGGCAATCCAAAAGGGAGAAATAAAGGAATGCGACCCGGAGATCACAGCGTTCATAATGATGAAGCTTTATATCGCGCTGATTTTTGACTGGGAAAAAAAGAACGAGCCACTTGAAAAAGAAGAAATCTCAGATCTGTTTGAGTTTTATATTTTTAAAGGATTGTCTGATTAAGGATGGTCCTTATTTTTAACAGAAAAATGACCAAATGAACAAAACGGTCAGAAAATTACATCATGGAGGACTAAAAATGAAAAAGAGTTTATTTACCCAAGAGTTGCTTGCTATTTTTCGCAACAAGAAGCTTCTTATTCCGATCATTGCAGTTTTATTCATTCCGGTTCTTTACAGTGGAATGTTCTTGTGGGCATTCTGGGATCCGTACGAACATCTTTCAGATCTTCCCGTAGCTGTTGCCAACAGCGATTCAGGGACAACTTTAGATGGGGAGAAGCTGGAACTTGGCAATGACCTGGTTGAGAAATTAAAAGAAAACCAGGATTTTGGATTTAAGTTTGTGTCCGAAGAAGAAGGGACTAGGGGACTGGAGCAGCAAAAATATTATATGCTCATCAAAATCCCGGAAGATTTCTCTGAAAATGCAACAACTTTGATGGATGAACACCCTGAAAAACTCGAACTTGTTTATATGCCTAATGAAAGCTTCAACTTTTTATCTGCTCAGATTGGCGGGACAGCAGCAGAAAAAATTAAAGCATCTGTGTCCGAGAAGGTTTCTGAAACCTATGCTGAAACGATGTTTGGCAAAGTGGGCGAACTGGCCGATGGTCTATCTAAAGCGAGCGACGGAGCTGCTGGCTTGAGCGAAGGAGCAGTCAAGCTAAAGGACGGAAGCCAGGAGCTTAATGATCAGTTATCTGTTTTGGCAAGCAAGTCGATCGAGTTCAACCAGGGAATGAATTCGGCTAATTCCGGAACAAAAGAGTTGGCTGCTGGAGCAGGAAAACTAGCTGGAGGCCTTGGCCAATTGGTGGAGGGCGAAACGAAGCTGGAGGATGCTTCAGGAAAGCTCCTTTCAGGCCAGAAAGATTTACAGGCAGGAGCTTCAGGAGTTAAAGCGGGATTAGACCAAGTAAACAGCAAGATACCAGCAATGGTCGAGGGGACAACTAAAATTGAAGAGGGCGCTGAAAAGCTCGGCCAGAACCTATCAGCATGGAAAGCAGGTGCTGACAAAGCGGCTGGCGGTGCAGCTGAACTTCATGCAGGCATTCAGGAGCTCAAGAAGCAAATGGAGGCAATGGCGCCTTTATTAGGTGAATACCCTGAGAAACAGCAGCAACTAGCCCAGGCTCTTAATGAACTTGAAGCTGGCAGTGCAAGCCTTGAACAGGGAACAGCGACACTTTCAGATTCAGCAGGTGCACTGGCTGGGGGTTCAGAGACATTATCGGCTGGCTTGAAAGAAGTAATGGCAGGCCAGAACCAGCTCCAGCAAGGAATTTCTGAACTTGCAGCTGGCAGTGGAGAACTTGAAACGGGTGCTGCAAAGCTGGCAGCCGGCCATGAAGAATTTCAATCTGGCCTACAGCAGTTCGGCGACAAGCTAAGTGAGGCGAAAGCTGGTTCTGTTGAGCTGGCGAATGGTAGTTCCAAACTTGTTGGTGGAATGGATCAATTGGCATCTGGGTCCTCAGCCATGAGGGATGGAACAGGTCAACTGGCATCAGGTGCTGAAAAATTGTCAGAAGGCAATACAAAAGTAGCAGATGGGACGACAGAGCTTGCTGAAAAGTTGAAGGATGGAGCGGAGGAAGCACAGCTTAATCCAAACGAGGATACCTATAATATGCTGGCGGCACCAGTCAAGCTGCAAAGTGAAACATTCAAATCAGTTCCGAATTATGGGACAGGGTTTGCACCTTACTTTTTATCTCTTGGTTTGTTTGTCGGCGCATTGCTGCTTTCCATAGTATTCCCATTAAGGGAGCCAGCTGGTGTTCCTAAAAGCGGGGTAAGTTGGTTCTTTGGAAAGTTCGGTATCCTGGCAGGAATCGGAATATTGCAGGCTCTTGCAGCAGATGCCATCCTTCTTTTGGGTCTCGGCCTGAAGGTTGAAAGCATTCCGCTATTCCTGATTTTCTCGATTGTCACAAGCCTGACCTTCATTGCATTGATCCAATTCCTTGTGACATTGTTAGGAGACCCAGGACGTTTTGTTGCAATTATCATTCTTATTTTGCAGCTTACTACCAGCGCTGGAACTTTCCCGTTGGAATTAATTCCTGGATTTTTACAGGAATTTAACGCTTATTTGCCAATGACATATTCTGTGCAGGGATTCAAAGCTGTGATCTCGAGCGGCGATTTCAGTTTCATGTGGCAAAATACAGGAATTTTGGCAGGATACATTTTAGTCCTGGCAGCAGGCACAGCATTATATTTCCATTGGATGTTCAAAAGGAAATTTGCCATGTTAGTTGAATGACAAAGGCCCTTTTCGTATTGCGAAAACAGCCATAATAAAAAAGAGGCCAGCTCGAATAGATATCGAGCTGGCTTTTCATGTGCAGCTATTACACTGCGGAAAAGGGATTGTATTACACCCGGGAAACCGGGGAAGGAAAACGAATCAATTTGAATTATAGACGTATATCTACTTCGAGAATTGTCCAGCTCCATCGCCTAGCCCCTCGAGACGTTTCGGTCCGCCCAATGAAGTCAAAGAACGACTTCACTGGTCAGCCCTCCAACGCTTGTCGGGGCTGAACAAGGCGCTTGCGCTTTTCTTATAGTTTACCAGGGTCCATGCATCCATCACACTTATTTCCATAGCACTCATGCTGTTCGTCAATCGATTCTCCACACTCAATACACTGCTTCTTCGGCAAATTACGAAAGAATTCTACGACATTTTGAATCATGTTGTTCCCCTCCAAACAAGTTGTGTTTTGGTACAGTATCATTATTTACTCTATTGTATTATAACAGAGTGAAAGGCGTCAATCATAATTTTCTGAAAAAGCCGTTCTAGTGAAAAAATGGGCAGAATGAAGTATAGTGATAGAAAAAGCGTGATTATAGGAGGGAAATCATTGAAGCTGACTATAGTAGGGTTCTGGGGCGGGTATCCAAAAGTGAATGAGGCAAGCACTGGATATTTGCTTGAACATGAAGGATTTAAGCTGATGATCGACTTTGGCAGCGGCGTACTGGCCAGACTCCAAAATTTCGTCCAGCCTGAAGAGTTGGATGCCATGGTGCTGTCACATTATCATCCAGACCACATCGCAGATATTGGCGTATTGCAGCATGCACGTCTGATTCAGGGATTTCTGGGAAAAAGGTCCCCGCAGCTTCCGATTTATGGACATACTCAGGATACACAGGAATTTGCGAAGCTTACATACAAAAACATCACTAAAGGGGTCGCTTATGACCCGGCTAAAAAGCTGAACGCAGGACCTTTCACGATTTCATTCCTGTCTGCTGTCCATCCGGTTCCTTGCTATGCAATGAGGATCGAAGCCGGTGGCAAGTCACTGGTGTATACTGCCGATACTTCATTTAAGGAAGAGTTCATCCCGTTTGCTTCCGGTGCAGACTTGCTGCTTTCCGAATGCAATTTTTACGGGAACCAGGATGGAAAAGGTGCGGGACATATGAACAGCTATGATAACGGACAGCTTGCGGCTGAAGCAGGTGTTAAGCAGCTGGTCCTGACCCATTTGCCGCATTATGGGGAAATTGACCAGCTTGTTTCAGAAGCATCAACCATTTTCAATGGCCCTATAACCCTTGCGAGGGAAGGGCTGGAAATCACTCTTTAAAGGAGAATCAATCATGTTATTTATCGATAATAAAGGAATCACAGACCCAAGGATTAACCTGGCAATTGAAGAATATGCCTTGAAGAACCTTGACATTAATGAAACGTACTTACTGTTTTATATAAACGAGCCATCCATCATCATTGGCAAAAACCAGAATACGATTGAAGAAATCAATACCGAATATGTCGACAGGAATGGCATTCATGTTGTCCGCAGATTATCAGGCGGAGGTGCTGTTTACCATGATCTTGGCAACCTGAACTTCAGCTTTATCACGAAGGACGATGGAGAAAGCTTCCACAACTTCAGGAAGTTTACCGAGCCCGTGGTGAATGCTCTAAGGAAACTAGGAGTCAATGCGGAATTAAGCGGAAGGAATGACCTGTTGGCAGAAGGAAGAAAGATATCCGGTAACGCTCAATTTTCGACAAGAGGGCGGATGTTCAGCCATGGAACACTTCTGTTTGATTCAGAGATTGAAAGCGTAGTTTCAGCGCTTAACGTAAAAAAAGACAAAATAGAATCTAAAGGTATTAAATCAATCCGCAGCCGAGTTGCGAATATCTCCGAGTTCCTTTCTGAAAAAGTGACAATTGAGGAATTCCGTTCCCTTCTGCTAAAAAATATCTTTGATGGATTGGACGATATTCCTGAGTATGTCTTAACAGAGCAGGACTGGGAAAATATCCATGAGCTTTCCAAAGAAAGATACCAGAACTGGGATTGGAATTATGGCAAGTCGCCTAAGTTCAACCTTCAGCATTCGCATCGTTTCCCAGTTGGCCAGGTCGATGTCCGCTTTGAAGTAAACAAAGGGATCATTGAAAACTGCAAAATTTATGGAGATTTCTTCGGTGTAGGCGATGTGACTGAAGTTGAGGACAAGCTGACAGGAATTAAATATGAAAGGTCCCAAATTGCTCAGGCGTTGGAAGGTGTAGATATAAAACATTATTTCGGAAATATTTCTAAAGAAGATTTCATTAACTTAATATATTAACTTTTGAAACGCGGTGTTGATGCACCGCGTTTTTTATTCTGAAAGTAAAATTGTTAGAATTCCGACATATTTTCCTTGAATCCATAATTTTCTTTCAATATAATATATTTAGAAAACTTTTTACAAAGTTAGGTGATTCTTGTCACCGCAAAGGGGGAAGGGAGTTAATGAATCTTTCATCACAGCTTCATCACACTGCCTCAATGCTGAGCAATAAGCCAGCATATTTTTTCATGGACAAAGCAAGCACCTATGCAGAGCTTGATGCTGCTGTAACTAAGTTTGCTTCTGGTCTTGAGAAACTTGGGGTAAAAAAAGGCGATCATATCGCTTTATTGCTAGGAAACTCTCCACATTTTGTCATCGGTATGTACGGAGCGCTAAGGCTCGGTGCAACAGTCATTCCCATCAATCCAATTTACACAGCAGATGAAATCGGCTATATCCTGAACAATGGCGATGTTAAAGTGGTCGTTGGTCTGGATTTAATGCTGCCGCTCGCTGAAAAAATGCATCAGCACCTGCCAAAGGTCGAACACTTCGTCATTGCGGAGACAGGCCAGAGCCAGATGTCTGAAGAGGAAATGTCCAAGCTTCCTTTAGGGCAAAAAATGAAACCGTTTACACATGTCGTTGGTTCTGGAGACCTGGATTTCAAGGGTCCTGAACTGAATGATGATGATGTTGCTGTCATTCTTTATACGTCTGGAACAACAGGCAAGCCTAAGGGAGCTATGCTTACACACCAAAATCTTTATAGCAATGCAAAGGATGTAAGCGATTACCTTAAGATGAATGAAGAAGACAAGGTGATCACGGCTTTGCCGATGTTCCATGTCTTCTGTTTGACAGTTGCCCTTAATGCGCCGCTGATGAACGGCGGAACACTGTTGATTGTCCCTAAGTTCAGCCCGGCAGAAGTATTCCGGATTGCCAGGAAATATGAGGCGACTGTTTTTGCAGGCGTACCGACGATGTATAACTTCCTATTCCAGTATCCAGAAGGAAACCCGGATGACCTTAAGTCACTTCGACTGTGTATTTCCGGCGGTGCTTCCCTTCCGGTTGCACTTCTCCAGAACTTCGAGCGCAAGTTCAATGTGATGGTTTCTGAAGGTTATGGTTTGTCCGAGGCTTCACCAGTAACTTGCTTTAACCCTCTTGACCGTCCGCGCAAGGCTGGTTCAATTGGAACTTCCATTGTGAATGTTGAGAACAAAGTTGTAAATGAAATGGGAGAGGAAGTGGCTCCTGGAGAAGTCGGCGAATTGATTGTCCGCGGCCCGAACGTCATGGCAGGCTATTATAGGATGCCAGAAGAAACAGCCGCGACTATCAGGGATGGCTGGCTGTATACAGGTGATCTTGCCCGCATGGATGAAGAAGGTTATTTTTACATCGTTGACCGCAAAAAGGACCTGATCCTGGTTGGGGGATACAATGTATATCCACGTGAAGTCGAAGAAGTTTTGTATAACCATCCTGAAGTAGTTGAGGTTGCGGTCCTCGGTGTTCCGGATCCGAACTTCGGTGAAGCTGTACGCTGTTATGTCGTCAGCAAGGACCCTGAGCTGACAGAGGAGCAGCTGCTGGACTACTGCCGTGAGCACCTGGCCAAGTACAAGGTGCCGAGCGCAATCGAGTTCCTCGAAGAGCTTCCGAAGAATACAACTGGGAAGATTTTAAGAAGAGCATTAAAGAATCAGGTTTTACAAAAACAATAATTTTTACAGTTGAGAGGCAGGCGCCATGCTTGCCTTGTTTTGTGTAATCTCAGCTTCGAAAGCTGGACAGAGTAAATCAAAGCGCTGGTGCTTTGATAAAGGGGCAGGAAATTTGCTCCCTGGGCTAGAATGTCATTGGAGAAGGAGTTGATCATGGTGGGAAACATCGATTTTCAATTACAGGGACATACAGCAATCGTCACGCTGAATCGCCCGGATGCATTAAATGCTTTTAATTATGAGACGCTTGATGAGTTACAGAATGTCATTGAAAAAATCAGGACAAACCGTGAAGCCAGAGTCGTGATTTTTACCGGTGCTGGCGATAAAGCATTCAGCGTGGGAGCTGATTTGAAGGAACGCCGCACTCTGTCTGATGAAGACGTGAAGCGGAATATCTATAAAATCGGCGAGGTATTCACGATGGTAGACCAGCTGCCGCAGCCGACAATCGCAGCCATCAATGGATTTGCCTTCGGTGGCGGAATGGAGCTTGCCCTGGCATGTGATTTCCGTGTTGCCGCAGCTGGGACGCAGATGGGATTGACAGAAACGAGCCTGGCAATCATACCTGGAGCAGGAGGAACTCAACGGCTTCCAAGGCTGATTGGCCAGGCAAAAGCACTTGAGCTGATATTGACAGCGCGCCGGCTGAAAGCTGAGGAAGCACTGGATTATGGCCTCGTTACCGCTGTAGTCAAAAAAGAAAGCTTGCTTGATGAATGCATGAAATTTGCCGAAATGATGCTGGCTAACGGACCTGTTGCACTGCAGCAGGCTAAATACGCCGTCAAGCAGGGGATGAATGCCGACTTACAGACAGGACTGCAAATTGAGCGCAAAGCCTATGAAGTCACCATCCCGACAGAAGACCGGCTCGAAGCACTGGCCGCATTCAGCGAGAAACGGAAGCCAGAATTTAAAGGAAAGTAACTCAACACGGCCGCGGCCGTGTTTTTTTATGTTGATTGCATTCTAGTTATTGCAAAAAAGGATGTTGAGAGACCATATAAATTGCACATTTCTTCGATTCGTACGCCGAATTTTGAAATATATCGACTACAATTCCATGATATCGACCACTTCTTAGATATATCGACCACATTTTCGAATATATCGGCCAACTGCACTTTTGAGGCCAGCGATTCGAATTTTTAACCGGTCAAATTATTTCGGTAAAAGAAATACTTTTCCAAGCTGCTGGAAGTATGTATAATATATTTTAATTGATTAAAGGGTTTCGATTTTTACATAGTGATAGAAAGGGCGGGGATCTCGTGGAAGGTACATTGGCTGTAAAGCATGCAACAGATTTTAAAAAAGGGATTCAATCAGGCATCAGCATTGCGATAGGGTATATGCCGATTGCACTTACCTTTGGCTTGATCGCCAAGACAACGGGACTTGCGCTCGGTGAGACGGTCATGATGAGCATGCTGGTATTCGCGGGCGCCGCACAATACATTTCCTTAAGCCTCCTTGCTCAGGGAATCGGTATTTTTGAAGTTATTCTCACTACCTTTATCGTGAATATCCGCCATTTCCTCATGTCTGCCTCCTTGAATGAAAAGGCAGAAGAGGATACGGTTGGGGCAAGGATGGGGTATTCCTTCGGGATTACCGATGAGACGTTTTCGGTCGCAGCAACGCGGGAGGGAACGGTCAATGCCGGTTATATGTTCGGTTTGAATCTCACTGCCTACTCAAGCTGGGTCGTCTTTTCCGGGCTAGGCTTCCTTGTCGGGGCCGGATTGCCGCAAACTCTTCAGGAAAGCATGTCAGTCGCATTATATGCTATGTTTGTCGGCTTATTGGTTCCATCAATGAAAACCAATGTGAAAGTTGTATACCTGGCAGCACTTGCTGCTGCGTTCAACTCGATTTTTACGATGGCTGAACTGATGTCCACTGGCTGGGCTATTGTCCTGGCGACTTTATTGTCGGCCATTATCGTAGAGGTTGTAGAAAGCTCTAAGAAGGACAGGAGGGCAGAGGCAGATGAGTAAAGAAATCATCATCATGATCATTGGGATGGCGGTCGTGACCTACATCCCGAGGATGCTTCCGTTCGTGATGTTCCGCGGTAAAGAATTGCCGCCTTTCCTGCAGGGTGTTCTGAAAAATGTCCCTTATGCCACACTGGGGGCGCTGATTTTCCCGGCAATCCTGTTCATTCAGGAAGACATCTGGTACGGATTGATCGGAGCCGCGGCCGCTTTCATCGTTGCCTTTATGGGTGCGAATGTCATTGTAGTCGTCATAGGATCGATTTCAGTCTTGACTTTATATTCTTATTTCTTTTAGATCTGCTGGCATGCAGGTCTATTTTTTTTGCCAATGAAAGGGACTAATCTAAAAAAAGGGCTGGCTGATTACAAAAATAAAGAAATGTTGACAAGATGAATGAATAGATTATAATTAACTTTATTAATTCCGACTATACTAATAAGTTTTATGAGAATAGGGTGGTTAAATTGTTTATCGAAATCAGCAATGTACACAAACAGTATGAAGATAAAAATAATCACCAGGTTGATATTTTAAAAGATATTAATCTAGGAGTGAATAAAGGGGAATTTGTATCGATCCTTGGTCCATCGGGGTGTGGCAAATCCACGCTTCTTTCGATAGTGGCCGGGCTGACTCCAGCTACAAGCGGAGAAGTTTCAGTTTTAGGTAAAAGAATTGATAAACCAGGGAAGGACCGGGGGATGGTGTTCCAGCAGGCAGCGCTTTTTCCATGGCTGAATGTCCTGGAGAATGTCCTGTTTCCGCTTAAACAGGAAATGCCGAAGAAGCAGGCAGAAGCCGAGGCAAAAAAACAGCTGCAAAAGGTCCAGTTGAGCAAGTATCTTTCACATTATCCTCATGAGCTTTCAGGTGGAATGCAGCAGCGGGTGGCCATTGCCAGGGCGCTGGCGATGAATCCGGAAATCCTCTTGATGGATGAACCTTTTGGGGCGCTTGATGAACAAACTCGCTCACGCCTGCATGGGCAGCTGGAGACGATTTGGGCTGAAACACAAAAGACTATCTTATTCGTAACCCACAGCATTTCCGAATCCATTAAGCTATCAGACCGAATCATCGTGATGGGAACAAAACCAGGAGTGATCCTTAAGGATATTAAAGTGGACATTCCCAGGCCCCGCGATGAGCATAAAAAAGAGATGGTTGAGCTGGAAGAATATATTATGGGCTACCTGAAGAAGGAGATCGACAAAGTCATCAGGGAGGAGCTTGCAGATGAATCCGCACATTAAGAGAATCATATTTTTCGCAGCAATCATTGCATTCTGGTACGCCGGAAGCGAGCTGGAGTGGTGGATGCCAATCATCCTTCCATCTCCGGAAAAGGTCCTAGAGGCATTGGTCATAGGATTCGAGGATAAAACCTTGATATATGATTTGATTGCCAGCTTCAAGCGACTTGGGATTGGCCTTGGACTTTCCCTGGTAATCGGGACAGCGCTCGGAGTCCTGCTTGCAAAATCCAAAACGGCGGATGAGACGCTTGGAACAATCGTCCTTGCTTTTCAAAGTGTACCGAGCATTGTATGGCTTCCACTCGCGATCATGTGGTTCGGCATGAATGAGAAGGCCGTCATTTTTGTAGTCGTTCTAGGAGGAACATTTGTGATGACCCTTAATATCAGGGTGGGCATCAAAAATGTTTCACCATTATTCATAAAGGCAGCCAGGACAATGGGTGTGAATGGCTGGAATTTGTATAAGAGAGTGATTTTTCCGGCAGCCATCCCCTATGTAGTCACGGGTTCAAGGCTGGCATGGGCATTTGCCTGGAGGGCCCTCATGGCAGGGGAACTTTTAAGCACGGGTCCGGGTCTTGGATATACTCTGCGCTACGCTTCAGACTTCGGCAATATGGGTCTGGTCATAGGCGTCATGATCATCATTGGCATTATTGGAACAGTGGTTGACCAGCTTATCTTCCAGCGCATCGAAAAATCGGTGCTGAATCGCTGGGGACTTGAATCATAAAAACAGGAGGGAATCACATGAAAAAAGCTTCGATATTTCTTGCAGTTCTAATGGCATTCGCGGTGCTGCTTGCAGGCTGCGGTGCAGGAGGATCATCCACAGCATCTGGTGAAAAGGAGAAAATCGTCATCGGTTATTTCCCGAACATCAATCACGTACCTGCCATGGTGGCAAAAGATAAGGGCTATTTTGAACAGCAGCTTGGAGATGGTACAACAATCGAGTATAAGACATTCGCTGAAGGCGGCTCATTCATGACTGCCTTGAAAACAGGGGAAATCGATGCAGGTCTTGTCGGGCCGGGCCCGGCTATGAATAACTACTCAACAGGCGCTGATGTTAAGATCATTGCGGGTGCATCCACTGGGGGCACGGTGGTTCTCGCAAGGAAGGGAGTCAAGATTGATTCAGTTGAAGACTTCGCAGGCAAGACGTTCATCACACCGGGCGTAGGTTGCACACACGATGTCCAGTATGAAACGTACCTGGAGGCGGAAGGTATTACATCACAGCGTATCGGCGGGACGATGAAGCATCTTACCGGCCAGCCGGCACAGTACGCGGCAATGCTGAAGGCAGGCAAGGTGGACATCGCTGTAGCACCAGAACCATGGGCAGCCGTCATTGAAAAAGAAACAGGAGCAGAAGTCGTCATCGGCTGGAATGAAGTATCATTTGGCGAAACACTCCCTGCATCCGTAATGGTCACTTCCGGTAAGATGATCGAGGAACAGCCTGAAACTGTCCAAAAAATAATTGATGCTCATAAAGATGCTGTGAAATTCATCAACGAAAATCCAGCAGAAGCACAAGCAATCACGATCAACGACATTAAAGAAACAACAGGGCAAGAACTGGAAAAGGATGTAGTCGAGCTGGCATGGGAGCGCATCGGCTTCACACATGAAGTAGATGCACAGGCAATCCAGGACTTCTCGGATTCATCCTACACTTTAAAGTTCTTGAAAGACAAACCAGACTTCAAAACATTGATTGACGATAGCTTCCTGAAGAATTAAAGAAGCTAGCATAAAGAAAAAGGTATCGGGATTTTTTCCTGGTACCTTTTTGCTGTTAAAAGCAAATGTCTGACTAGACGAAGAAATGTAGAACTTAGGAATTACTACAACTGAATTGCTGCTATGGAGAATTCGGTAACAAGTTGGGTGAACATGTGCCCGAAAAGCGGGGGAGTCGGTGAATTCGGTAACAAGTTGGAAGAACATGTGCCCGAAAAGCGGAGGAGTCGGAGAATTGGGTAATTGTTGGATGAGCATTTCCTCCTGCCAGCAATAACTTGTTCTATTTTTGGGACAAAGGATTAAAATAGTTATAGACATGGTTGTACGTAAAGGGGGAGAAGCTATGGCGAGAAAGATGGGTTTTTACGGTGTTATCGCCTATGTGCTTTATGGTTTTGCGGTTTACTGGTACTTATTTTACTTTGCAGATAGCAGCCTTCCATTTGAGTTCGAAGGTTCGAGAGCTGACCCTGCAACATTCTTGAATGGAAGGGAATTAATGTTGAGTGAGGAATACTCAAAAGTTAGGAATTTATTATTTTTCCTGTCGACACCTTTTGAGTGGCTGTTTTACTTTTTGATCTTGCTCTTGGGGCTTTCAAAAGCTTTCAAGAAATGGGGAGAAGAAACGGCGAAGAATAAGTATGGCCAGACAGCGATTTATTTGATTTGGCTCACATTCTTTGCTTATATCGCGACCTTCCCGCTAAGTTACATCAGTTATACGCTGTCTAAGACCTATAATATATCGACGCAAACATTTGCTTCCTGGATGAAGGATGAGTTGATTGATTTCTGGATCAATTATGCGATGATGTTCGTGATTGTCATCGTCCTTTACTGGCTGATGAACAAGTTTAAGCAGTTCTGGTGGCTGTTTGCATGGATGCTGTCCGTTCCGTTCACATTGTTCATCATGTTCCTGCAGCCGGTAGTGATTGATCCGCTGTACAATGATTTTTCCCCGCTGAAAAATAAAGAGCTGGAGTCTAAAATCCTGGAAATTGCGGGTGAGGCCAATATTCCCGCTGATCATGTATTTGAAGTGGATATGGCTGAAAAAACCAATGTCCTGAATGCATATGTTACGGGAATTGGTTCCAATTCAAGAATCGTTCTTTGGGATACGACATTGAACAGATTGAACGATGATCAAATTTTGTTCATAATGGCCCATGAAATGGCTCATTATGTGGAGAAACATTTATATATCGGGATCGCCGGCTACCTGGTTCTTTCTTTGTTCGGTCTGTACCTTGTCTCAAGATTGATGAACTGGGCAATCAAGCGATGGGGTAGGGAATTCAAGCTGGAGCATCCTGGCGACTTGAGGTCGTTCCCGCTGTTCTTGATGTTCCTCTCAATGATCATGTTTGCCTCAAGCCCGGTTTCCAATCTTGTCTCCCGCTACCAGGAAACAAGGGCTGACCGGTATGCGATCGAAATGACGGACAATACTGATGCAGCGATAACTGCCTTCCAGGAACTAACGAAGGCGGGACTGAGCCAGGTCAATCCCCCATGGCTGGTAAAGGTTTTCCGCTACGGACATCCAACCATGCTGGAACGGATTTCCCGACTTGAGGATTATGAAGTGAAGAAGAGAAATGAACAGGAAGACGAATATTGAGCAAAGCTAAAACAAAAAGCCCTCGAACATGAGGGCTTTTTTGAATTCAACAAAGCGATCAGCCTTATTTCGGAATAATAAAATATCCCCTATATAGGGGATATCACTCATCAAGTGCCAAATTGTTTGTTGAGATCCTTCAATTCTTCCGTCAAGGTTAAAAACAGGATTTTGTCTCGTTCATCGATTGCTTTATCAATTTTCGTCATCAATTTTTCTTTCTTGGTATTCAGCTGAATTTCGGAAATTAGCATGTCAACATACAGGTCCAGAACAAAAGATTCCTTGGCTTTAATGCGTTTCATCACGCTGGCCTTCATGGTTTCAGAATACGATTTTTCTTTCATTTACCTCACCTCTTAGACCTTTTTTATATTATATGGATTATCGAAAAGATAATCAACTAAATTTTTATAATTTTTAGAAAATTTATATTCAGACATTAAATGTGGCTAAAAATAGAACTTTTTATGTAATTAAAGAAAATTAAAACACTTATGGTAAAATAGGGTATGAGGTATACTAGGAGGTGAAGGAATGACAGGAAGTACAAAGAACTTAGTAGAAGAGTACGAAATAAATCCTTTTACCATGATAATTATTCCTGAAGAATACGGCAGCAGGATTTACTCCAGGGTGATCGAGCTGGAGGAGGAGTATTTATCCCCATTCAGACCAATAGATGTCGTTAAGAAAAGCTGTAAATATTTTGGAAGCAGCTATGAAGGCAGGAAAGAGGGAACGAAACAGCTTACCGGGATCACCCATAAAACCCCCATCATCATCGACCCTATAAGCTCCATTTATTTCATGCCAACAAGCTCACCCACAAAACAGGATTGCATCTGGGTTTCACACGAGCATGTATTATTCCATAAGAAGGTGGATGCCCACAGTACACAGGTTACCTTCAGGAATAAGAAAACCCTGATACTTCCGGTATCCCATCATTCATTTGAAAACCAGGTGCTGAGGACATCCCTGCTTCGCACCAAATTCTTGCAGCGAATGAAAGAAACAGAACGTAAAGCGTTATATCTGCTCCATGGTCCGAAGTACAGTGACTCACAGGGGTATGGCAATCTCGTCAGTGAGGCATATAAAGACTGAGGAATCCGGTTTTCAGCCGGATTCTTTTTGTTCTGCTGCCACTGTTTTGAACCGTTTGAAAAGATAATGGACCATCAGTTCCTGGACTTTGTTGCGTATTCGGGGATTGAAATAGTTATGCTGTTCTTCGTAGCCTTTGTAGATGAAGAGGAACATGGTGAAGGCGTCATCCCGTCTTACTTCTTCAACCTTAAGGTTATTCTTTTTGAGGTAGCTTTTCACGATGGAGAGTTCTTTCTGGACTGCTTTCATTGTTTCTTCGATTAGTTCCAAATAGGGCTTTTTTAATTTAAATGGACTATTTTCGACGACAGAAAGATCCCGATTGAGCACGACCAGTACCATCGGCAAATAGATGGCCTGCTCCATAATATCGCGGTCTTTTTCAGGAATCCTTGTCATTTTGCTCTGTCCCTTCAATTTAAAATAAGAACATTTGTTCGTAATTATCGTACCGGATTTTGAAGAGGATTTCAAGAGGATAAAAAAATTACTCCTACCTATCATCTTCTCCAAAACAAAAGGAAAATTGCAGTAATGGTGTGTAGTCGGTTTTTTTCGGAAAAAGATATCGATAAAAGCAGGAGATTTATTTCTGTTATCGAAATATAAAGTGAATAATTTAACTTTGGAAGGATGGCTCCCGTGATGGAAAAAAGATTTATTAAAGCAGAGGATTTATTTGAATTAAAGTCCGTTACTGACCCTCAGTTTTCTCCTGATGGAAAGAAGTGTGTGTTTGTTCAGACAGAGATGCTGGAGAGCAAGAATGATTATGCATCTAATTTATACATAATTGACATTGAAGGAGGCGGAGAGCCGAAGCAATGGACATATGGTGAATACCGCAACCATTCTCCGAGATGGTCACCGGATGGATCGAAACTGGCTTTCGTTTCAAACCGCAGCGGCAAGAACCAGATTTTTGTTCTCGATGCTGCAGGCGGGGAGGCGAAGCAGGCAACCGATTTCAGAAATGGTGCCAATGGTCCAGTCTGGTCTCCGGATGGATCTCGGATCGCCTGTTCCGTATCCTTGAAGAGTGACGAGGATTTGCTTGAAAAAGCAGAAGAAAAGAAGGACGACAAAAAGCTGGAACCTTTCGTAGCTGAGGAAATGAAGTATAAATCAGACGCAGCTGGCTTCTGGGATGGAAAGTATAAACAGACTGTCATTGTGAACCTTGCAGACGGCAAGGCAGAATCAGTGGCAAAAGGCGAAGTAGACTATCATCTGCAATGCTGGTCTCCTGATGGCAAAAGCCTTGTATTATCGGCTGATGAGACATCTGAACGCGATTTCTCATTTAAAAGTGATTTGTGGCTGATGGACATTGAGACAGGAAATAAAACGAAGCTGACGAATGGTACAGGCTACTTCGGGAATGCTGTATTTTCACCTGACGGAAAATACCTTGGCTATACGGGACATGAGAGAGAGTTTGAGAATGCAACACTAACTCAGCTTTGGGTACAGGACCTCCAGACTGGCAGCATCCAATGTGTCACGGAGAACATGGATATTCTTGTTGGAGACGCTGTTGCCGCAGACTTCCAGCAGGGCGCTAATAGTCCTGGATTGATCTGGGGCGAAGATGGCAGGAGCTTTTATTTTCTTGCAAGTGACCAGGGCAACACGGTTTTATACTTTGGAAACCTTGATGGCGAAGTGTATCCGGCACTTCTTGACCAGCAGCATATTTATGGGTACACTCTTGACGGCAAAAACCAGAGAATCATTGCGGCCATCAGCAATCCAGTGCTGCCGGGAGAATTGTTCCAGCTTGAAGTCACCACTGGTGAGATGAAGCAGCTGACCTCTGTGAATGAAAAGGTATTGGAGTCAGTCACTTTATCGAAGCCTGAGCAAATTTCTTTCGAAGCAAGTGATGGTACCCCGCTTCATGGCTGGATCATGAAGCCTGCTGGATATGAAGAAGGAAAGAAATATCCACTGATTCTTGAAATTCACGGGGGACCACACGCTATGTATGCAAACTCGTATTTCAATGAATTCCAGGTCTTGGCTGCTGAAGGCTACGGTGTCCTTTATATCAATCCGCGAGGCAGCCATGGGTATGGACAGCAATTCGTCAATGCCGTTCGTGGCGATTATGGCGGCGGGGACTATCAGGATGTGATGGACGCTGTCGATTATGCTCAGGAAAATTACGATTTCATTGACAAGGAACGATTGGGAGTGACCGGCGGGAGCTATGGCGGATTCATGACAAACTGGATTGTCGGTCATACGGACAGATTCAAGGCAGCCGTCACGCAACGTTCAATTTCAAACTGGATCAGCTTCTATGGTGTCAGTGACATCGGCTACTATTTTACAGAGTGGCAGATTCAGGCTGACCTCAGCGACTTGGAAACATTGTGGAAGCATTCACCTATCGCCTATGTGGATAAAATCAATACACCATTATTGATCCTTCACAGCGAAAAGGACTATCGCTGCCCGATTGAACAGGCAGAGCAGCTTTTCATTGCCTTGAAGAGACAGGGGAAGGAAACGAAGTTCATCCGATTCCCTGAATCGAACCATGAGCTCTCAAGAAGCGGAAAGCCTAATCTGCGACTCAGCAGGCTGGCGTCCATAGTTGATTGGTTCAATAGCCATCTGTAAAATAAACGAATGACTGCCCGCGGCATGTGATATGCCGCGGGTTTATTTTTGAAAAATTCTCCAGATAAGTTTAAGGTTATAGGTAAAGAAGGAAAATAGTAATAAAGTGTTGCTTATGAATCAATGTTGGTAACAACTAACCTGTCATGAATTAAAACATTGCAAAAGCAACAACTTAACAAAAAGGACTTAATAAAAGTCAGTTCAATATCTTTAAAGCGGAAGGAACTTTCATATGAGATCTGAACGGCATCAGCATAAAAAGAAAAGAAAAAGAATAAGATGGTCCAGCATTTTTCTGCTGCTGTTCCTGTTGGTCGGAGCCGTTGCGCTGTATTCCTACATGCAATTCCGTTCTGGCGTAAATGATTCGGAAAGGGCGGGTGAGGAAAACAAGCAGGAATACCATTTTAATGGCGAGAGTGACCGCAATGGCCTCACGAATATCCTGCTGATTGGCAGTGACGCGAGAGGAGAGGAAAATTCAAGGGCTGATACAATCATGATTGCCAGCTATAATCCAGATACGGAGTCTTATAAGTTGACTTCAATCATGAGGGATACGTATGTGGAGATCCCGGGACACGGAAAAAATAAAATCAATGCTGCGTTTGCGCTTGGGGGCCCGGAGCTATTACGGCAGACAATTAAGGAAAACTTTGATGTCAGCCTTCAATATTATTCAATCGTCGATTTTGAGGGGTTCGTCCGCCTGATTGATGAAGCATTCCCGGAAGGTGTTGAAGTCGACGTTGAAAAGAGAATGTCCGAGGGGATAGGTGTCACACTCGAACCAGGCGTTCAGCGACTGGATGGGAAGCATCTTCTTGGGTATGTCCGATTCCGCCAGGATGCAGTCGGTGATTTTGGCCGTGTTGAACGCCAGCAAAATGTCATAAAGGAAGTCGGCAAGCAATTCGCCAGTATCCAGACTTTGCCGAAGCTCCCTAAGTTGGTGGGAGTTCTTACTCCGTTTGTCAATACCAATATGGATACAGGCGATATCTTATTTATGGGAAAAGGGCTGCTCTCCAAGGATAATCGGAATATCGAAACAATGAGGATACCCGTTGAAGGTTCATTCGAAAATCAGAGGGTGAGCGGTGCAGGTGCTGTCCTCGTGATAAACAAGGAAGAGAATAGGAACGCGCTGGAACAATTTTTAACTCAGTAGCTGGCTTGGCTAAAAACTCCCCAAAATAAAAATAGAGGTGTACAATTATCTCTAAGAGGTAAAAAGGATAAGGGGATCAGAACTTTGACTCAGTGTTCTGATTTCCGAGTTGTTTGGACAAGGAGATTTCAATGGATGTTGAATTGATGAAAGAATGGTTTACAATCGAAAACATTATGGATTTGCTCAGCCAATACCGTTCATTTGGGCCGATTCCCGGAATCCTTCTGCCCATGCTTGAGGCATTTTTGCCGTTCCTGCCATTGTTCTTATTTGTCATGGCGAATGCGAATGCGTTTGGGCTGTGGCTTGGGTTTCTTTTTTCCTGGATTGGAGCAGTTCTCGGTGCCCTGCTCGTTTTCTTGATCTTTCGCAGGTATGGCCAGGGACGGATCCTCAGGTTTTTGCAGCGCCACCCCAAAGTCCAGAAGGGAATGAATTGGATAGAGCGCCACGGGTTTGGCCCGATATTCCTGATGCTTTGCTTTCCTTTTACTCCATCTGCCCTCGTCAATATTGTTGCCGGTCTTTCAAAAATCAGCATGGCTCAATATATGCTTGCAGTGATAACAGGGAAAATGGTCATGATTTTCACCATCAGTTTCGTAGGATATGATATTCGTTCATTGATCACCAATCCGGCGCGAACTGCAATCGTTCTCGCAGTAATTGCCATTCTGTGGTATATCGGCAAAAGAATTGAAGTAAAAATGAATATGAGTGTTGGAAAAGACGATAATGACAGATAGCAGGATAACAGGTGGTGAAGGAAGTCGATGAGAGAAGTCGTGAAAAGGGAAGGCCTCGAATGGATCAAGGCTTTTGCTCTCGGAATGATCATTTTTATCTTTATCAGGATTTTCTTTTTTTCCAATTATGTGGTTGAAGGGGAATCTATGCTTCCTACACTGGAAGACGGGAATAAAGTCGTTGTCAATAAGCTGGGATACGAGACCGAAGATCTTGAAAGGTTTGACGTGATTGTCTTCCATGCGAATGAGGAAGAAGACTTTGTAAAGAGGGTCATCGGCCTGCCGGGGGATAAAGTTGAATACCGGGAGGATATGTTATTCATCAATGGCAAAAAGGTGGAGGAACCATTTTTGAAGCAGTATCGCGAGCAATCCCCCGTGGGCTACTTGACTGGCGATTTTACACTCCAGGATTTGACCGGGATTGAAAGAGTGCCAGAAGGAAAATTGTTTGTCCTAGGCGATAACCGCCTTGGAAGCTGGGACAGCAGGCAGTTTGGTTTCATTTCAGAAAATCAGGTCGTTGGCAAGGTCAATCTTAGATACTGGCCGCTCGAGGAAATGGATGTATCGTTCTGAACATACATATAGAGAAGTGAAAGACTCGTCATTTTTCGAGTCTTTTTTTATTTCGTTCATGTTAGACTTAAAGCACCATTCTAAAAAACAGGGCGGAGATTACATGCAGGGAACATTGCCATTGATCAAAACAAAATTAATTGTTCCTGGCTTACAGGAGCAATGGATAAGGCGGGCAAAACTATCGAGAAAAATGAAAGCGGTTTCCGAAAAGCCGCTGACCATCATTCAGGCAGGAGCCGGTTATGGCAAGAGTACGGCTCTGGCCTTGCATGTCAACGATCAGAAACAGTCATGCTGCTGGTATACCATCACTTCTTCTGATGACGATATTCTTCCGTTTCTGTCCTATTTGACAGCCTCGATTCAAACCTTGTTCCCGGATTTTGGCCAAGAGTTAATACCCTATATGAAAAAAATGAACCGTTACATAAGGGAAGAAGAACTTAGCATGCTCTCTTCTCTTTTCATCAATGAGATACTTCAGATCCCTGAACAAATTGTTGTCATTCTCGATGATTTCCACGCAATCGAACATTCCTACCATATCAATGTCTGGATGGAAAAACTGCTGGAGCATATGCCAGGCCATCTCCATCTTGTCATTTCAACCAGGACAAAGCCCGGTTGGAAAGTGCTGGCTAAGTTAAGGGCTAAAAATGAATTGAATGAGATATCGAAGACAGATTTGATTTTTGGCAAAGAAGAAATTGAACTGCTTCTTTCTGATTATTATCAGCTAGCTATCAGTGACGAACAAATAGACCAGTTGTATCAAATTACAGAAGGGTGGGTCATTGCAATAGGAATGATCGCCCAGCAGCTTCCTCACCTGCAGAGTCTGGATGATCTCCTGGCAGAACCGGCAAAGTCGCTTGAGGATCTGTTTCAATACCTGGTTTATGAAGTGTTTTCAAAACAGCCTCCAATGATTCAGCAATTCCTTGAACAGACAAGTATCTTTGAGGAAATAAGTACGGATATATGCGATCACATCCTCGGTATGAAGAGTTCCATCCAGATGCTGGAGCAGTTGACTGCGAAAAATCTGTTCATACAGCAGATAGGCGACAGCCAGTTCAGGTATCATGCCCTTTTTCGCGAATTCCTCGAGACCAGGCTGATCACCAGCCAGCCTGGTCAATACAGAGTATTGATGATGAACAGTGCTCATTATTTTGAAAAGAAGGGGCAGTGGGAAGAGGCATTATATTGTTATGAGAAAATTGGCCAATACAGCGCTGCTGCAGCGATTATGGACGAACAGGGGATGGAGCTTCTCGAAATGGGCAAGCTCGAGAATCTGCAGGAGCGCCTTGCAAAAATCCCCAAGGAGGATAAAAGGCGCTATTGTTCCCTCTTATTTCTTGAGGGAGAGGTTTACCGATATCGCTCATTGTACAAGCAAGCGGAAGCATGCTATGAGCAGGCCATACAGACAGCTGACAGGATGGGGAATGCAGAATGGAAAAGCAAGGCACTTGAAGGCAAAGCAAAAATTTATCTGGATACAATCCAGCCGCTTAAAGCTGAACGCATTTTAGCGCAGGCAATCGAGCTTCGGGAAGCGGCGATGTTTGATGCTGCCGCGGAGGAAACGGGAAGGCTTTATCGCCTTCTTGCTGAAAACTTGATCAATTCCGGACAGGCATTGAAGGCTGAAAGGTGGATTGAACGGGCAAGGTTGATGGGGGTCCATATAGAGGATGGAAACCTGGAAGCCCGGCTATATTTAAGGACCGGCCGATTCCAAGAAATGAGAAAGATTTTAATGGATGCCAAGGCGCCAGGCCATCTGGATGATAAACTGCATTTGCCGCAATCGCACAGGGAGACCGATCTGCTGCTGGCATTGATTGAAGCTTTTACAGGCAATGGCATGCAAGCAAAGGCATTATCTCAATCAGGGATCCAGTATGGGATTGATATCCAGGCTCCATTTGTGGAAGCTTGCGGTTGGATCAGGATGGGCCATGCAGTCCAGCTGATTGAAGAATATGATCTGGCTCTTGCTGAAAAATGCTATGAAACGGCACTTGATATCATGGGACGCCTGAGCATCGAACGCGGGAAGGCTGAACCGCTGATGGGCCTATGCATTCTTTATGGCTCAAGGCGTGAATATGAGAGGGCTGCTGAGGCTGGGAGAAAGGCGCTGCTTGAAACAGAACAGGTGAAGGATGTCTGGCTTTCGGCTCTCATAACGCTTTGCCTGGCGATTGCATCAATTTACAATGACAGGCACAAGGAGGCGAGTGAGAACCTTCATAAAGCAGAGGGGCTGATCAACCAGTGTGGTGATGAATATGGCAGGATGCTGCTTTCGTTCTGGAAGTCCTATTATTATTTTTCATTGAATGAAGATGAGGAATTCAAATCAGCATTTTCAAGCTTTTTAAAATTGATGAAGACAGGCGGATATGAATTTTTCCTGAAAAAACGGACAACATTTGGGCCGCGGGATTTGCAAGTGTTCTCACCTATGCTCATTGAAGCGGTAAAGCAGTCCATAGCGCCTGGATATGCCGAGAAGCTGTTGGAGGATTTGAAGATCCCCCGCCTGAGTGCCCATCCTGGCTATACATTAAGGGTCCAAGCGCTTGGCCAATTCCGGCTCTGGCTTGGAGACAGGGAAGTGGAGGACAGGGATTGGCAGAGAGGAAAGGCGAAAGAGCTTTTTCAGCTATTCTTGACAAAGAGGAACCAGTTCCTGATGAAGGAGGATATTTTCCAGATTCTTTGGCCAACACATGAGGGAAAGAATGCAGACAGAGATTTTAAAGTTGCGCTGAATGCCTTGAATAATGTTCTGGAGCCTGCGCGCAAAGCGAGATCCACCCCATTTTTCATTATCAGGGAAGGAACGGGATACGGAATAAACCCCCAGGCAGCAATTCAACTGGACTCGCGAATATTCGAAGAATGGGCAGAAGCCGGCCTCGAAGAGAAGAATACTGAAAAATCGATGGAGGAACTAGAGCGCGCCTTGAATCTATATAACGGGGATTATCTTCCTGAAAGAAGGTATGAGGATTGGTGCCTCAATGAACGGGAGCGGCTGCTTGTATATTTTCTGCGTGGTGCTGAAAAGCTGGCGCAGCTGAATGTAAGGCGTGAAAACTATGACTCTGCCATTCATTGGTGCCAAAAAATCCTCCACAGGGACAGAACATGGGAGGAAGCTTATCGATTGCTGATGTTTTGCTATTATCGTAAGAACAATCGTCCGCAAGCCATCCGCTGGTATAAAAAATGCAGTGAAGTGCTTGAGGAAGAACTGGGAGTCACTCCGCTGGAACCAACCAAGCATATGTATGAGATGATTATTGAAGGGCAAAATCAATAGACATACAGGAGGAACGGCATGGGGACAAAAAGACAGATTCACAGTTCATTGAAGGTTTTATTAGTATCGGATCTTGCAAAATCGCGGAAGTTTTACAGTGATGTATTAGGCTGTGAGGTGACCGACTGGTGGGCCATCCGGGATGGGTTTTCAGGACTGGCACTAAAACTGCTGGAAGCGAGCGATCCGAAAGAAGTGAGGCCTAACCCGCCGGCAGCAGGGGAAAAGCAAGGGTTCGACCTGTATTGCTATGTAGAAGACTGGAATTCGCTTGATGAGCTATACCAAGAATTCAAGGAAAAGGGTGCGCAAATTGCCATCGATCCATGGGTTGATGAAAATAATGGTCCTTGGAAGGAGTTTGCCGTCAAAGACCTTGATGGCTACTGCATTGCTTTTGGCGGGACAGACGGCTTTTGACTTGGAACTGCTGCATCCTATTACTGCGTTAGGCCACGGTTACAATGGTGTCAAAATAACTCTTCAGGATCAGCCATCTTGCGGGATAGGTTACAGCGAAATCCTCGATAGACTCTTTTGAATACATCAGCAGGCAATCAATCTGCTTTTTATGGAGTTTTAAATCATAGAGCAGGGCATGTGGGATCGTATAATGCTCGTTCAGCTGGTATGGATTTAATTTTACAGGCTGAATTCTCTCTGCCTTCATTAGATCAAGCAGCAGTTTTTGCTGAATATCAACACTTTCATCCTGGATATGTCCATTTATATGAATCTTTTCATTGATCAGATAGATTCCCATCATAGAAATCCCCTCCATGTTTTAGGCAGTTTAGTAACGTTATTGCCATAAAAATGGGAGGGGATACTATTTTATTAGGAAGTTTTATAATGAAAGTCCATTTTACCGATCCCGGTACTTATAGATCAATCCTGCAATGATGTTTGCCGGTATGAACAAAATATTCGATTGAAGGTTCATGTGAAGGATTTCTTCCTGCACAGGCATTTCCTCGTACATTTCACTTTGTGAAAGCTGCTTCTGTTTCTTTAGTTGTTCCATTTTTTTTGATATATCTGTACTGGATCGGTGTCATGATGATGGTCGTAATGATCCATGGAAGTGTGAAAAGGATCATGATAAACAAAAATACAGAATCCATCGAAGTTGTCCCCCTTTTTATGTATCTCTCTATACGGAATGCGCCTCTTTTTGGTTTCACTTTTTACAGTTTTTAGAATTTCAACAATTGCTGGCTAATCATATCCCCCATGATGTAACTCATTTGTAACTGGCATTCTTTAAGATGATGTCAAAGCTTGTAGGCTTTGGAATACCATTTTTAAAGGGGGAAAGGCAATGAAAGCTGGTCAGCGGAATTTTGTTTTATCTTTTATGCTCATTTTGGTCTTGTTGTTTACTAGTGCCTGCAGTGGATCGGGGACAGAAAAGTCAGGAGGCACTGAAGGGAAAGAAGGGAACGATGAACCGAAGAACACAGAACCGATCAAAATTGGTGTGCTGGCTTCCCAAACGGGCGGACTTGAAGCTTATGGGAAGCAGACACTTCGCGGTTTCGAGCTTGGCCTTGAATACGCAACGAATGGAACAAATGAAGTCGCGGGCCGTAAAATTGAATTCGTTGTTGAAGATACAGAAACCAAACCTGAGGTAGCGGTCCAGAAAGCGACGAAACTTCTTGAAGAGGATGAAGTAGACTTCCTGGTCGGATCTTCAAGCTCAGGCGACACGCTGGCAGTTCTGCCGCTCGCTGAGGAATATGAAAAAATCATGATCGTCGAGCCGGCTGTTGCGGACAGCATCACAGGCTCTGAATTCAATGAATATATTTTCCGCACGGCACGTAACTCTTCTCAGGATGCTGTTGCGGGTGCCGCTGCAATTGCGAAGGATGGCGTGAAAATCGCAACTCTTGCACCGGATTATTCTTTTGGCCGCGATGGCGTCGCAGCCTTCAAAGAAGCAGCAGAAAAACTTGGCGCTGAAATCATCCACGAAGAATATGCAGATCCAGCTGCAACAGACTTCACTTCGAACATCCAGAAAATCATCGACCAAAAGCCGGATTACTTATTTGTCGTCTGGGCTGGGGCGAATTCTCCATGGAACCAGATTTCAGATATGAAAGTACAGGAAAAAGGAATCAAAATCTCCACAGGCGCTCCTGATATCGCAGCACTTGCAACAATGGAGCCACTTGTCGGCATGGAAGGCTTCACAGTCTATTATCATGACCTTCCGCAAAATGATATTAATAAATGGCTTGTTGATGAACATAAAAAGCGCTTCAACGGTGAGCTTCCAGACTTATTCACACCAGGAGGCATGACTGCAGCGATGGCGATTGTCGAAGCTTTGAAGAAAACCGAGGGTGACACGGATTCCAAGAAATTGATCGAGACAATGGAAGGGATGAGCTTTGATTCACCAAAAGGAAAAATGACCTTCCGTGAAGAGGATCATCAGGCACTTCAGGCATTATACGCAATCAAGCTCGAGAAAAAGGAAGGAGTCAACTATCCAGTTCCTGTCCTGATCCGCGAGCTCTCTCCAGAAGAAACAGCTCCGCCGATAAGGAATTAACAAGAATAATAAGATAGTATAAAATCACTTCGAGAACTGTCCAGCTCCAGCGCCTAGCCCCTCGAGTCGCTTCGGTCCTGTCAATGAAGTCAAAGAACGACTTCACCGTCAGGCCCTCCAGCGCTTGTCGGGGCTGACCAAGGCGCTTCCGCTCCAAATATCATAATGAACTTCGGTAACTCAGCCGAAGTTCATTATGCTTTTACTGAAGGCGTAATTCAATCAAGGGTGGTGAAGTAGATGACGGCAATTATCGAGACGAAAGACCTCAGCATTACATTTGGCGGCCATACCGCTGTTGATTCTGTCAGCATTTCAGTCCCGCATAATCATTTCAAATCAATCATCGGTCCCAACGGTGCCGGAAAAACGACTTTTTTCAACCTGTTAAGCGGGCAGCTCGTGCCGACGAAGGGACAGGTCGTGTATAAAGGCAATGACATCACAAACCTTTCTCCGACCAAAAGGACGAGGGCCGGAATCGGACGGTCCTTTCAGATCACCAATGTCTTCCCCAATTTGACGGTAATGGAAAATGTCCGTCTGGCGGTCCAGTCACATGAAGGAGTCCGCTATCAGATGCTCAGGCATTTCCGTTCTTTTAAAAAGTTTGAGGAGCAGGCAGAAGAGTGGCTGAAACTGGTCTTGCTCGATGGCAAGAAGGATGCGCTTGCGAGGAACCTTGCCCACGGTGAAAAAAGGAAGCTGGAAATAGCGATGCTGCTGGCTTTGAACACCGAAGTGCTGCTGCTTGATGAACCGACTGCAGGCATGTCACTTGAAGAGGTTCCGGCAATCCTGGAAGTAATCAGGAAAATCAAGGAGCGCGGTGACCGGACGATCATTTTGATCGAACACAAAATGGATATGATCATGGATCTTTCGGATTCGATCATGGTTTTATTCAATGGTGCTCTGCTTGCCGATGGGACACCGGAGGAAATCATGAAAAATGAAACGGTCCAATCTGCATATTTGGGAGGTTTGCATAGTGAGCACGCTGCTGAAGCTTGACCAGGTGGAGACATTCATAGGTCAGTATCACATCCTTCAAGGCATCTCTTTTGAAGTGCCAAAGGGGGAGGTTACCGTACTGCTGGGGCGGAATGGTGCCGGCAAAACAACTACACTGAGAACAATCATGGGATTGAATCCGGCTGCAAAAGGCTCGGTTATTTTTAAAGGTGAAGAAATCAAGAGCCACCCAACCTATACGATTGCCAATAAAGGAATTGGTTATGTGCCAGAGGACCAGGGGATTTTTGCCGGGCTGAGCGTTGAGGAAAATATCAAGGTAGCAATCAAAAATGAAAATGATGAAACCCGTCAGCGGCTGGAATGGATTCTTGAGCTTTTTCCTGACTTGAAAAAGTTCTGGAAAAAACCGGGCGGGCTTTTGAGCGGCGGCCAGAAGCAGATGCTTTCTATCGCAAGAGCCTATGTCAATGACAATGAACTGCTTTTGATCGATGAACCCAGCAAAGGCCTCGCGCCAATCATAGTGGAGAAGGTGATGGAGTCGATCCAGCAAATGAAGGATAAGACAACGATCATCCTTGTGGAACAAAACTTCATGATGGCCAGCAGTATTGGCGACAGCTTTTACATTATCGATGATGGCAGGACGGTTTCGAATGGCTCGATGAACCTCCTTCGTGAGGACGAAGAAATGAGACGGAAATATCTCGGCATTGCCTAGGAAAGGGGGAAGCAAGAGTGGATGTATTGATTAATTTAAGCCTTAACGGCCTTGCCACAGGAATGCTGATCTTCCTCCTGGCAGCCGGTCTTACCTTGATTTTCGGCCTGATGGATGTGCTTAATTTTGCCCATGGCGGTTTGTTCGCCTGGGGTGCCTACAGCGGCATTTGGATATATTCAACAACAGGCAGCTTTTTTGCCGGGATTATCGGTGCCGTCCTGACGGGCATGATCCTTGGCATCGTCACAGAGCGCTGGATCATCAAACCGGTTTACGGCAACCATGTACAGCAAATATTAATCACGCTCGGATTGATGCTTGTTTTATCAGAGATGTTGAAAGTAGTATGGGGCCCTAATCAGATCTCAGCGGCAACCCCTGATTACCTTTCCGGCAGCTGGGAGTTTGGCGGAATCATCATCATCAAATACCGGGTTTTCATCATTGCCGTAGGATTTGCGGTATTCCTCGCTGTTCAATATTTGCTTAAAAAGACAAAAATCGGCCTTGTCGTCCGCGCCGGTGTCATGAACAAGGAAATGGTCCAATCACTGGGTGTCAACATCCAGAGAGTATTCATGTTCGTGTTCATGATAGGAGCGGGAATGGCGGCTCTTGGCGGAATGCTTTTAGGTCCCTATTCAGGTGTGATTTATGCGGATATGGGCATGGAGTTTGCGATCCTCGCGTTCATCGTTGTGGTCATAGGCGGAATGGGCAGCTTTACAGGCTCGGTGATGGCTGCGATTTTAGTTGGCCTGTCAGGTTCATTCATGGCCTATTATGTTCCCGACCTCGCTTTGGCAGCGAACATGCTGCTGATGGCAGTAGTGCTGATTTTCAGGCCGCAGGGCTTATTCGGGGCAAAGGGGTGAGAAGGATGACAAGATTGTTTTCAAATCGCATGAACATCTTATATTTGCTTGTCGCCGGGTTCCTGGCAGTACTTCCATTTGTCTACGATTCCAGGAGCATGCTCATCCTGCTCTCCCAGGTGTTCATTTTTGCCGTACTGGCGATGAGCTACGACATCCTTCTCGGATACACCGGCATCGTCTCATTCGGTCATGCGATGTTCTTCGGGATTGGGGCGTATACAGTAGGAGTCTTCATGAAAAGGTTTGAACCTGAAACAAGCTACTTTCTGCTGGCTGTCCTGGTCACGATTTTGCTGACTGCTGTCGTAAGTTATTTCGTCGGACTGCTGACACTGCGCTTGAAAAGCCACTTTTACGCGATGCTGACTATGGCCTTCGCCGGATTGTTTTTAGTACTGGCTGAAAAATGGCGGACGGTTACTTATGGGAATGACGGCTTTACATTCAGGGTTCCGGACTTTCTGAAGGACCGCACTGACTTCTATTTGATTTGCCTCGGTTCGATGGTCCTGGTGTTCATTTTATTGAGAAGATTCACCAATTCCCCGCTTGGAAGAGTTCTTCAGGCAATAAGGGAAAATGAACAGCGCACAGAATCGCTTGGATACAGCGTATTGCAATATAAAATCATTGCCAGCGTCGTGTCTGGAGTCATTGCCGGAATTGCGGGGATTTTATATGCTGTTTCCCTCAGATTCGTGAATACAAGCGTTTTTACAATGGATATCACACTGGATGCCTTGCTGATGACGATCATTGGAGGAGTCGGGACGTTGGTCGGGGCAATCATCGGCGCGGGAATCATCGAGTTTTCCCATCACTGGCTGACTGAGCTTGCAAAGGTTCACTGGATTTTCGAAAGATGGATCATCTTTTTCGGCATCATTTATATCCTTGCTGTCATGTTCTTCCCTCAGGGGATTGTCGGTTCCCTGCAGAAGCTGAAGTTGAGAAAGAAAGAGAAAATCAAGGTTCCGGTTGATTCAGAGACAGTAAGCCAGGGAGATTCGTGATGGAAACAAAGCAAGTTACTTCATTCGTTCTCCGCTTCCAGCTCACGGACATCGAAAGCGACAGCGGCAGAAAATACTGGAGGGTCAAGGTAACCCATGTGCAGGAGGAAAAAGAAGCAGTCTTTGATTCCTTAGAGTCAGCAATGGAATTCATCAAAGGTATAGTTGGAGAATCATAGAAGGGGTTTTCTTTTAAAAGTATAAACTTTTGCACTTAGATTAGTGTCTAGCTCCAACGCCTAGCCAGTTTTCATCGCTGTGAGTGCCTCCTCGAGTATCTTGCGAGAAGCGTTAGCTTTGAGCAGCTCGAGGTCGCTTCAGTCCTGCCAATGAAGTCAAAGAACGACTTCACTGTCAGGCCCTCCAGCGCTTGTCGGGGCTGACCAAGGCGCTTGCGCTTTTCTTAAAGGAGGAACCAAGATGCAAATTGGCATTGTCAGTACGGGAATCTACCTTCCTGAAAACTATGTCACAGGAGCGGAAATTGCCAGGTTGGCAGGAATTCCCGAACAAGTTGTGGAAGAAAAAATGGGAATAAGGAAAAAGCCGATGCCAGGACCGGAAGACCATACATGCGAAATGGGAATCAAGGCTGCAAGGATTGCATTGGAAAAAGCGAACCTGGATCCGTTGGACATCGACCTTGTCATCTATATTGGTGAGGAGTACAAGGAATATCCATTATGGACAGCAGGTATTAAACTGCAGGAGGAAATCGGGGCAAGAAATGCCTGGGCCTTCGACACGGCCTTAAGATGCGGAACGACAGTGATGGCCCTGAAGCTGGCGAAGGGAATGATGGTCTCTGATCCGGCAATCAACACCGTCCTCCTCGCAGGGGGCTATCGCAATGGTGATTTCATAGATTACCAGAATCCAAGAACACGGTTCATGTACAATCTCGGGGCAGGCGGCGGTGCGATTTTATTGCAAAAGGACCATCAGGAAAACAGGTTGCTAGAGACAGAAATGATTACGGATGGTTCTTTTTCCGAGGATGTCGTCGTCGTTGCCGGCGGAACAAAAAATCCGATTACAGCAGAGAGCCTGGCAAGAGGCCTGTACCAGCTTGATGTACTTGATCCAGAGGGAATGAAGGAGCGGCTCGAGCAAAAGTCGATGGCCAATTTTTTAAAAGTCATCCGGCGGTCGGTGGAGAAAAGCGGTTTTTCCGAAAAAGACATCGCCTACGTCGGGATGCTTCATATGAAGCGGTCGGCACATGAATTTGTATTAAGGGAGCTGGGATTAACGGAAGAGAATTCCATCTACCTAGAAGACTTTGGGCACATTGGACAGATTGACCAGATCCTGTCTCTAGAACTGGCAGAAAAGGCAGGGAAATTAAAGGATGGAGACATTGTCGTCCTAGTCAGTGCCGGTATCGGCTATGCGTGGGGTGCGACGACTATTGTTTGGGGAAAGGGCGTGTTGTAATGGAAAAAACGGCAGTGGAAATGAAGAAGGTTGACTTGCCAAATGGGGAAACAATCGCTTATAGGGAGCGGGATGGCGGAACCAAAAATGTTCTTTTGGTCCATGGCAATATGACATCATCCAAACATTGGGACTTGTTGATTGACGCGATTGATCCTGAATATAAAGTTTTTGCGGTGGATTTGCGGGGGTTCGGGGAGTCCAGCTATCATAAGCCAATCATGTCGATCCAGGATTTTTCCGATGATGTAAAAATGTTTGTTGATGGAATTGGGCTGAAGGATTTTGCCCTTGTAGGCTGGTCGACGGGAGGAGCGGTAGGAATGCAGTTCGCCGCTGATTACCCAGGCTATTGTGAAAAGCTTGTGCTGCTCGCTTCCGCTTCTACAAGAGGATATCCTTTCTTCGGCACAAGTGCTGAAGGCCTCCCTGATGTGAACAACAGGCTCGTTACTTATGAGGATGTTAAGGGAGATGCTGGTAAAACGATTGCCGTACAGAGTGCTTACGACCAGCAAAATAGAGGATTTCTAAAGGCAATGTGGAATATGTTGATTTATACCGGTCGTCAGCCGGAAGAACGGCATTATGACGAGTATGTTGATGATATGCTGACACAGCGCAATCTCGCTGAAGTCTACCACTCTCTTAATACTTTTAACATCAGTGCTTTAAATAATGGCTTGAAGGATGGTACAGATCAGGTGAAGGATATCCAGATTCCTGTGCTTGTGCTCCGGGGTGACCGGGATCTAGTGGTCACTGGGAGGATGGCAGATGAAATTGTCGAGGACTTTGCAGGGCGTGCAAGGTTTGTGGAATTGAAGGATTGCGGCCATTCGCCATTAGTGGATGACCTGGATCAGCTATTGCAGCATATCGAAGGATTTTTAGCAGAGTAGGAAGGTGTTTTTATGAGATTGAAAGATAAAGTAGCGATTATTACAGGGGCAGCGAACGGAATCGGGCTTGCTGCAGCTAAAACTTTTGCCAGTGAAGGCGCAAGGGTTGCCATGGCGGACTTTGATGAAGAAACAGGAACCAAACGTGCGGCAGAACTGTCAGCTGAAGGCAATGATATCGCTTTTTTTCAGGTGAATGTCGCCGACAGATCCAGTGTTGATTCGCTGGTCCAAAATGTTCTCGGCCACTTTGGCAAAATTGATATTCTAATAAATAATGCAGGCATCACCAGGGATGGAATGCTGCACAAGCTCGCTGCCGAGGACTTCCAGAAAGTCGTTGATGTCAACCTGACGGGTGTGTTCAATTGTGCCCAGGCTGTTGTTCCAGCAATGGTCCAGCAAGGTTCAGGCAGAATAATCAATACATCCTCCGTTTCCGGCGTATACGGCAATGTAGGCCAGACAAACTACGCAGCGACCAAAGCCGGAGTCGTCGGCATGACGAAAACATGGGCAAAGGAACTCGGACGCAAAGGCATCAATGTAAACGCAGTCGCTCCGGGATTCATCGAAACGGGCATGACCGCCGCTGTGCCGGATAAAGTGATTGAACAAATGAAGATGCTCGTCCCGCTGGGAAGGCTCGGATTGCCAGAGGATATCGCACATGCCTACCTGTTCCTCGCATCAGACGAGTCAAAATACGTGAACGGCACCACCCTCCATGTCGATGGCGGGATCATGATGTGATTTTAAAAAGCGCATTTGATGCGCTTTTTTATTTTGGGGTAGGTGTGGGGAGAGGAATGATTTCTATTCTATTGGAGTGTAAATTATTCAACCAGGAATAAAACTGCTCCAACCGGGAATAAATTTCTTTCAACCGGGAATAAATCTGCTCCAACCGGGAATATAACACCGGCAACAGGGATTAAAATGGCTTACCGGAGAATTATGCTGCAACCGTTAAGAAAATTATCCACCGTATAATAATTCGTGCCAACCATCAAATAAATCGTCTCAACCGTTAAATAATTCCTCCCAACCGTTAAAATGAACCGTCAAACCGGGAAAAATCCTCCTAACTGGTATTAAAACCGATCCAACTGGTATTAAAAATGCGCTAACTGGTATTAAAACTGTCCCAACTGGTATTAAATCTCCTCTAACTGGCATTAAAACTAACTGATCCCAAGAACTTTGCCCCACGCACTCTAAAAACCAGCTAATCATATGTTCATTTTACTTTTTGAGTCCGCTGATATTCACTTCAGGATTAACTTCCCTCCAAAAGTGGTAAATGGTATTAAAAAAGGATGAGGTGCTGTACATGGAAGACACAAAGCAGAAATACTACTTTAATATAGAAAGCGGCGAGGTGCTGGACACGCCGGCTGAGCCGGAGGGCCATTTATTCACGTTGATTGCGACCGGTGAGGAGATCAAGGATTTACGGGAGTATCTGACGGAAAACTATAAAGCGGATTGGGCCACTTTTGGCAATTCCCATTTGCGCCCTTTTACCGACCCAGACCGTGAGCATGCTGAATATGACTTTGCAATGAAGGAAATTTACGCAATGGTTTATAAACTGGGTGATGCTGAAGCCAGGAACCATGTGAAAAGTATGGAGATATTTACAGAAGATGAGTTGAAGGGCATATAAACTTCTGACACCACGGCTGATGCTGTGGTGTTTTTTGCAGTTTATAGTTATAAAATTATTTAGTTGTGGATAACTACGAGTAGTTTTCTTAATCCAGCTCCAGCGCCTAGCCCCTCGAGTCGCTTCAGTCCGCCCAATGAATTCAAAGAACGACTTCACTGGTCGGCCCTCCAGCGCTTGTCGGGGCTGACCAAGGCGCTTGCGCTTTTTCATATGTAACTAACCTGTAACTACCATCTCCTAAAATGAATCCATCAAGACGAGAGAAGGAGAGATTGCGGTGAGGTGGGAGCTCGACTGGCTTGAATCTAGAGCGGGATTGACACCAGATGCAGTTGCGATTGCCGATGCAGGGACGGCTCAGGAATGGTCATACAGGGAAATCAATGATCGGGCTAAAGCAATCGCAGTGTGGCTGGGTGAAAAGGGAGTCAAAAAAGGCGACAGGGTTGCGCTGCTTGCGCCGAACGGAATCAGTTACTTTGATTTGCTGTTTGCCTGCGGCAAAATTGGCGCCATTTTTGTGCCGCTGAACTGGAGGCTGTCCCTCGATGAGCTGGCATATATTATTAAGGATTGTGAGCCAAGGCTGCTGGCTTTCCATTCCAATTTAACAAAAGAAGTGACAATGATTTGGGATGAAGAAGACCGTTGCATTCAAATTGATGGTTCACGATACGCTCAGCTGCTTGGCGTAACAGTTGGCCAGCTGGATGGAGAAAAAGTGGAGGAAGAAGATCCGCTCGCGATGATTTATACAGGAGGGACCACCGGAAAGCCAAAAGGAGCTGTTCTGTCACATCGCGCCATCATCTGGAACAGCGTTTCGACGATCGCCAGCTGGAATCTGACGAACGAGGACAGAACGGTGACGTATTTACCTTTATTCCATACAGGCGGTTTGAATGCACTATCCATTCCGATCCTGATGGCCGGGGGCACCGTCGTTCTGGCCAATGATTTCACACCGGAAAGTGCGATCAAGAACCTAATCGAACATAAGTGCACAATCGTCCTATTTGTGCCGACGATGCATCATATGTTGGTAAAAACGGATCTTTTCCAGAAGGCGGAATTCACGGATCTTAAGCTGTTTTTATCAGGAGGTGCACCGTGCCCGCTTGAAATTTATGAAGCATACAAACAGAAGGGTATCGCCTTCAAGGAGGGATATGGGCTGACAGAGGCTGGCCCGAATAATTTTTACATAGATCCTTCAGAGGCGAATGTAAAAAGAGGTTCAGTCGGCAAGCCTATGCTGTTCCATTCTATCAAGATCCTGGACGAAGCAGGGAACGAGGCTGGAGCGGACGAGGTCGGTGAACTTGCTATCAAGGGGAACCATGCCTTTTCTTATTACTGGAATAATCAGAATGCGACCGAAGACACCTTGAAGGACGGCTGGCTTTATACAGGTGACCTGGCGAAGAGAGACAGAGATGGATATTATTATATTGTTGGCAGGAAAAAAGAGATGATCATCACAGGCGGTGAAAATGTATTTCCTCTCGAGATCGAACACTGGCTCTGCTCACACCCATCGATTCACGAGGCCGCGGTCGTTGGCATCCCAGATGAAAAATGGGGAGAAGTCGTGACTGCGTTCATTGTCCTTGAAGAGGGAGCTGCTTTAGGAGAGCATGAAGCCAAAATGCATTGCAGGCAGAAGCTCGCCGGCTATAAAGTACCGAAAGTTATCCAAACTATTGGCCATATGCCGAAGACGCATGTAGGCAAAATCGATAAAAAGAAACTGCGGGAAGTCGCTCTCTCTGCATCGGGCCATAAGCCTGTTTGATAAGAAAAAAGGCATTTCAGCCAGCGTTTGCTGACTGTAATGCCTTTTTTTGGATCAAAATACAAAGTCCAATATTGAAGAAGAAGAGTGAAGATAAGAGAATCATCACACCGCTGAATGGCAGCAGGGCTGCAATGGGCGGAGCGAGGCTGGCTCCTGTCAGCAGGATGAAAGAATAGAGTGACAATGCTTTGGCGCGCTGGCTGCTGCCGTAAAATCCGATCAAGGTAATGACAGTCGGGATGACGAGTGAAATCGATGAGACAAAAAATATGGAAAAGATAATCAAAGCACCGGTGGAATGAAAGAAAAGCAGCATAAAAGCGCTTGTTGACCCGATGGCCAAGCCAAACATCAATGTCCGCAGCTCACCCCAGCGGTCGATCAGCTTCCCTGTGAAAAGGGAAAGAGAAGCCCCAATCAATCCAACCAGCCGGATCATCAGCAAGTCTGACGAAGGTCCGTCAAAAAATCGGCCAATAGCGTCATAGAAGGCGATAATCGCGAACAACAGTGAGAATGTAATACTATAGCATTTCATCAAAACAGGCTCTTTGAGCAATTGAAAAAAGATTCTCCATAAAGGCTTGCTTTCTGTCGCAGGCGGTGGTGATTCTTTCAGCAGGAATAAAGCACTAGCAAATAGAATGAAATAAAGTGCTGAGAAGAAAAAGAAGACGCTGTTCCAGGAAAAAACATCCGTCAGAAAGGCGCTGGCAACCTGCCCAAAGATCCCTGCGATTAAAAATCCTGTGTTGATCAGCACGACCAGAATCGTCCTATGCCGATAATTGAAAATATCATAGGAGTAGGCGAAAGCAACTGAAGCGAAAGTAGCAAGGGTGACTCCCTGCAGTGATCGGGCAATCCACAAACTGAGGGACCCGGCTGAGAATCCGACTGCCAGTGTCGTCAATGCAGAGGCCAGTAGCCCGAACACAAGGATTTTCTTTCTGCCAGTAAAGTCGGAAACCGGCCCGAATGACAGCAGTCCGCAGGCGTAGAAGAAAGTGAATAGCCCACCCGCAAGGACTACGTGGGATTCAGCGATCAATAGGTCATCTGCAAGGACCGAATAAATTGGAATCAATGTATAAATATTGCTAGCGACCATGATGGCACAAAGTGTCAGAAGGATGGAAGCCTTTTGAAAAAAGGACATGGGTTTCATGTATATCACCTGCCACCATCAACATATGCAGACACCACAGTTTTAGCAGGTTGTTTTGGGAAAAATTAACGGGCTTCCTGCTTCCAAAATGGTCCGCAAAAAAGGTATAATGAAAGATATATAGAACAATCGTTTGGTATGGAAAGGCGCATGAGTATAAAGCGCCTTTTTCAATTTTTATAAAGATAGATATTTTAAGAGAGAAAGGGGAAGTCAGATGTCTGTACGTTTAGTAATGGGGCGCTCGGGGAGCGGCAAGACCGAGATGATCATTAAGGAAATCAAGGACAGGCTCATCTCGGACCCGCAGGGAGACCCGATTGCTTATCTAGTCCCTGAACAAATGTCATTCCTTTCCGAATACAGATTGTCCACTGACCCTGAGCTTGGGGGAATGATCAGGGCTCAGGTTTTCAGCTTTCCGCGCCTTGCATGGAGAATCCTGCAGGAAACAGGCGGGTACACTCGCCAGCATTTGGACAGTGTCGGGATCAGCATGATGATCCGAAAAATCATTGAAGACAAAAAGGACGAGCTGAAGATTTTCCAGAAGGCAGCGGATAAGAATGGTTTTGTCCAGCAGATGGAACAGATGCTGATTGAGTTCAAACGCTATGCGATCAATCCTGATGAGCTCACTGGTAAAATGGCGGAAAGCTCATCAGAGAATAAAGCTTTGAAAGATAAAATCCATGATCTTGAGCTAGTCTATCGACAATTTGAAGACGAATTATTCGGCAAATATATAGATTCAGAGGATTATTTCAAACTGCTTGCCGAGAAAATACCTGCTTCTCGATATTTGAAGGATGCAGAAGTGTACATTGATGGTTTCTACAGTTTCACGCCTCTTGAATTGATGATCATTGACCAGCTGATGAGCACATGTAAAAGAGTGACCATCGCGCTCCCGGTCGACAAGGGTTTTAAAGATGAACAGCCTGACGAACTGCATTTATTCAGGGTAACAGGAGAAACCTGCTCAACACTTCATGACATCATAAAAGCAAAAGGCTATGAGCTGGAAGAGGAAATCGTGTTGTCGGAACAGAGGCGCTGGCAGGATGAATCGCTAAAGCATCTTGAAAGGGAATTCGATTCCAGGCCTGCTGTTAAATATAACGGGGAGGCTGCAATCCATATTGCCCAGGCTGCCAACAGAAGGGCAGAACTTGAAGGAGTTGCCCGCAGGATTCTTGGGCTGGCAAGGGATAATGGTTACCGTTATCGCGACATTGCGGTACTGATGCGAGGCAGCGAATACCGAGAAGTGCTGGAGACGATTTTTGATGATTATGGACTGCCATACTTTATCGACCAGAAGCGGAATATGCTTCATCATCCATTGATTGAGCTAGTCCGTTCGAGTCTTGAAACGGTATTGGGGAACTGGAGGTATGAACCGATTTTCCGTGCGGTAAAAACGGATCTATTGTTCCCGGATGGAGTGAATCTGAATAAGATGCGCGAACAGATGGATGTGCTGGAAAACTATGTACTTGCATATGGCATCCAGGGAGATAAATGGACGAAAAAAGAACGTTGGAAATACCGGAGGATCCGCGGCCTGGAGTATGACGGATTGGCCCAGACTGATGCAGAAAAGCAGACAGAGCAGGAACTGAATGACCTGAGGCTGCTGATTACATCTCCGCTGCTGCGGATGGCCCGCCGCCTGAAGCGTGCTGATACGGGAAGGAAGCTTGCGGAAGCAGTCTATCTGTTCATGGAAGAACTTGATATCCCGGCGAAGCTTGAAGCCTGGAGAATGGTTGCTGAACAGGAAGGCAGATTGGTAGAGGCAAGGGAGCATGAACAAGCCTGGAACGCAGTGGTCAATCTACTTGACCAGTTCGTCGAGATGCTTGGTGACACGAAGGTAGCGCCAAAACAGTTCGTTTCCATTCTTGATGCAGGTTTTGAATCACTAAGATTCTCCTTGATTCCTCCTGCGATCGACCAAATATTGATTGCCGATCTTGAAAAGACGAGGCTTGCTGATGTCAAGGTCGCATTCGTCATCGGCGTCAATGAAGGTGTCCTCCCGGCGAAGATGACGGAGGAAGGAATTTTTGCGGATGATGATCGCGAACTTCTTCAGTCAAAGGGAATAAAGCTTGCTCCAAGCAGCCGCACCAAGCTCCTGGACGAAAACTTTATTGCTTACAAGGCATTTGTGACACCGTCGGAACAACTGTATATCAGTTATCCGATAGCCAATGAAGAGGGGAAAGCTCTGATGCCATCTTCATTCATCAAGAGAATTTCTGACCTTTTCCCTGAACATCAAACGCATTTCTACCTGCCCGATCCATCTGAATTGCCGGAGGAAGAGCAGTTGAAATATGCAGCTGGCGAAAATGTCGCTCTGTCCTATTTGACCTCCCAGCTACAATTGAAAAAGCGCAACTATCCTGTCTATGATTTCTGGTGGGATGTGTATGATTATTATATAAAGAGTCATCAATGGGGAGATAGAGCACGCAAGGTTCTTTCAAGCTTATTTTACGAAAACAGGACGAAGCAGCTTTCGGAATCCATCACCAAGGAGCTTTATGGTGAAGAAATTCAGGGAAGTGTTTCAAGGATGGAGCTGTTCAACAGCTGTCCATTCTCACATTTTGTCCAGCATGGACTGAAGCTGCGCGACCGCCAGATCTTCCGGCTTGAGGCTCCTGATATCGGGGATCTGTTCCACGCTGCGCTGAAGGAAATTGCCGAGACGGTCATGCAGCAAAACCTCAGCTGGGCCCAGCTGACAAGAGCCCAGGCGGAACAACTGGCAAGGGATGCAGTCCAGAAGCTGGCTCCTAAATTGCAGAACGAGATTTTGCTAAGCTCGAACAGGCATCATTATATCAGGCAGAAGCTGCAAAATATCATCAGCCGTGCATCGCTCGTATTAAGTGAGCATGCAAAGGTCAGCGGATTTTCACCAATAGGCTTGGAACTTGGCTTCGGACGACAGGGAAAACTGCCGCCGCTTGCTTTTTCTCTTAAAAATGGAACGAAGATGGAGCTCATGGGTCGAATTGACCGCGTTGATAAAGCGGAAGACGAAAAGGGAGTGTACCTGAGGGTCGTCGATTATAAATCCAGCGTGAAGGATGTCAATTTGACAGAGGTTTATTATGGTGTGGCCCTGCAGATGCTCACCTATCTGGATATCATCATCACTCATTCGCCAATGTTAGTCGGCAAGGCTGCTGACCCAGCGGGAGTTCTGTATTTCCATGTCCATAATCCTATTGTCAATGCATCGAAAATGCTGACTCTTGATGAAATCGAGGAGGAAATCCTCAAACGTTTTAAAATGAATGGATTGCTGCTTGGGGATGAGAATGTCATCAGGATGATGGACAAGGGGCTTGATACAGGAAGCTCACAGATTATTTCCGCAGGTTTTAAAAAGGATGGAAGCCTGCTGAAAAGCTCAAAAGTGGCCAGCAAGGAAGACTTTGACCATTTGCGGCAATTCGTCCGCCACAAATATGTAGAGACTGGAAACAGGATTGTCAGCGGAATTGTCGATGTAGCGCCTTATAAACTCAAAGACAGGGCCCCATGCACATTCTGTTCTTTCAAGCCAGTCTGCCAGTTTGACCAGGCAGTTGAATCGAATGATTTCAGGAAGCTTCCGGTCATTAAAAAGGAAGATTTGCTGGCATCGCTCCGTCAGGACCAGCATATGAAGGCAAACGATGGCTTGCCTGGAGCGAATGAGCGGTTAGAAGAAATCAGGAAACTGGATATTCTCGCATCAATCGGAGAGGAGGAAGAGGATCTTGGCTAAAATGAATATACCGCCAGTGCCTGAGGGGGCAACCTGGACGGAAGATCAATGGAAGGCAATCATGGCCTCAGGGCAGGATATTCTTGTCGCAGCGGCAGCAGGGTCGGGAAAAACTGCCGTGCTTGTTGAGCGGATCATCAAGAAGATCACTTCGGAAAGCAATCCTATGGATGTTGATGAACTGCTAGTCGTGACGTTCACCAATGCTTCCGCTGCTGAAATGCGCCACAGGATAGGAGAAGCGCTGGAAAAAGCAATCGACAGCAATCCGGCTTCGACCCACTTGAAAAAGCAGCTTAGCCTGCTCAACAGGGCGTCGATCTCAACACTTCACTCCTTCTGCCTTGAAGTGATCAGGAAATATTATTATTTGATTGATGTCGATCCTGGCTTCAGGATTGCGGATGAAACAGAAGGTCAGCTGCTTCGGGACGAAGTGATCGAGGACCTTTTCGAGGAAGAATACGGAAAGGCAGACAACCAGCCATTTTTCAACCTGGTGGATGCGTTCACGAATGACCGCAGCGATGAAGGTTTGAAGGATATCATAGTCGACCTGTTCGATTTTGCCAGGTCCAATCCTTCACCTGATGCATACCTGGATTCAATCGTTTCGATGTATGACGCAGCAGACAGCGCAACAATGGAGGATCTGCCTTTCATGAAGGTGCTCGTGGCGGATATCGAGCTGCAGCTACAGGGGGCGAAACAGCTTCTGGAAAAAGCGATGGAAATTGCGAGAATGCCAGGAGGGCCGGCACCAAGGGCGGTCAATTTTACAGAAGACATGCATGTGATAGATACTTTGCTTGCTGCAAAGGACAGATCATGGGCAGAGCTTTATGAGGCCATTCAGCTCGCCAATTTTGGCAGGGCGAAAACATGCCGCGGTGACGACTTCAACAAGGATCTTGTAGACAAGGCAGCGAAGCTACGCGACAAGGCAAAGAAAATCGTCCAGGATCTGAGAGCGGAATTATTTTCACGCAGACCTGAGAGCTTCCTGAAGGACATGCAGGAAATGAAGCCTTTGGTTTCTGTCCTGATCGAACTTGTAAAAGAATTCTCCCGCAGGTTTGGAGAAGTGAAACAGGAACGGGGCCTCGTCGATTTTTCTGATCTTGAGCATTATACACTTGATATCCTGACAGCCAATATAGATGTGGGAGAAGTGGCACTACCGGGAAAAACTGCACCTTCAGAGGCAGCACTCGCTTATCGCCAGAAATTCAAAGAAGTTCTTGTGGATGAATACCAGGACACGAACATGGTGCAGGAAGCGATCCTCCAGCTTGTGACAGCTGAAGGGGAAGAATCAGGCAACCTGTTCATGGTTGGCGATGTAAAGCAATCCATCTACAAGTTCCGTCTTGCTGAGCCTAATTTGTTCCTGGGAAAGTACACCAGGTTCACATCCAGCGGAGAAGGAACTGGGCTGAAAATAGACTTGGCCAAGAACTTCCGGAGCCGCAGGGAGGTCCTTGACGGGACGAATTATTTATTCAAGCAGATCATGGGAATCAAGGTTGGCGAGATTGATTACGATGAAAATGCCGAGCTGAAACCAGGAGCTCCTTATCCTGAGGATGACGAGTTCCCTGTGGAGCTGCTTTTGATTGATAAAAGCGAGGGTGAATCCACGGAAACAGAACCCGGGGATGAAGCGGCAGAAGGTGAATTCGACGCGGATGACCTTGAACAATCACAGCTCGAAGCAAGGCTGATGGCCAAGCATATTAAGGATATGGTAGAAGAACGGCGGGGCGTTTACAATCCGAAGACAAAGACATCGAAGCCCGTCAATTACCGTGATATCGTCATTCTCCTCCGCTCCATGACATGGGCGCCGCAAATCATGGAGGAGTTCAAACAGCAAGGCATCCCGATTTACGCGAATCTGTCCACAGGGTATTTCCAGGCAACAGAGGTGGCGGTCATGCTTTCATTGTTAAAAGTGATCGACAATCCTTATCAGGATATTCCGCTTGCTGCTGTCCTGAGGTCCCCTATTGTCGGACTGGACGAAGAAAAGCTTGCCATCATCAGGGTCAGCCAGAAACGAGGTTCTTTCTATGAGGCGTTGACAGCTTTCTGCGTTCAAAAGCCGGTTCCTGAAAATGAAGCATTGCATGAGAAGACAAGCCGTTTCTTTGAAAGCTTAAAGAAATGGAGAACTTCGGCCAGACAGGGTTCCGTATCAGACTTGATCTGGCAATTGTACCGGGAAACCCGTTTCTTCGATTTTGCCGGTGGGATGCCAGGTGGCAAGCAGCGTCAGGCAAACCTGCGAGCGCTCTATGATCGCGCGAGACAATATGAGGCAACAAGCTTCCGTGGCCTGTTCCGCTTTTTGCGCTTCATTGAGCGCATGAGGGAACGGGGCGATGACCTTGGTGCTGCAAGAGCTCTTGGGGAGCAGGAAGACGTGGTCAGGATCATGACGATCCATAGCAGCAAGGGACTTGAGTTTCCGGTTGTCTTCGTTGCAGGGCTTGCCCGGAATTTCAATACGATGGACCTGAAAAAATTCTATATGCTCGATAAAGAATTTGGCTTCGCGGCAAAATATATCAATCCTGAGAAGCGGATTTCCTTCCCATCCTTGCCGCAGTTGGCCTTTAGGCGCAAGAAGAAGATGGAAATGCTGGCAGAGGAAATGCGTGTATTATATGTTGCCTTGACACGGGCAAAGGAAAAGCTCTATTTGATTGGATCGGTCAAGGATGCAGAAAAGACGATCAGCAAGTGGCAGGACGAGGCAAGCCATCCTGAGTGGCTGCTGGATGAATATTCAAGAGCTTCTGCTTCGGGTTATATCGACTGGATCGGACCGGCGGTGATCCGCCACCGGGATTGTGACTATATCCGGAAAAGTGGAGATAGCCTTCATCCGGCAATGGGTGAGGATATTATAAACCATCCTTCCCGCTGGAAAATCGAAAGCATTAAAGCGGAGGAAATCGCTTCATATGCAGATGAACAAACCGAAGAGCACGAAAGCTTGATGGACCTTGTTGCAGCAGGGAAGCCCGTAAACAGAGACTCAGAATTAGCAGAGATAGTGAACAGGCAGCTTTCATGGAATTATCATTTCAAAGAAGCAGCAAACCACCGGTCAAAGCAGTCCGTTACTGAGTTGAAACGCAACCACGAAACAAGGGATGAAGAAAGCGGAACACAGATTGTCAGGAGGTTTTCAAAACCAATCCTCAACAGGCCAAGGTTCATGCAGGAAAAGAAACTCACACCTGCAGAACGCGGAACCGCAATGCATATGGTCATGCAGCATATCAACCTGAATCAGCCAGTAACCGAAGCCTCTCTCGATTTGCAGCTGGAGGAGATGGTAGAGAAGGAGCTGCTTTTCCCTGAGCAGCGCGATGCTGTTGATAAAAAATGGATCCTTGCCTTCTTTGAAACGGACATCGGCAAGCGACTGGTTTCGGCTGAAAAAGTCAGCCGTGAGGTACCGTTTTATCTGTCATTGCCGTCAAAGGAAGTTTATCCTGATTGGCAGGGAGAAAACGAACCGATCTTTATCCAGGGGGTAGTTGACTGCATTTTCCAAGATGAAAAAGGAACCGTCCTGCTGGACTTCAAAACGGACGGCATCCATGACCGCTACAAAGGCGGTTTCGAGCAAGCAAAGCCGATTCTGGAGGAGCGCTATCGAATCCAAATCAGCTTGTATGCCAAAGCAATCGAACAGGTATGGAAGCAGCCAGTAGAAGAGAAATACCTATATTTCTTCGACGGCGGCCATCTGCTTGAATTAGACTAACTATAATATGATGTTAAAAACCGGTGGGATGTGAATAATAATCCTGCCGGTTTTTTTTTGCCAGAGTGCATTGGTGCCCTAAAAAGCAGAAATTCAGAAAAAGCGGTAACCAATGGAGCGTATTGGTGCCCTGAAAAACAGAAATTCTGGAAAAGAGGTAACCAATGGAGCGTATTGGTGCCTTAAAAAGCAGAAATTCTGGAAAAGAGGTAACCAATGGAGCGTATTGGTGCCTTAAAAAGCAGAAATTCAGAAAAAGAGGTAACCAATAGAGCGTATTGGTGCCCTGAAAAACAGAAATTCTGGAAAATAGGTAACCAAGAAAGCTAATTGTTGTCCAAAAATGCAAACGACGAAATTTTGGTCGCAGCTATGCGATTGCGATTACAAAAATGGGTATGGGAAAAATGACTTCATTTTCTTACAGGGGAGGGATCACCCGAGTGGCAAAGAAAAAGCAATCCGGCACATGTGAATTATGCGGCAGGGAAGAGGTGGAGGTGACCATACACCATCTGGTTCCTAAAGAAATGGGTGGCACTTTCATGGCGACAGCCAATCTATGTATCCCGTGCCATAAACAGATTCATGCTCTGTTCACGAATGAAGAGCTGGCATCGGGATTGAACACGATTGACCGTCTGCGTTCGCATCCAGATTTGCAGAAGTTTTTGAAATGGATAAAAAAACAGCCTTCTACAAGGCTGCCGAAAATATCAAAATCGAATGCGCGAAAACGGAATAAACGCTAGTTATTACCTGCTATCGGCTGGTCAATCAAGTTGGCATCAAGGACATTGCTGGCACTTAATCCGTTATTTGTCACAATGAATCCGCCAGTGTTGAATCCTCCCTGACCAGCGACTGTTTTTGAACTGCTTTTTGGCGAGATGAACAGCGTGTCGCCAAACTGTACCGTCCCGCCGCCTACATTCAATATTTGCACAGGACCTATTATTGCTGGCATTGAAAACATCCTTTTCTGCTTTGTTTTAACCTTTTTTCCATTGTTGCTTATGAATGCTTAAGACCTAAAGCTTCTCATCAAATCTACCTATCTTCCCCATTCAACATGTTATTCCTCGGCAAAAGCTGGCGTATATGCTTTACACGGGCCTCCATGGCAATATTGGAACTGTTTCCAAGGTGCACTACAGACGAAGATGAGGCTCCCAGAATATCAATGTTCCGAACCTTCAATACAGGGTTGAGGTTGTGGGTTGAGAAAACTACATTTTCTTCAACTGCTGGTTGAAAAGGAATTGTTTCAGAAAAAATCGGGAATGCTGCGAAGTTGCCTTCATTATCCAAAAATATCTCTGCCTCTCTTTGGACGGCCAGCGCCCTGGACAATGCCTGAATTTGCTCTGAGTCACCAATCTGTAAGATCGAGGAGAAGGATACCGCGTCAATTTTTATTTGGTCAACACAGGATATTCTCTGTAGCATAGCGATCACGATATATCCGGCGTCAGCGGGACAAATGGCCCGACAATCAACGATTCTGCCGGTGTATCAAAGGTTGCTGCCAGCTGGATCGTATCTGCATCACCAACCATTAGCAGCGAGGAACTCGAAACACCTATGATCCTTATGTCGCCGACGCAAATATCACGGTTATAAACTTGGAAATTCATTATGAACGTCCTTCCTTTACATTATCAGGCAGGTTTTTCAAGAACAGGAACACTCCATTCTGGATTTCCTGCTTAAGGAGATCAATCACCCGTTCGTTCAGCTCAGGGCTCAGTTCCGTGCCTCTTTCACCTGATGATTGCTCCTGTAAATGCTGAGCTGCTCTGCCAGACAACTGTTTTTTAATATCATTTTTTATGAACTCGAAATAAGAATCATCTACACTGATTCCCAGCTCCGCCTGGGCCCCCCGGTAAATGTTCTCCAAATCAGTTTCCAAATATTTGTTCAGTGCTGTTTCGATCTCAATGGTCCTTTTAAATAACTGCTTTGGAGGAATCGGCACATTTACAGATTTTTGATCAACGGTAAAATCGTCGATTCCATCCAAATCTGTTGGGTTTAGACCAATATTCAAGGTTCCCTCAAGGGTTTCCACTTTTAACTGGTCGAACTTATACTCAATATTCCCTATTTGAACCGGAGGCCGCTCCTTCAGTGCAGCAATTTCCTGCTGCAGTTCCGAAATCATTTTCTCCAATCTTGCAGTCTTTCTGCTCTGGTGCTCCACATATAAATGCAGCTTCTTTATATATTGATAAAATTCCGCATCCAAAATGAATCACCTCGATTTCACCGATTTTTAATACACATCCCTAATTGCGTCGAACCGGGGCCTGCAATGGAACGGCAGGAGCTTCAAGTGTACCGCCTTGCATATCCCCCATGCCAGTTGAGATTTCTGTGGGGTGGACCGCTTCTGGCGCAGGAGCTGTAAATCCACCGGTGTTATAAAGGTAGGAAACTGGCTTGATCATTCCTGCACTTCCAATTTGCAGAACAGAAGAGTTCGTGATTCCATCTATCCTCAGAAGGTTGATATTGATTGATTGCTGTATAAAAAAATTCATCAGACTCACCCACATTATATATTCAGATAATTTCCTTGATCGACGGCATCTGGATCATAGGTATTTGTTGAGCTTTGGTTATTGTAAACGGTCAATCCATCTCCGGTATTGAATGAACCTGCTCCAGAAAAGGTTTTTGCATTGGAAATCGGGCTGATTTTATAAACATCGCCAATATGGAAGACGGAGCTGTTCCCCAGGGAAATGACCTGTGCGACTCCAACGATTGCTGGCATTTGCAACACCCTTTAAAAAGATTTCTTTATTATCCTATGTGCCCAGATGAAGAATGTGATTAAAATGCCTATTGTGTTTATAAGGGCCTTTCCAGAAAAATTTCATACAAGCGGCAAACCACCATATAGAAAAAAGATCCTTCCGTCTTGCAAAAAAAACATGTTATATAACAGTTAAAAAGTTATATAACAGGAAGAGTAATATGATAATATATTTATATATTTAGAATTATAAAATTATTCTGGAGGAGGCAGATTATGAACGTTCCATTGGTGTTGAACCAGTTTCTCGATCGTGCAGTGTCGCTTTACGGCAGTAAAAAAGCCATTTTTTCTGAGGATAGAGAACTTACATATTCTGAGTTGAACGATAGGGTGAACAGGCTGTCCGATGGTTTAAGAAAAATGGGAGTAAACAAGGGCGACCGGATTGCCTATCTTGCACCAAATTCAATTGAAATGCTTGAAGGTTTCTATGGAGTATTCCAGCTGGGCGCAGTCATGGTCCCATTGAATATTCGTCTGAAACCTGATGATTATTTGTTCATCCTTAATCACAGTGAGTCGAAGGTTTTATTTGTGGACCAGGACTTATATCATCTGATTCAGCCGATTAAGGATCAGCTCGAGAGCGTACAACACATTATTGTCCATTACAAGGATGATAGCCTGGGTGAAACTGGTTATGATGAATGGCTATCACAGCAATCTGATGAGACGTTCAAACGTGAAGAGCTTGATGAAAATGATGTCTGCAGCCTTCTGTATACAAGCGGTACGACTGGGAATCCAAAGGGAGTCATGCTGACGCACCGGAATAATTACCTTCATGCCTTGAGCACAATGCATCATCTGCGCGTCAGCGACGAGGATGTCCTGCTGCATGTCCTGCCGATGTTCCATGTTAATGGATGGGGATCGCCATTTTATTACACAGCGAACGGCGCTTCGCAGGTATGCCTGCGGAAGACGACGCCCGAGACAATTTTCAACGCGCTGGAAAAACATAAAGTCAGTGTCATGCACATGGCTCCAACAGTATTGAATGCACTGCTTCAGTTTTATGAAAAAAATGTCCCGAGTATCGAACAGCAGGTTCGGGTGGTCATTGCCGGTTCTGCTCCGCCGCCAGCATTCGTCACCCGGGTTGAAAAAGAACTTGGCTGGGAATTCATCCAGGTATACGGAATGACAGAATCCTCGCCATTAAGCACGATTTCAACAGTAAGGTCGCATTTGAAGCAGCTGCCTTTGAATGAACAATATCGAATGAAAGCAAAAGCAGGCATATCCATGATTGGCTGCCAGGTGAAGGTTGTCAATGATTTTGGCGAAGAGGTTGGACATAACGGCAAGGAAATAGGGGAAGTCATCACCCGAAGCAATGGAGTCATGAAAGGCTACTGGAAAAACGACGAAGCAACGATGGAAACAATCCGTAATGGCTGGCTCCATACCGGGGACATGGCGACGGTCGATGAATATGGCAATATCGACATCGTTGACCGCAAGAAAGACGTCATCATCAGTGGCGGAGAAAATATCTCCTCCATCGAAGTCGAGGGAGTATTATATGATCATCCGGCAGTCCTGGAAGCAGCAGTCATTGCAGTCCCTCACGAAAAGTGGGGGGAGACTCCTCATGCCTATATTGTACTCCGTGAGAATGAGCAGGTCACAGAACAGGACCTCATTACATTTTCAAGAGAAAAACTTGCCCATTTCAAAGCCATAACCGGAGTAACTTTTGTAAAAGAACTGCCGAAAACAGCTTCCGGAAAAATCCAGAAGGTCCATTTGCGGAATGAATACTGGGAGGCAAATGGCAAGACTGGAAGATTTGTAAACTAATAGCACAGGGGGACAGCACTTTGTGGCGTCCCTTTTTCTTGCGGGAAATCCAGCTGCAGCGGGCGTTCCTTTGTTACCTTTGGCATATTGTTATGTTGTGTGATATACATAGATTAGATGTAAACTCTTGGATGGAATGAGGGGGAAGATGGAGATTAACAGACAGCTGTCTGGCAAAAGAGTTGTTTCGATTGACCGGATGCGAGGCTTTTCATTATTGGGGATTTTTCTGGTGAACATGATTTCATTTCATTCTCCTTATTTCTATATCGATCCAGAAACATGGTGGGATGGAAGCATTAATCTTTTTACATACCGTTTCATTGACCTATTTATCCAGGCAAGCTTTTACCCCTTGTTTTCAATGCTGTTTGGGTATGGGCTCGTAATTTTAAGAGAACGTACACTGGCAAAAGGTCTGAACTTCAAACCTCTCGCACTAAGGAGACTCTCAATCCTAATGTTGATTGGGTTCATCCATGCATTCTTGATATGGCCAGGTGATATCCTCATCACCTATGCAGTATGCGGTTTTGCCTTCTTGCTTTTCATTGGCTGGAGTGCCAAAAAGCTTTTCATTGCTGGATTAAGCTTATACATAGTTCCTAATCTTCTCTTGTTGTTGATGCTCGGTGCAGCATCAGCAATCGACAGCGGAAGCGGATTTTCGATGTATGATGGACAGGCTGCGGAACAGTCCATAACAATCTATCAAACTGGAAGCTTTGGCGAAGTGACTGCGCACAGAATATCCGAATGGTATAAAAACAATAACCTGGTGGGACTATTTTTATATTTGGTCACAATTCTTCCCTTGTTCATGATTGGAGCTGGAGCAGCTAAAATCAAACTGTTTGAAAATGTACGAGAGAAAAGAGGGAAAATCGCCATGGCTGCGGCTGTATTCGCAACCCTTGGCTTGTTGATAAAAGCAATTCCGTACCTCTATGCTAAAACTTTGATGACGGATTATGCGCAGGATGTTTTTGGCGGTGCGATGGTTGCGATGGCGTATGCACTGATCATTGCTCTTCTTTCCGAAGTTAAGCATTTTGACAGATTGCTTTATCCGCTGGAGGCTGCCGGAAGGCTCTCCATCAGTAATTATCTATTTCAGTCTGTCGTTTCGACACTGATCTTTTATAGTTATGGATTAGGATACTATGGAGAGTGGTCCATTTTTTCAGGAACCATGCTTGTGCTAGTCATCTACGTAATTCAACTGGCATTTAGCAGCTGGTATATTAAAAGGTTTCACTACGGACCTGTCGAATGGCTATGGCGAGTTGGCACACATTTGAAAAAACAGCCTTTTAAAAAGGGAGAAGCTTGATGAAGAAGATTATTATCATTGGCTGCGGAGGTGCAGGGAAGTCGACACTTGCCCGGAAGCTGGGGGGAATCCTTAACATTCAGGTCTATCATCTTGATGCTATGTTCTGGAAACCAGGCTGGGTGATAACGGCAAAAGGTGAGTGGGAAACACTCATCAAGCAAGTGATCGAGAAAGATTCCTGGATCCTGGATGGCAACTACGGCAGCACGATGGATTTGAGGGCAAATGCAGCGGACACGATCATCTTCCTTGATTACTCTACTCCAAGGTGCCTGTATGGAGTTTTCAAAAGAAGAATCATGTATCACGGCAGGACTAGGCCGGATATGAATGAAGGCTGTCCGGAAAGACTCGATTGGGATTTTATCAAATGGATCGCAAAATACAAGCGTGAAAAAGCTCCTGGCATTATTAGCATGTTAGAAGAATTCAAGCTTCAGGGAAAAAAGATATACCATTTTACAAATCCGCGTGAAACAGAGAAATTCATAGAAGAGCAATTAATTAAAGGGAGGGCGTTAACATGAAATTTGCTACATATAAAAATGAATCTGGTCAGTTTATCGGAATTGTTCATGCAGATGGCAGGCGCGTACTGCCGCTTTTGGAAGTCTATGAAAAAATGGGAGGTAAATCAGCACTCCCATCTTGCATGGCTGAAGCCATTTCGCTTGGAGACGTATTTTATCAGGAAGCGAAAAAAACCGTTCAATGGGTAAACGAGAACAATCTCGACAGCGAGCTTTACATCCCGCTTGATTCAGTAGCATTGCTAGCTCCAATTCCGCGCCCAGCAAAGAATATTTTCTGTGTGGGCAAGAATTACGCAGAGCATGCGATTGAAATGGGCAGCAAGGATGATATTCCTGAACATGTCATGGTATTCACAAAGGCACCTACCACAGTCATTTCCCACGGCCAAAATATCCAATCACATAGTGAATTGACAGAGCAATTGGACTATGAGGGCGAGTTGGCGGTCGTCATTGGCAAAAAAGGGATAGGGATCAAAAGGGAAGAGGCATTGGATTATGTGTTTGGCTATACAATCGTGAATGATGTGACAGCCCGCGATCTGCAGGCGAAGCATAAGCAATTTTTCATCGGCAAAAGCCTTGATACGACTTGTCCGATGGGACCATGGATTGTCCATAAATCAGCCATCGACAACCCGAACAATCTCGATATAAAAACAACAGTAAATGGGGAAGTACGACAGGATTCCAATACGGAGAACTTCATTTTCCCGGTAGAAGAGGTCATTGCAGTGCTCTCCCAGGGAATGACACTTGAGCCTGGGGATATTATTGCAACGGGAACACCAGCGGGCGTAGGCAAAGGGTTCAAGCCGCCGAGGTTCCTGAAGGATGGTGATGTAATCGAGATCACTGTCGAAGGGATCGGGGCTTTACAGAACAAGGTGGAAGGTTAACATAGCCTGGCCAGTTAATTTTAGTGTTTTCTGCGCCGATATGGTATGATGTTTTAGAATTAACTATTAGGAGGACGGGTACATGATCCATGCCCATATGACAGCCTGGTTTTTGGCTCTAGTTTTATTTTTCGTAGCACTTGGACTACATAAAAGCGGTAAGGAAAAGGGCGCGAAAATTGTCCAGATGGTCCTTAGATTGTTTTATGTGCTGATTCTATTGACTGGCTTCGGACTGCTTTTCAGCATTAACATCAACCTTATGTATGTATTGAAAGCAGCAGTAGGCTTGTGGGTGATCGCCATGCTGGAAATGATTTTAATCCGTACGAAAAAGAACGAAAAAGCGTCTATTTTGTGGATTCAATTCATTGTCGCAGTTCTGCTTGTATTGTATTTAGGTTTTTCACTTCCACTTGGAACATACTTGTTCTAATAATTTGTCGAAAGAAAGCTGTCTTCATAGGCAGCTTTTTTCTTTTTTTGTCATATCTTAACCCAAAGAAATGTGATAATTTAAGATGTAAGGGTTATTGGAGAAATATTATAATTGGAGAATGCAATGGCTACGACAAAAAGCTGCGTATACGAGGATGAGCGACAACTTAATAGCTTTATAGAGAGCAATTCATTCAAAGACCACCGCAACCTGCTGGTGCAAATCTTTTTCAATCAAAATGAAATACAAGACCTCCAGCATCTGGAGCGGAGGCTGAAAAAACAGCTGCCCGCCTCGACTGTGCTGTGTTGTGAAGCAGCATGCTGTTTAACTGAAGAAAAAAAATATATCCTCACTTTTACTGTTTTTGATAAACAAGAACTTAATCCTGTTATGCAGGATCAATACACAATCAATACATTGAACAATTTAGTCGAAGTCTCACAACAGGATATCCTGAACCTCAATGAAAGCCTCAAAGTGTCGGAGCAATACTACCGTTCGCTGTTTGATAACAATGGTGATTTTGTCTATTCAACCGATCTAGCAGGAAACTTCACAAGCATCAACCAGGCATTCATGAAAACCTTTGGCTATACAGAAGATGATCTTATTGGCAGGTCAGCCCTCGATTTTATCAAAGAAGAAGACGTGCACCGTGCCAAAATGCATTTCATTCAGGCACTTAAAGGTAAAGATCAGACATATACGATTGAAATACCAATCAAGAGCGGGGAAGCCCAGATTTTTCAAGTCAAAAATATACCCATAACGGTTAATGGAGCATGTGTGGGTACCTATGGAATAGGGCGGAATATCACGACACAGAAAAAGACAGAGGAAAAGATCATTCAACTGGCCTATTATGACCAGGATACGGGGTTGCCGAACAGAATGAGATTCACCGAACAGCTGGAAGAAATGATTCATAGGGCCAAGCATAAGAAGGAGCTTCTTGCTGTACTTGTCATTGATATCGACCGCTTCAAAATCATCAATGACAGTCTAGGGCATTATGCCGGAGATATTGTTTTGAAGGAACTGGCGGAGAGAATCCAGGATCGACTTCCGTCAGGAGCTTTTCTTGGCAGGTTCAGCGGGGATAAGTTCACCCTGCTGCTAACAGAGAATGTCAGCATCGATCAGACGACACGAATAGCGAGGGAACTGCAAAACCTTATTTCAATGCCTTTGTCTTATCAGAATCAGGAGTTCACGGTCACAGCGAGCATCGGGATCAGTTCATTCCCGGGTGATGGTCTTGATGAACAGGTCCTGTTGAAGAATGCTGATATTGCGATGAATCGTTCGAAAAATCAAGGCGGGAATAAGATTACTTACTTCTCAACCGGAATGAATGATCAGGCCATGGTCCGCCTTGAGCTTGAAAGCTATTTAAGGAAAGCTCTTCAAAAGGATGAATTCCATCTATGCTACCAGCCGCTTATGGACTTGAAGTCCGGTGAAATCACCTGTACAGAAGCCCTTATCCGCTGGCGGCATCCGCACCTTGGTCTGGTTTCGCCGGCACAGTTCATTCCTCTCGCAGAGGAAACAGGATTGATTGAGGAGATTGGGGCATGGGTGCTGACAACCGCATGTGTGCAGACAAAAGTATGGCAGCAGAATGGATTTCCGAATCTAGGTATTTCGGTGAATGTTTCAGCTTATCAATTCCAGCAGCATGCTTTTATTGGCCAGGTGATTAAAGCATTGGAGACATCCGGACTTGAACCAGGATACCTTTCCCTGGAACTGACAGAGAGTGCCATGCTGGAAGATATCGCCTATAGCATTTCGGTTATGAAATCATTGCAGGAGCTCGGGGTAAAGGTTTCGATTGATGACTTTGGCACAGGGTATTCCTCATTAAGTTATTTGCGAAATTTACCGATCGATACGCTGAAAATCGACCAATCATTTATCAATAATCTTCATGACGATCCATCAGACATCGCAATCGTCAAGGCAATCATCACCATGGGCCAGGGACTTTCCGTGAAAATTGTTGCTGAAGGTGTCGAGACGCATGAACAGCTGAATCTCCTAAGGGATTTGGATTGCCATTATGCACAAGGCTATTACATTGAGAAACCCCTGGACATTGCTGCCTTTGAAAAAGGATTCAGGACAATGGAAAAAGTGGAATATACCGTTAGATAAAAAGCCAGAGCCAGCACATTTTGTGCTGGCCCTTTTTTTACGAAATCCTCTCGATTACGGTCCGTTTCCCATTATTCAAAGTTAATTCGAACCTGTCGTTTTGTGTTTCAAAATAATCGAAGTGATGCTGCACGCTGCAGATGAATTCTTCATTATCGAGAATCAAAAAGTTGACTCCTGATACCCCTTGTTCATGATCAAGGAAGGTCAAGTGATTATAACAATAGATGCAATCATAGATTGAAAAATTGAGCGAATTCAATGTGTTGATGAATTGGAGAAAAGCTTCATCATTCAGCTCATCAAGCAAACGCTCGAATGAATAAATAAGCTGTTTCCTGATTCTGACCATTTCCTGGTCCTGTAAATTAATTTTCTCATTGCCGGTCTGAATGCACCCATTATCGAGCAAAAAACCTTTGCACCATTTATTGTTTCGCTGCACTTCAACCTCTTGATGGATGAATTCATCAACAAGTGCGGCTTCATCTGTTTCTTCATCAAAGAAAACCCATTGTGAATTAATATATTCTACTGTCCCGACGTTGAATGCGCGGGGCTGGAATTCAATTAGATTGCTTCGTTGTTGTCGGTTCATTTGGATCCTCCGTTAATTATCGCTCACCTTCTTTGTAGACAGATTTTGGCGAATTTATAACATGATTTGAAAGATAGGCAATTAACCAGTTGAGTTGTATCTGCATAAGATGAGTAATGCTTAAGCTATTATCACGTTAGAGATAGTGCTGAATGACATCAAAAAGTTCCGCTGAAAGGAATGATCAACAATGTGTGGAATAACAGGCTGGATAGATTATCGGAAAAATCTGGATCATGAACGAGAGACCATGGCAAAAATGGCGGAAACTTTAAGTAAAAGAGGTCCCGACGATACCAATGTATGGACTTCGGGGCATGCTGCACTGGGACATAAAAGACTGGTAGTTGTCGACCCCGAGGGCGGCAAACAGCCAATGACCAGGACACAAGGAGATAACCGTTATACCATTTGTTATAACGGAGAACTTTACAATACAGAGGACCTCAGAAAAGCACTGCTATTAAAAGGATATTCCTTTAACGGTCATTCTGATACAGAGGTTTTGCTTACTTCTTTCATGGAATGGAAGGAAGACTGTCTGGAGCATTTAAATGGGATCTTTGCCTTTGCTGTCTGGGATCAACAACAGGAGAAACTGTTCATCGGCCGCGACAGGCTGGGCGTGAAGCCGCTATTTTTCCTCGAAACAGCATCGGGTCTTATGTTTGCTTCTGAGCAAAAGGCATTGCTGGCTCATCCAGAAGTGAAGGCTGAGGTAGACAGAGAGGGACTTTGTGAGGTATTTGGGCTTGGTCCATCCCGTTCTCCAGGGGCAGGTATTTTTAAAAACATGAAGGAGCTCCGTCCTGGCCATGGTCTAACTTTTTCAAAAAATGGGCTTAAAATTTGGAGATATTGGAATGTGAAAAGCGAGCAACACAAGGATACCCTTGATGAAACAGCTGAAAAAGTGCGGGATTTATTCACGGATGCCGTCACCAGACAGCTGGTCTCAGACGTCCCATTGTGTACCTTCCTATCTGGAGGCCTGGATTCTAGCGCCATTACCGCGATTGCTGCAGACCATTATAAAGCGGAGGGCAAGGGCAGCCTGCACACGTACTCAATCGATTACGAAGGCAATGACAAGTATTTCAAGGAAAATGAATTCCAGCCAAATGCAGATGCCTTTTGGATCAATAAAATGACGGAAACATATGGCACTGTTCATCATAACAGCATCATCACACAGCACGATCTGGCAGCCTATCTGACAGAAGCAGTTCATGTCCGGGACCTGCCGGGGATGGCTGACATCGATTCCTCGCTGCTCTGGTTCTGCCGCGAAATCAAACAGGATTTTACCGTAGGACTTTCAGGTGAATGTGCAGACGAGATCTTTGGCGGTTACCCGTGGTTCCACAGGGAGGAGGATTTGAATAGGTCAGGTTTTCCGTGGATGCGTTCGATTAATGAGCGCCAAAACATGCTAAGGGACCATTGGCGGAAAAAATTGAGTCTGGAAGATTATATGATGGCAAAGTACAACGATACCATTGCAGAGGTGCCTGTGCTTGATGGGGAGAGCCATATCGATGCCAAGCGGAGACAACTATTCTATCTAAATATCATCTGGTTCATGACAACACTTTTAGACCGGAAGGACCGGATGAGCATGGGGGCCAGCCTTGAAGTAAGGGTGCCGTTTGCCGATCACCGTCTTGTCGAATATGTCTGGAATATCCCATGGGATATGAAGATGCACGGCAACAGGGAAAAAGGAATCCTCCGCAAAGCATTGGAAGGCACATTGCCAGATGAAGTTTTGTACCGGAAAAAGAGTCCTTATCCGAAGACTCACCACCCGGCCTATACCCAGGCAGTGCAAGGGATGCTTTCAGATTTCATGGCTGATTCGAACAGCGCGCTGCATGAATTCTTTGACAGAGGCACACTGCAAAAAATGATTGAGACCGAGGGAGCATCCTTCAAAGTGCCATGGTTCGGGCAGTTAATGACAGGTCCACAGCTGCTCGCACAGCTGGCACAAATTCATATCTGGTTCAGGGATTACAATATTAATATAGCAGACTAAAAAAGCAAGCCCTGGGATAGGGCTTGCTTAATTGAGTATTTTAAGAGCTTTGGGTCCCGGCGAGTCAGGAGCCCGAACCTATTTGTTAAAATTATTGTACCCTTTTGCGAGGGAATCGCCCTCTATAAGGGTACATTTAAGAGCTAATAGTGCCCTTATGCGAGGGAATCGCCCTCTATAAGGGTACATTTAAGAGCTAATAATACCCTTATGCGAGGGAATTGTCCTCTATAAGGGTACATTTAAGAGCTAATAGTACCCTTATGCGAGGGAATTGTCCTCTATAAGGGTACATTTAAGAACTAATAGTACCCTTATGCAGCGGAATCGTCACCGATAAGGGTACATTTTAGAGGTAACAGTCCCCTTATACACCTATTCTGCCTGCACTGGCTGGGTATCGGGCACGAATGATTTTTTCACCCATACTCTGGATCTCCAGCGCCAGAGCATCAAAAGTCCGCGCAGCCATTCGTCGGCGATGAAGGCGATCCATATTCCAACGAGCCCCATACCTAGATGTATTCCAAGGAAATAGGACAAGGTGACACTGACTCCCCACATTGAGAGGATTCCCATATAAACAGGGAATTTTACATCTCCGGCGGCCCTTAGCGAACTGATCAGTACCAGGTTAAAGGATCTGCCGGGTTCAAGGATGATCGTGAGCAAGATCAAGGTGGTGCCTAGTTCGATGATGCTCATATTATCAGTGAAGATTCCCAGCAGGTCTTTTGAAAAGAAGGAAACAATCGAAGCAGTAACGATGGAAATGATAATCGCCAGCTTCAGGCTTTTTAATGCACGCTTATAAGCATTTTCAATTTCCTTTGCGCCGACCATATGGCCAATCAAAATCTGTGTCCCCTGGCTGATGGCGATGCTGAAAAGGAAGATGAACATCATGACATTCTGGGTATAAACCTTCGCAGTTAGAGCCTGTGTTCCAAGGGTAGCGATAAAATAGGTGATGACCATCTGTGAACCATTGTAGCTCAAATGCTCACCGGCAGAAGGAATCCCGATATTAAGCAGGTTTTTCAAATGTTTCTTTGGAAAACTGAACAGCATCGACAGTGGCAGTGAGCCTGGGATCCTCTTCGACATCACATAAATGGCAGCCAGCAATCCGAGAATCCGGCTGACGGTAGTGGAGATTGCCACCCCTTCTACACCAAGGACCGGGAAGCCAAATGGCCCGAAGATGAACAGATAGTTGCCGATGACATTCAGCACGTTCATGCCGATCGTGACATACATGATATCCCGCGTGAATCCATAGCTGCGAATGATGCTGCTGATTGTCATGATCAGCGATTGGATGAATGAGAAACCGCCGACAATCCGTAAATAGGAGTTGGCTTCATCAAAAAGCTCAGGCGGCAAGTCCATCAATCTAAGCAATTGCTCACTGAAAATGAAAACAGCTGCGCTCAGCATCAAGCCAAATACAAGGTTTGCGCCAATAGAGACAGCTGAAACCTCTCTTGCATCGTCATCCATTTTCGCCCCCAGGTTCTGGGCAACCAGGATGGCAGTTCCTGTCGCAATGAAGCCGAACATAACAATAACCATGGAAAGAATCTGGTTGGAAACTCCGACAGCAGCAACGGAATTATCCGAATACTGGGACAGCATGAGTGTATCCGCATTTCCCATCAGCATATATAGCAGAATTTCAATGAAAAGTGGCCATGTAATGGCAAAAAGCGATAATTTAGCAGTTTTATTCTTCATGTTTTACATCTCCAAGTTGTCATTCAATTCTTTAATTATACAGACTATAGGAGGAAATTGAAGTAAAAATCATTCGTTTTCCGAAAAAACTTTATTCTGAAAAATACATAATCCAGGACTACCAATTCTTCATTAACAAATATGGACAAAATCTTAATGAGGTTTTCTCGAAAAGGGAGGTATTTTACAAAAATCAAACCCCTTTCCAAATCAGGAAAGGGGTGCTATGATTTAAAATTTGAACAATGCGAATCCATTTGCGGCAATTTCAGCTGTAAGGTCATCGCTTTCAGCCGCATATTCTTCACCAGTGTAAATATTGGTGATTTTTTTGCCTTTCAAATTAAATGGCAGATGATAGCTTGCTTCTTCTTCGCTCATATTCACGACGACCAAAATGGTTGTTTCGCCGTTTGATTTTGTATAGGCAAAGCAGCTTTCATGATAATCGGAAGGAATGAAGTGAAGTTCACCTTCATTTGCCAGCAGCGGATACTCTTTACGAAGCTGGATCATTTTCTGGACATGCTCGAACATTTCCTTGTTCTGATCTTCTTCATTCCACTTCATGCACTCGCGGCAGCCTGGATCCTGCGGGCCGCTCATGCCGATTTCATCCCCATAATAAATACACGGAGTGCCGATGTAAGAAAGCAATACAGTAAAGATTTGCTTCAGTTTACCCTCATCATGCCCGCATTCTGTCAAGATCCTTGGAGTATCATGGCTGCCAATTAAATTAAAGGCCACTTCGTTGACGTTTTTAGGATACATATGATTGACGGTCGTCATGTTCTCAATAAATTCTTTTACCGAAATAGTCCCGCGTGCAAACAGATTCAGGATATTGGTCGTGAACGGATAGTTCATGACAGCATCGAATTGGTCGCCGCGCAGCCATGGCATCGAATCATGCCAGATTTCACCGAGAATATAGAGGTCAGGCTTGATTGCTTTCACTTCCGTTCGGAATTTCCTCCAGAAAGAATGGTCGACTTCATTGGCAACATCAAGCCTCCATCCATCGATATCGAACTCACGCACCCAATAGCGCCCGACTTCAAGCAGATATTCAATGACTTCAGGGTTTTCGGTATTCAGCTTAGGCATTGATTTTTCAAAAGCGAAGGTATCATAGTTTGGCCTTGGCTCCATTACTAGCGGAAACTCGTTAGTGTGGAACCAGTCTTTATAAGGAGATTCTTCCCCTTTTTCGAGAACATCCTGGAACTGAGGGAAGTAAAATCCGCTGTGGTTGAAGACAGCGTCCAGCATTACCTTGATGCCATGCTCATGGCATACCTGTACCAGTTTCTTCAACGTTTCTTTGTCCCCGAATTGCGGATCGATTTCCATATAGTCGATCGTATCGTATTTATGGTTCGAATAGGCTTTAAAAATAGGCGTAAAATATATACCGGTGATGCCCAGCTTGGCCAAATAGTCGATATTATTGATTACACCCTGCAGGTCGCCTCCAAAGAAATTATCCCTCTCTGGAGGAGCACTGCCCCATGGCAAAGCCCCTTCTGGATCATTTGATGGATCTCCGTTGCCAAAGCGTTCAGGGAAGATCTGATACCAGACTGTATCTTTGACCCATGATGGAGCACGGAACACATCGATATTATTAAGGTAAGGGAAGGCAAAATAATAGCCTGTATCATCCAACGGAGGTTCGTCATAAAAACCTTTTTCAGTTAGACAAGCTGTTTCGTTTCCATCATTTAAAATAAATCCATAACGCATCCTGCGGAAGGGAGGTTTTATAGCGACAAACCAATAATCGAATAACTGATCTGATCCGCTTTTAATCATCGGAACGGTATTCGTCATCCATTTTCCATCCTGCCAGTCATATGGATCGCCATTCAGAAGGGAAACTTCTTTTATATCATCTTTTTTTGTGCGTATGCGGATATGTAATTCTTCATTAGTGCAAGCGTATGCATAATTGTCTTTAGGACGGTGGTAAATCGCTTCTTTTAACAAGGGGAGACCATTCCTTTCTTTTATAAGGTGACGATTTAAAACATAGAGTAGATTTGTCATAGCTCTGCCTGGTGAAATATTAACGGGAAGAGCTACATTATATCAAGATTAAAACAAGGGTAGAACACTCATTTTGAAATGTCAATCATTAAAAAGTTGATTCACAAAACTTTAACGATTTGGACGGACTTTAAAAAAAAATAAAAAAATTAGTTGTCAAAAAGAATTAAGTCTTTATAATAAGAAGTAGGTTGTGCAATCGTTTTCATAGAGTTGCAAACTGAATTACAAACGTTTGCACAGATAGGGAAACCGTCTGCACAATGAAAAAGCAATTACACATTTTTAGGAGGGGTATACACATGAAAAAGGCATTGTCGATTTTCATGATGCTGGTCTTAATGATCGGCGCACTTGCTGCTTGCGGACCTAAAGAAGAAGAAGACACAGGTTCAAAAGACAACGGCGAAAAAACAGAAGACGCTTCTAAACCAGAGAAGCTAGTAGTTTGGGAAGACAAAGATAAGTCTGGCTGGCTAGAAAAAGTAGCAGCAGACTTCGAAAAAGAACACGGTGTTAAAATCGAGTTCAAAGAAGTAGAAATGGCTACAAAAATGAAAGAACAATTACGTCTTGACGGTCCTGCGGGAACTGGCCCGGACATCATCACTCTTCCACATGACCAAATCGGTGAGCTTGCAGTTCAGGGACACATCGCTGAACTTAATGTAAGCGACGATGTGAAGAGCACTTTCTCTGAGTCTTCAATCTCAGCTCAAACTTTCGATGGTAAATTATACGGACTTCCAAAGTCTGCTGAAACTCCAGTATTCATCTACAACAAAGCTCTTATGACTGAAGTTCCTGCTACAATGGAAGATCTTTACGAATTCGCAAAAGCTAACACTAAAGATGGTAAATACGGTTTCCTTGCACTTTGGGATAACTTCTACTTTGCACACGCACCAATTGGCGGTAACGGCGGATATGTATTCGGTGAAAAAGATGGCGCTCTTGATCCAAAAGATCTTGGACTGAACAACGAAGGTGCTGTAAAAGGTACTGAGTACATCCAAAAATGGTACTCTGAAAAGCTTTTCCCTAATGGAATCATCGGTGAAAACGGCGGTTCTGCTATGGACGGACTATTCAACGAAGGTAATGTTGCTTCTGTTATGAACGGACCATGGGCATTCGGCGGCATGAAAGACGCTGGCATCGACTTCGGTGTAGCTCCATTCCCTAAATTTGCTGACGGTACTCCAATGAAGACTTTCATGGGTGTTAAAGGCTGGCACGTATCTTCTTATTCTAAGAACCAGGAATGGGCAACTAAGTTCCTTGAGTTCATTACGAACGACGAAAACGCTAAGTACCGTTTCGAGCAAACAGCTGAAGTACCAACTAACGTAGCTCTAGTTGACGACCCAGCTCTTGCTGAAAACGAAGGTGCTAAAGCTGTTGCACTTCAAACGCAAGACGCAGTTCCAATGCCAAACATCCCAGAAATGGGTGAAGTTTGGGCACCAATGGCTAGCGCATTGCAAACTGTTGTAACTGGCAAAGCAGAGCCAAAAGCAGCTCTTGATTCAGCTGTAAAACAAATCGAGCAAAATATTGAGCAAAACCACGCTAAATAATAGTGCCAATAGATATAGCAGTACCTCCCATGGGGGGTACTGTTATATTTTCCAGTAGTATATTCCATTTTCTGTGTTTTCTTAAGCGGTATGTGAAAAGTCACAAAGTTTACGAAAACTGCAGTAAAAAAGTCTTTCATTGGGCAAACGGTTGCGCTAAAATAGAGATAAGTTAATCAGGTGCTTCATAAGAGTGAAAACAAGAGTTTTCGGAATAATACAGGAAGAGGAATTCCTTCTGTATGAATGACAATGTATTCGTTCTCATAAAGCATCTGATGCTTTTACCAAGGTTTCTTCGCAGGGATTGCAGTTTTTCCATTGCTGTTTCCATTCTCTATCAAAGAAGCTGTTTGATCGGGACTGGTTCAAAGGAAGCAAGAAAAGCGGGTTACACGATGAGAAGCCTTAAAAAACATAGAAAGAGAAAGGGGAATATAGGATGAAAGAGAAGTCCTATCAAACCAACCACCGCAGAATAGCAACAGCCCTTTCGATTATTCCAGGGCTAGGACAGCTATACAACAAACAATATTTAAAAGGGATCGCATTTTTAGTTTTGACCGGTGCATTCTTCGGAGTGTTCTCAGACCTGCTCAATATGGGTCTATGGGGACTGTTTACACTAGGAGAACAGACGCCGCGTGACCACTCTATCTTCTTGATGGTCGAAGGTATCTTGGCACTCATTGTCCTGCTTTTTGGAATCGGTTTCTATCTGTTCAACTTAAATGACGCATATAAAACCGGATTGAAAAGAGACATGGGAGAGCGACTAAGCACTGTCAAAGAGCAATACAATAACCTGATTGATAATGGATTCCCATACTTGATCATGTCACCGGGATTCCTGCTTCTTATTTTCGTCGTTGTATTTCCAATCATTTTCGTAGTCTTGCTTGCTTTTACGAACTACGATCTATATCATTCACCGCCTGCAAAGCTTGTTGACTGGGTCGGCCTGAAAAACTTCTTCGATCTGTTCCAGCTGCAATCATGGCGTGAGACATTCTTCTCCGTTCTTTCATGGACAATCATCTGGACATTCGTTGCAACTACATTCCAGGTTGCCCTAGGAATGTTCCTGGCAATCTTGGTGAACCAGAAGGATGTAAAAGGAAAAGCAATCATCCGTACAGTATTCATCCTGCCTTGGGCAGTACCAGCATTCGTTTCCATCCTAGTATTCGCAGGTATGTTCAACGAATCATTCGGTGCGATCAACCGTGACATCCTTGGATTCTTTGGAATCGATCCAATTCCATGGATGACTGAAGCGATGTACACAAAAATCGCCTTGATCATGATCCAAACATGGCTTGGTTTCCCGTTCATCTTCGCGATGGTAACAGGGGTACTTCAATCCATCCCGGAAGAATTGTACGAAGCCGCCACTGTGGACGGCGCGACAAACTTCCAGAAATTCAAGAACATCACATTGCCGCTCGTGCTATTCGCTACAGCGCCAATCCTGATTACGCAATACACGTTCAACTTCAATAACTTTAATATCATTTATCTCTTCAACGGCGGAGGACCTGCAGTTTCTGGCGCGAATGCCGGCGGAACAGATATCCTGATTTCGTGGATTTACAGCCTGACAATGACATCTGCACAATATTCCAAAGCTGCTGCCATTACCATGCTGCTATCATTGATCGTTATCGGTGTAGCTTTATGGCAGTTCAAGAGAACGAAATCATTCCAAGAAGAGGATATGATGTAATATGAGTATCAAACGACAGAAATATCTCAGACTGACATTAACGTACCTTGTGATTTTGGCTATGTTCGCGATTATTATTTATCCGCTCCTCTGGATTGTCGGTTCTTCTTTCAATCCAGGGCAGAGCTTGTCCGGTTCTAGCATCATCCCAAAAAATGCTACGCTTGATCACTATAAGGAACTGTTCGATACTAATCAGAGCGCATACTTATACTGGTACTGGAATTCATTGAAGGTAAGTGTACTGACAATGGTGTTTACAGTCATCCTTGTCAGCCTTACAGCGTATTCATTTTCACGCTACCGTTTTATCGGTCGTAAGAACAGCTTGATGACATTCCTGATCCTGCAGATGATTCCAAACTTTGCAGCGCTGATCGCGATTTTCATCCTTGCTCTATTAACTGGCCTTCTTGATACTCACTTAGGCTTGATCCTTGTATACGTTGGGGGTGCAATCCCAATGAATACATGGCTGATGAAAGGATATCTTGATACAATCCCGAAAGAACTAGATGAATCAGCTAAAATGGACGGTGCCGGCCACCTCAGGATCTTCTTCCAGATCGTCATGCCGCTTGCGACACCGATCATCGCTGTAGTAGCATTGTTCGCATTCATCGCTCCATTCGGAGATTTCATCCTTGCGAGAATCCTTTTAAGAACGGAAGAAAAATACACACTTGCTGTTGGACTATATGATATGGTTGCCAAACAGTTCGGTGCAGAATTCACGACGTTCGCTGCAGGTGCAGTACTAATCGCGGTACCGATTGCAATCCTGTTCTTGTCATTCCAAAAATACTTTGTTTCTGGTTTGACGGCAGGAGGAACAAAAGGATAATCTATTAGGGCAGAAACATTTTAAGCAAAGGCCATATTTGGCCTTTGCTTAAATTATGAGGAGGACCGGAGATGAAAAAAATGATCATCTTCATCTTGATTCCGTTTCTTCTTTTTAGCGCCCTCCCGGTAGGTGCCGTTGAAAATGAAGGACGCACATGGCAGGATGAAACTATTTATTTTTTAATGGTTGACCGTTTTAACAACGGAGACAATAGCAATGATTTCGAGGTTGATGCGAATGATCCAAGAGCTTATCATGGAGGCGATTTCCAGGGTGTAATCGACCAGCTTGATTATCTCAAGGACATGGGGTTTACCGCAATCTGGTTAACGCCGGTGTTCGATAATGTCGACAAGGGGTACCATGGATATTGGATTAAAGATTTCTATAATACGGAAGAGCATTTTGGAAGCGTTGACAAATTCAAAGAGCTGGTAAAAGAAGCGCATGAACGTGACATTAAGATCATTCTGGATTTCGTCGTCAACCATGTTGCTCCAGAACATGAATGGGTGAATGATCCGGCCAAGAAAGACTGGTTCCATGAAAAACAGGATATTATTGACTGGAATGACCAGGATCAGCTGGAGAACAACTGGCTTTACGGCCTTCCTGATTTAGCTCAGGAAAATCCTGAAACAAAGAAATATTTGCTGGACGCGGCAAAATGGTGGATTGAAGAAACAGATATTGATGGTTATAGGCTGGATACCGTCCGCCACGTACCAGTTGAGTTCTGGGAAGATTTTTCAAAAGAAGTGAAAAGTGTGAAAGATGACTTTTATCTAATTGGCGAGGTTTGGTCGGAGGATCCAAATTATATTGCTGAATATGATAAAGCGGGCATCGATGGCTTTGTTGATTTTCCATTAAATGAGCAGCTTCGTACAGCATTCGAAAAACCTGATCAGACTTTGGACTGGCTTTTAACAACCGCGAAAAGAAATAAAGCGATATACGAAAACCCGGAGTTGATGGGCAATTTTATCGACAATCATGATATGGTCAGGTTCACTAGGAAGGCGGTGCAGAACAGGCAGCATCCAGGAACAAGATGGAAGATGGCGCTGACATATATGTATACAGCTCCTGGCATCCCGATTGTTTATTATGGAAGTGAAATCGCCCTCGATGGCGGAGAAGATCCGGACAACCGCAGACAAATGAGCTTCAGGGCGGATAAAGAATTAATCGATTACGTCACGAAAATTGGTGAACTCCGCAATGAGCTTCCTTCTTTAAGAAGAGGAGATTTGGAAGTGCTGTATGAAAAGAAAGGCATGGCGGTCTTCAAGAGAACCTATGAAAATGAAACATCTGTCATTGCCATCAATAACACTTCAAACACTCAGTACGTTACATTGACAGCGGACCAGCTCGAAGATGATCAAGAGCTGAGAGGCTTGCTTGCAAATGACTTGGTCAGAAGCAAGGATGGGGAGTATAACCTGGCATTGGAACGGGAAAAAGCAGAAATTTATGTGCTAGCTGAAAAAACAGGATTGAACATTCCTTATTTAGTGACAATGGGCGCAGTATACGCTGCTTTCTTCGGCTTCATTTTCCTTCTTTTTAAAAGAAGAAAGAAGAGTAAAGAATAGATGAAAAACAGTCCAGAACTTGGCTTGAAAAAATAAGAAAAAAAACACGGCAATTCATTTATAATAGAGATAAGGAATTTTTCTGGCAAAAGGGAGGGGAACTTAATGGCTGTCACAATTAAAGATGTTGCGAAGGTAGCAAATGTCGCGCCTTCAACTGTCTCACGTGTTATCGCCAATAGTCCGAGAATAAGCGAAAAAACGAAAGAAAGAGTCAGGGAGGTTATGGACCAGCTTGGGTATCACCCAAACTTCATCGCCAGAAGCCTAGCCAGCCAATCAACTCGGGCAATTGGTCTAGTCATGCCGAGTTCTACTGATGTCGTATTCCAAAACCCATTCTTCCCAACTGTCTTGACAGGATTGAGCGAGGGAGCACATTCAAAGCAGTACGCCCTTCATATGACTACCGGGAAAACAGAGGATGAAATATTTGATGGAGTAGTCGCAATGGTACAGGGCGGCAGGGTAGATGGTGCAATCCTTCTATATTCAAAGGTGGAAGACAGGGTCATTGCCTATCTGAAGGAAAGAAATTTTCCCTTTGTTGTCATCGGCAAGCCTTTTAAAGATGATGAAATTACAAACTATGTCGATAATGATAATTTTAAAGCAGGGAAAGAAGTAACCGAGTATTTGATCCAGCTTGGACATGACAAGATCGGTTTCATTGGCGGAAATCTTGATTTAGTCGTTACGGTAGAGCGCTTGCTGGGCTACGAAAAAGCTTTGCGGAACTCAGGGATCGAGCTTGAAGACAAGTACATTGTCAATGATGAGTTCCTCCGTGAAAGCGGCCAGGATGCTGTAGAGGTCTTGCTCTCGCTAGAACATCCGCCTACAGCAATGGTTGTTGCCGATGACCTGATGGCACTTGGTGTACTGAATAAGCTGGATGAAATGGGGATTACGGTACCACATGATGTATCCATCGTCAGCTTTAACAATGTGCTGATCGCCGAGATGGCAAGACCGCCTTTAACTTCTGTTGATATTAATATTTTTGAGTTGGGATATCAGGCTGCGAAAAGTTTGATCCAAATCATCGAAAACCCTAATGAGCCGACCAAACGGATAATCGTCCCGTTCAAAATAGTGACACGTTATTCTTGCGGCCACCCTAAGGATTATAAAGAAATACTTGTGTAAAAAAGAACTGCACCCCCCATATTAATTTGGAGGTGCAGTTTTTTTGTTCAAAGATAAGAAAGTTGAATTTCACTTCGAGAATTGTCCAGCTTTAGCGCCTAGCCCCTCGAGTCGCTTCGGTCCGACCAATGAAGTCAAAGAACGACTTCACTGGTCGGCCCTCCAGCGCTTGTCGGGGCTGACCAAGGCGCTTCCGCTTTTCTTATATTAGCCATTCACGATTGTGCCGCCATTGACATGGATTGTCTGTCCGCTTACATAAGTAGAGTCGTCACTGGCTAAATATACGTAGGCAGGTGCCAATTCATATGGCTGGCCGGCATGTCCCATTGGAGCGTTCGTACCGAACTTCGCGACTTCTTCAGCCGTGAAAGTCGATGGAATGAGCGGCGTCCAGATCGGGCCAGGAGCTACGCTATTGACCCGGATGCCCTGTGACGCTAGGGACATGGCAAGAGAACGCGTAAACGATACGATAGCCCCTTTGGTCGAAGAGTAGTCAATCAGTTTCTCATGGCCCTTATAGGCAGTGATGGACGAGGTATTGATGATTGTGCTGCCTTTTTTCAGATGAGGCAAAACAGCCTTTGTCAGGTGGAAAATCGAGAACACATTTGTTCGGAATGTCTTCTCCAACTGTTCTGCTGAGATATCGAGCAAACTCTTTTGCGGATGCTGTTCTGCTGCATTATTAACCAGGATATCAATTTTACCGAACTCATCGAGCGTTTTCTTCGTCACTTCCTCACAGAAATGCTCACTGCCGATATCACCGGCAAACAGCAGGCATTTACGGCCTTCAGCTTCAATTAACTCTTTCGTGGTTTGGGCGTCCTGGCTTTCCTCCAGGTAAACAATCGCTACATCAGCACCTTCTTTAGCATAATAAATACCGACTGATTTGCCGATTCCACTGTCGCCTCCTGTAATAAGGGCCACCTTTCCGTCAAGTTTTCCTGATCCTTTATAATTTTCATCCACTGACTTAGGCTCAGGCTTCATTTCCGGCTCAGTACCAGGCTGATGATCTTGATGCTGGGGCGGAAATCCCTGTTTCTTATTTTCGTTAGACATAATCAAATCCACTCCTTTAATATGAATCACCATTTATTAAATTCCTTTAAAAACCAAATTAAAAACATGGAAATTACTTCATTTCATCTCGTTGTGTAATCAGAAAGAGTGTGTTTCCTGGATAAGAGCAGAAGAAGTCCATTGCCCAAAAAGGGGGAAGAAAGCGTAAAACGGTAAAAGCAGAAGTGTTGCATTGCCCGAAAAAGTGGCAGGACCCGAAAACGGTAAAAGCAGGAGTGTTGCATTGCCCGAAAAGGGGGAAGGAAGCGGGAAACGGTAAAAGCAGAAGGAAACTCTTCATTGCTGTAAATAAAATAAGCGGCCCCTTAATAGGGAGCCGCTTCTACTTCATTATTGTAATTTGTTTTTAAAGATAGAGTAAGTCTTGTAACCGCCAGTCAAGTTTTTGACTTTGAATCCGTTTTGCTGAAGGATTCTGGAAGCTAGGTAGCCTCTTAGGCCAACCTGGCAAGTGATCAAAATGGTTTCATCTTTTGGAAGCTCATCCAAACGATTGCGCAGGTCATCAAGCGGAATATTCTTTGAGCCTTCGATTTTGCCATCTGCATGTTCTTTCTCAGTACGTACGTCAATCATGAACGCACCGTCCTGAAGCAATTCATCCACTTCATAGTGCTGGACCGTTTCGATTGTTCCGTCAACAATATTGGAAGCTACATAACCGGCCATGTTAACCGGATCTTTTGCAGAAGAGAATGGCGGTGCGTATGCAAGCTCAAGCTCTTGAAGGTCGTAGACGCTCAAGCCTCCTTTGATTGCAGTGGCAATGACATCAATACGCTTATCAACACCATCTTTACCTACTGCTTGTGCACCGAAGATCTTGCCAGTCTCTCTGTCGAAAATGACTTTAAGAGAGATTTGCTCTGCGCCAGGATAGTAACCAGCGTGAGATAGCGGATGGATGTGAACGACTTCATATGGGATGCCCAATCTGCGCAATAGCTTTTCACTGTTACCAGTAGTAGCAGCAGTCAATTCGAATACTTTCACAATAGATGTTCCCAGAGTACCTGGATAGGCAATCTTGCGGCCGTTGATATGGTGTCCGACGATATGTGCCTGACGGTTTGCTGGCCATGCCAGCGGAATCATCGTTGGCTGCCCGTTGATATAATCGGTAACCTCGATTGCGTCACCCATTGCATAGATTGATTCATCAGATGTCTGCAGATATTCATTTACCTTGATGCCGCCGCGTTCTCCAAGCTCAAGGCCAGAGTCAGCTGCAAGTTTGTTTTCTGGACGGACACCGATTGACAGGATGATCAATTCTGAGTCAAGGACCTTGCCGCTTTCAAGAACAACCTTTGTTCCGTTCTCTTGGACGTCAGTGATACCGTCTCCAAGAATCAGTTCAACTCCATTTTTCCTTAATTCGTCCTCAACGATCGCTGCCATTTCTGGATCAACCGGACCCATAACCTGCGGCAATTTCTCAACTAAAGTTACCTTGACTCCAGCGTGGACAAGGTTTTCTGCCATTTCCAGGCCGATGAAGCCTCCGCCGATCACAACTGCATTGCTTGGCTTATTGTCTTCAAGGTAAGCCTTGATTTTATCCATATCCGGAATGTTTCTAAGTGTAAATACATTTGCACTCTTCAAGCCCTCAATTGGAGGGACGATTGGTTTCGCTCCTGGTGATAAAACAAGAACATCATAGCTTTCAGTGTATTCTTCGCCGGTTTGGACATGTTTTATAGAAACAGTTTTCTCTTCACGGTTGATTGCAGTCACTTCAGAGAAGTTGCGGATATCCAGATTGTAGCGTGCATTCATGCCTTCAACAGTTTGCAAAAGCAACTTTTTACGATCTTCAATTACACCACTGATATGATAAGGCAGTCCGCAGTTTGCGAAAGAAATGAATTCGCCTCTTTCAAAAAGAACAATTTCAGCTTTTTCATCAAGCCTTCTTAGTTTAGTTGCTGTAGTTGCTCCTCCTGCTACGCCGCCAACGATTACGATTTTTTTACTCATTGTATTGTCATCCTTTCGGTTAAAAAAATTTAATTGTTTTATACCCCTACTGGTATATTAACGTGAAAATAGGGGAAATCCAATAGTACTTTGTGAAGGATTTGTGAATGTTTTACGTAATTTAGAATGGTTAACAGACTAATGTCACACATACATGACAATACATTTATTTTAACGTGTAAAAAGAAAAATACCGCAGGCGGTTTGTGAACCATTCATGACTTTACTAGAATTACCCTGATAAACAGGGATGTTTATTTTCGTTCCAGACGCTTCGCTTTCCGCGGGGCTGGCGCTGAGCCTCCTCGTCGCTTTGCTCCTGCGAGGTCTCACCTGACCAGCTAAGCCCTCAGGAGTCTTCGCGCCTTCCACTACAATCAACAGTGTGTCAAAAATCAACAATTATAACAAACGCATAAAAGTAAAAGCGGACAATGTCACCATGTCCGCTTTTAGCCATCATCATTATTTAGTTTTAGCACTTTTTTAACGATAATTCACGAATTGCACATCTACTGTAAGATCTGCTTCTTTGACAGCTGCAATGATCTTTTGAAGGTCATCACGGTTCTTTCCTGTAACGCGCACCTGGTCATCCTGGACCTGGCTCTTGACCTTTAAACCGCTGTTCTTTATGATCGCATTGATTTTCTTGGCGTTCTCCTTGTCAATCCCCTGCACGAGCTTTGCTCTTTGGCGGACCGTTCCTCCTGAAGCGCGCTCGACTTTTCCATAGTCCAGGTTCTTGATTGGAATGCCGCGTTTGATCATCTTGCTGAATAGTACATCCTTCAACTGGTCAAGCTTAAATTCATCATCGGAAATCAGGACAAGTTCTTCTTTATCAAGTGAAATTTCACTTTTGCTGCCTTTAAAATCGTAGCGATTTTGGATTTCTTTCATTGCAATGCTGATTGCGTTCGTGACTTCGGACATTTCAACTTTGGATACAATATCAAATGAGCTCTCTTTAGACATGGCTACCTCCGGATAATGAAAAATTTTGAAGCCCTCGGGATAAGGGGCTGTATGTATACCAGCGCTTTCGCTTTTGCTTACATTATAGTAAAATATAGCAGTTCAAACAACTTTACGTAATTTAGAGCGTTTTGCCTGATTATAAAAGTATAAACTTTTTTCATTTAGATTAAAGTCTAGCTGCAGCGCCTAGCCCCTCGATCGTTTCGGTCCGCCCAATGAAGTCAAAGAACGACTTCACCGGTCGGTCCTCCAACGCTAGTCGGGGCTGACCAAGGCGCTTACGCTTTCTAATTTGGGTAAGATGTTAATAACAAGGCAGGAGGGATATTATGTCCTTGAATGAATATACAGGTCAGTCTTTGGAGCTGACAGTAGCAAGAATTGTTGATTTTGGCTATTTTTTAACCGACGGGGAAGAAGATGTGCTGCTCCATTCCAATGATACGGACCGTACATTTGAAGAGGGAGATAAAGTAGAGGTCTTTCTATTTGTGGAATCAAGAGGCAGACTGGCTGCAACCACAACGATACCAAAAGTTCAGGTAGGGCAATATGATTGGGTACCAGTCGTTGATGCCAAAGAAGGGATCGGCATATTCCTGGATATTGGCATCAGCAAAGATGTTTTGCTCGGTGAGGAAGATTTGCCGGTAGTGAAATCAGTCTGGCCAAAAGAAGGAGATTTGCTTTATATCACGCTTCGTGTGAATCGCAACAATATGATATACGCTCGAATGGCGACCGATCCTGTCATTCAGGAAATCTCCGAAAAGGCCACAAGAAGTGACTTCAATAAGAATGTCCACGGCTATATTTACCGGACGGCTCGGGTTGGCAGCTGGATGATCACTGCTGAAGGCTTTAAAGGTTTCATCCATGAATCTCAGCGGCGCATAGAGCCTCGGATTGGCCAGAAAGTAGAGGGAAGGATCATCGATGTAAAACCGGATGGTTCTGTCAATATCTCGCTTTTGCCACGTAAACAGGAGGCTTTGGATGAGGACGCAGAAAAAATCATGGACTATCTGGAACTCCGCAATGGTGCAATGCCATATCATGACAAGAGCATGGCAGAGGACATCCAGGAACGTTTCGGCATGAGCAAAGGCTCCTTCAAGCGGGCGATGGGCAGGCTGATGAAGGAAGGTAAGATTTATCAGGAAGACAATTGGACATATAAAAAAGAAAAATAGAGCCGGCTGGCTCTATTTTTTTATAGGTGATCTGTTTTCTTGGAGTACTGGTTTTTGCCTGCTTTGCGGTTTTTTTCACGCATCATATTTTTTTCATGGCGAAGGGCATTATTGTCCTTTGCTTTTTTATCGTTATCAGATGTGTGTGGCATATAAAAAACTCCTTTCAGGTTAGGTACATTTTATTTTTCCTAAAACCCGAAAGGAGTATGTAATTTATGAAGGCAGTTTATTTAAGAAGAAAATAGCAATCGTACCTGGTCCAGTATGGGAGCCGACTGCTGCGCCTATGGAAGTAATGAAAACATCCTTTGCATGAAGCTCTTCAAGAATCATATTCTTCATCTCGGTGGCTGTTTCGAGATCATCTGCATGGCTGATGCCGACAATTTGGTCTTCAAAAGACGCACCGCGTTCCTTCATGACTTCAATAATCCTGCGAAGAAGCTTTTTCTTTCCGCGGATTTTTTCAATCGGTACTAATTTTCCATCTTCCACATTTAGCAGTGGCTTGATATTCAATAGTCCCCCTACGAAAGCAGAAGCTTTTGATACGCGTCCGCCTTTAGCAAGATGGTCGAGGTCATCTACAGTAAAGAGATGCTCCATATGCTCGCTATGGAATTGGACAGCTTCAACGATTTCATCCTTTGAAAAGTTTTCCTTCGCCATCCGTGCAGCTTCCATGACAATAAGTCCATATCCAAGCGATGCACATTTTGTATCAATGATCGACAAGTTGAAGTCGGGATAGTCCTCCTTGACCTGCTCGGCAATCATGACAGCTGTCTGGTATGTTCCTGACAACTGTGAAGAGAAAGCTATGTATATTCCATCCTGCTTATTCTCGGCCAATTCTGTAAAAACTTCTTTAAAACCAGCAGGAGATGCCTGTGAGGTTTTGGGAAGGTTGCCAGCGCGGATTTGGTCGTATACCTGTTTTGGCTGGATCGTTCGTAGGTCCTCATATTCAGTGTCATTAATATGTACCTTCAACGGGAACAGTATTGCATCATTTTCTTCATAAAAACTCAATGGCAAATCACATGCACTATCAGCCATGATTTTTACTGACATCACTTTCACCTGCTTTCAACCTTTTTATGTTAATAGTTTATAGGGAATATCGCAAAAAGACAATTAAATATAGTGATTTTCGGCAAAATAGGGGTACAGGATGAATAGAAAAGAATAAGGGGGATTTACATGGTCTGGTTGGAAACAAAAAAAATCATCATCGTGGTGATCGGGGCATTCTTGAATGCTTTATCACTTAATTTCTTTTTAATCCCGGCGAACGTTTATGCCAGCGGCTTTACCGGGATCGCTCAGCTTGTTTCGAGCATACTTGGTGCATTCGCGCCATTTAATATTTCTACCGGGATCCTTCTATTATTATTGAATATACCGGTAACGATCCTTGGCTGGATGAAGGTAGGGAAATCATTCACACTTTATAGTTTCATTTCCGTACTGCTTTCATCATTCTTTCTTGAGATCATTCCGGTAAAAGAAGTTTCGAGCGATATCCTGCTGAATGCCGTTTTTGGGGGAGTCATCGCTGCAATCGGTGTGGGACTGACCTTGAAGTGGGGGGCATCCACAGGCGGCATGGATATTATTGCTATGGTACTGTCACGAATGAAGGATCGTCCGGTTGGTACATATTTCTTTACCTTGAATGGCATCATTATAATGACAGCTGGCTTTGTATTTGGCTGGGAAAACGCTCTTTACACTCTTGTAGCGCTATATGTGTCCACACGGGTGATCGATGCCATCCATACACGCCATGAGAAGCTGACGGCGATGATTGTCACGAAGAAATCGGATGAATTAAAGAAAGCGATCCATGACAAGCTTGTACGCGGAATCACGCTGCTGCCTGCCAAGGGAGCTTTTTCAGGAGAAGAGAAGGAAATGCTGATAATCGTCGTCACTAGGTATGAATTGTATGACCTGGAACACATTATCAAGGAAGTAGATCCACATGCATTCACCAATATTGTTGAGACAGCAGGGATCTTCGGATTTTTCCGGAGGGAGTAATCACTGAAACGGAGGTATGTAAATGAGGAAGGTCGGATTGATGATCATTTTGCTTTTAATGGCCGTGGCACCAGTCCTGGCGATTGGGGAAGAAAAAGAGACAACAGAAAATCTTGAATACAGCTTTTACATTGACCCCTTGGCCGGTCCTGAAAAGGCTGTGTTTGAAATCGTTCTGCAAAACCTCAGCGATAATGAACTGTCTTTTGAGTTCCCGACGTCCCAAAAATACGAGATTACCGTTGTGGACGCAAATAAACAGAAGGTATTTCAGTATTCAGATGGAAAGTCTTTTGCCCAGGCCTTTGAAACTGTAACCCTCAAACCGCAGGAGAAAATGAAATGGGTGGAAGGCTGGGATTATTTGTCCTCAGGAAAAAGAGTGCCAGAAGGCGAATACAGTGTCACAGCACAGTTAAAAGCAACGAGCATCAACGGAAAACCAATCAGTGACAAAAAACTGCTCTCAGATACGAAGACCATGTACATACCTGGCGAAAATCCTGTATTTAAAGGTGTGGTCTCAGAGGGAGGCAAGGGAATCTATAAAGTAATGGGTGAAGTCAGGCCGATCCATGGCATCTTCTACTATACAGTTGAAGATGGACACAACCAGCTGATTGCCGAAACTGAAGTTGTTTCAGGTGCAAAATACCCACAATGGAAACCATTCACGCTGGAAGTGTCAATACCTGAAAGCAAGCTCCCGCAGAATGGATCAGTCATCCTTAATTTGTACGAACGCAGCAAGGACGGAGAAATCATGCATACGTATCCAGTGCTGCTCGAAAGATTCAATCCTAATAACTAGCAAAGCAAAAGCTGGCGGGAATCCCGCCAGCTTTGCTTTTACTTGCTTTCGATTGAATTCAGCTCGTCCTGAAATGACCGAAGCTGCTCTTTTTCAGCCATCGTCGTATTGGCATAGGCTGACGATAGAGCATTTTTAGCCGTATTGATGGCAGCAGACTGTTCCGCAGGCTCCGCAGTCCTAGCTAGTTGGACAGCCTTCCTTGCTTCCTGAAAAAGCCTGTTTCCCATACTAAATTCCCCCTAAAGAGGACTCTCTGACATTCGCCATCTTTTGAGCTTCAGCCTCGGCATACGTGGTGTGGTAAGGGATTCTTTCATCATGCTTGGAGACAGTATCTACCCCTTGCTGTACAAAACGCTTGGATTTATTGCTTTTACCCATCGTTTTACCCCTCCATCTACGAGCGAATTTGAAACAGTCAGTTACGCTGCTTCGCTTTTAGTATGCTCTTTCGGCATAAAAACAAACGGTCCTGAGGCAAGTTGGAATTGGTTTGTACAGGGAATGATTAACATTTAATCATGGATAGCGCATATTCCGTTGGTTGATTGATATTAAGTGTCTCCATCGAGCTGATGGATAGTGCATAATCAGTTGGTGAGCTGATTAAGTGTCTCCATCGGTTCTATGGATAGCGCATAATCGGTTGGTGAGCTGATTAAGTGTCTCCATCGGTTCTATGGATAGCGCATAATCGGTTGGTGGGCTGATTAAGTGTCTCCACCGGTTCTATGGATAGCGCATATTCCGTTGGTGAGCTGATCAAGTGTCTCCATCGGGTCAATGGATAACGCATAATCGGTTGGTGAGCTGATTAAGTGTCTCCATCGGTTCTATGGATAGCGCATATTCCGTTGGTGGGTGATTAAGTGTCTCCATCGGGTCTATGGATAGCGCATAATCGGTTGGTGGGCTGATTAAGTGTCTCCATCGGGTCAATGGATAACGCATATTCGGTTAGTGAGCTGATTAAGTGTCTCCATCGTGTCTATGGATAGCGCATATTCCGTTGGTTTCTTGATTATGTGTCTCCGTCAAGCCAATGGATAGCAGATTATATGCAAGGCATCTGACTATCTGTCTCCATCGCCATATAGTTAAAGATTTAGCTAGACAAACCTGGGTAATCAACAAAAAAATGTCCGATAGCATTTTTCTACCGGACATTGGGGTGTATCTTATAGAGCTTTCAAATTAAGCAAATCATTCAAGTAGACGCCAATGCCGTCTTCTTCGTTTGTCAATGTCATGTCGTTCGCGATGTTTTTCACTTCGTCCACGGCATTGCCCATGGCGACTCCGCGGCCTGCGTATTCAAGCATTTCCAAATCGTTATCCTCATCGCCAAAGGCAATGATGCGATCAGCAGGGATTTGGAAGTAATCTGATGCTTTCTTTAAACCAACTGCTTTGTTCAAGCCGTTTTTAACGATTTCGACGACATGGAACGGTGCAGCCCAGCTTCTGTGGTCGATTACTTCGGCATGGACTTCTGACAAGTGTTGGCGGATTTTACGGACGTCCTCTTCATCAGAATGGATCAGCATACTTGTTGGTGATGCTTTCAAATACCTTCTTAGGTCGCCGGTGGTGATATTCGGGTTTCCCATATTAAAAATATCCATCAGTTTTTCATCATGATAGTGGACATATACATCGTCGATTACTTCGGCAATGATATTGTGAAATTTAAAATCATCTAGTGCTTCTACAATATCTTTTGCCACATCGATTGAAAGCGGAGAATGATGGACTCCCCAGCTGTTATCGAGAGGATGGTGGATAAATGCGCCGTTGAAATTGACGATTGGCGTATCGAGTGCAAGCTCATGATAGTACATCTCGCTGGAACGGAATGGTCTTCCTGTCGCGATCATGACCACGTGGCCTGCTTCCCGTGCTTTTTTAATCACGTGCTTGTTTCTTTCTGAAATGGTTTTATCATCTGTCAGTAATGTTCCATCAAGGTCTAATGCAATTAAATGTTTTTCAGCCATAAATACTCCTTCTTAAATGTTTTGTCGTAGTGTCTCAATTTAGCGCTTGTCGGGGCTGAGCAAGGCGCTTCCGCTTTTCTACTGATATGCGTATGATTGGCTCTTTTTTCGTAAGAGTTCTACAATACATATATTGGATGATGGTTAATTGGTCTATAACCACTATGGTAACCATTTTACATATAAATTGTAAAAAAATCATTTTAGATACTTAAAAGGGCGGTAAATTTTAGATCCGCTCGCTTCAGGAGGGTTAATCATTGATTTTAGTCGAGAAGAAACGCATTCAACATATTCCCGTTCTCCATATTGTGAAACAGAAGCAATTTTCAGATAGAATGCCTTTGGTTGTTTTCCTGCATGGGTTTACGAGCACGAAAGAACGAAACATGCATTATGCTTATCTATTTGCAGAAAAGGGCTTCAGGGTCATCATGCCAGAGGCGAAATATCACGGGACCCGGGGCAAAGGGTTGACAGAGAATGAGTTAGGTTTCCGTTTTTGGGAAATCGTCATCACTTCCATCGAGGAGCTTTCGATGATCAAAGAGGAATTGGTAGGGGAAGGTCTGGTCGATCCAGCCCGAATTGGTGTTGCCGGAACCTCGATGGGCGGCATCACGACGCTAGGAGCAATGGCCAAGTATGATTGGATAACAGCTGGTGTCAGCTTGATGGGCAACCCTGCCTTCGAGGAGTTCGCATTATGGCAGTTGAATGAAATCGAAAAAAGGAATGTCAAGATAGGGTTATCCCAGGAACAAATTTCAAGTTTGCTGAACCAGCTCAAACAATACGATTTAAGCCAGCAGCCTGAAAAGTTGAACAAACGCCCGCTGTTATTCTGGCATGGAAAGTTGGATCCGGTCGTACCATATCAATCGGCTTATCATTTTTACGAGCAAAACAGGAAAAGCTATGAGGGAACAGAAGGATTGTTTGAATTCATTTCAGACGAAAACGCAGGACATAATGTGTCTAATGCAGGCGTGGAGGCAAGTGCAAATTGGTTTGAAAAGCATATTTGATGCCTTTCCGCTTTAAATGATCTTTAATCATTGTTATGATAGTGATAGGTTACAGCAATAAAAAAGGAGTGTTCACCGATGGATGAGGAATTAAAAGATAGCATTATGGGTGCGCTTGAGATGGTCGTTGACCCTGAACTTGGCGTAGATATCGTTAATTTAGGGCTTGTATATGATGTGGATTTGAATGAGGAAGGACTTGCGACAGTGACGATGACGTTGACGTCAATGGGCTGCCCGCTTGCCGGCACGATCGTTGAGCAGGTTAAATTGGCTCTTGCCGACCTTCCGGAAGTTAAAGATACTGAAGTAAACATCGTATTCAACCCGCCATGGTCGAAGGACATGATGTCCCGTTATGCTAAGATTGCACTAGGTGTGAGAGATTAAGATCTTAACTTTCGAGCAGCAGGAACCTCCTGCTGCTTTTTCTATTGCACAAAGAGCCTACATGATATTTCAGGTCACAAAATTGTCATACAAAAAGGCAAATATGGCTCAAATTATGTGAGTTAGTTCACTTAATCATGTTGGAAACACTTATATACTTCTTTTATAGAGAAGTACTTAAGGAGGCGCCAATATGTTTGAAAGAGATTTTAACAAAGACCCATTCATTGTGATTTGGGAACTTACAAGAGCCTGCCAATTAAAATGCCTGCACTGCCGTGCGGAAGCACAATATAGACGAGATCCGCGTGAACTGTCTTTTGAAGAAGGGAAAGCGCTGATTGACCAAATATATGAAATGAATAATCCGATGCTTGTGTTCACGGGTGGGGACCCATTGATGAGGGAGGATGTTTTTGATATTGCTGAGTATGCCGTGAAAAAAGGCGTGCGTGTATCAATGACACCAAGTGCGACACCTAATGTGACGAAGGAAGCGATTGAAAGGGCTAAGTCGGTTGGATTATCCCGCTGGGCGTTCAGTATTGACGGGCCGACTGCTGAAGTCCATGACCACTTCAGGGGAACAGCAGGCTCTTTTGATTTAACGATGGAAAGAATCAAGTATTTGCATGAACTGGAAATCCCGATTCAGATCAATACTGTTATCTCACGCTATAATATTGAATATCTAGATGAAATGGCAAAAATGGTTGAAGATCTGGATTGTGTCCTTTGGAGTGTGTTTTTCCTTGTTCCGACAGGACGAGGGCAGGAAAAGGACATGATTTCTCCTGTTGAGCATGAAAAAGTATTCACCTGGCTGTATGATTTAAGCAAAAGGGTCAAGTTTGACATTAAGACGACTGCGGCCCAGCATTATCGCCGTGTTGTCATCCAGCAAAAAATGCGCGAAGCGAAGGATCATACTGAAGAAATTGATTATCTGACCGCTCTGACAAAGGAAGGGTTGACCGGGTCTATCGACGGCCTTGGCCGCGCGCCAAAAGGGGTCAATGATGGGAACGGTTTCGTGTTCATTTCCCATGTTGGGGATGTCTATCCAAGCGGACTGCTGCCGGTGAAAGCAGGCAATGTAAGGGAGCAGCCACTTGCTGAAATTTATAGAGATTCTCCGGTCTTTAAGTCATTGAGGAATCCGGACGAATACAAAGGGAAATGCGGAGTGTGCGAATTCAGGCATGTATGCGGGGGCTCACGTTCACGGGCATACGCCATGACAGGTGATTATCTGGAGAGCGAGCCATTCTGCGTTTACATCCCTAAAGCGTTGAGAAAACAAAAACAGGAGAGCTAAAAAGCTCTCCTGGTGGACAATAAAAAAAGCGAGTGATGCCATCAGGGCATTCACTCGCTTTTTTTATATTAATCAATCGAACAAAATACGGCCGGGCAATTTTCGCAGCCGATTTCCTGGCGCAAATAGTCCACATCATGTACAAGGATTTTTCCTTTTTTAACTGAGATTATTCCTTCACGCTTCAGGTCGTTGAGGATGCGGTTCGTGCTCTCGCGTGAAGTTCCGCAGAAATTAGCCAGCTCCTGGTTCGTCAGCGGCAAGTCAATTAAAATGCCGGTATCTTTTTGGACACCGTAGCTGTTGGTCATACGGATCAAGGTAGAGAATAATGCTCCTTTTTTTCCGTTGAGTACAAGGTCGCGGAACTTCGTCTGAGTTTTGCGGAAATGATCGCTCATCCACTTCATGAATTCAAATGCTAGTGACGGATTGTGGAAAATCTCCTTTTCAATCACATCTTTTCTGATTGCTGCGATTTTTGCATCTTCGAGTATAAGCGCACTCAAGAGATATTTAGGTGCATCGGTGAAAAGAGTCAGTTCTCCGCAAATATCATTTTCCCCGCAGATTCTTAAGGCAAGCTCGCGGCCATCCTGGGTGACCTTGCTGATTTGGACCTTGCCGCCCAGAATCAAGTAAAGCTCCTCAGCCTCCATGCCTTCCTGGAACAGGTATGAACCTTTTGGAACATGGATCGTCCGGTCGGCAAACTGGAGTAATTCTTTAATTTCAATTGAATGAGTTACTTTAGTTGTGTTTGGCATGGTCATCACCCTTTTTTTGATTTTAGCTCTTTGTATGAGAGCTTTTTCCGTGGCAGATCTTTATTGACACAATAATAACACCGGGATAGTGTTAACTAAATATGGATAAAGGAAAGTTCATAATCTCGTCACAATCTTAAACGGTTTTGTTCACATTTTAGAAACATTGTCTTTCTCTGTTTTTATTATATCGATAAAAGATGACGGGTGTTTCGCATGTTTAGAAACAACTGTGACAGTTTATTGAACAAAAAAGATGATGTGAAGTTCGTCATATCCATTGTTTTTGATTTTTCTTACTATTTATCTAAAATAATCTGCAAACAAAAGGGGGAAATCATGAAACCTCAAAATATCCAATTGCCGCTTCAAACGCTGAGTCTGGTGGCCGGATTTATGGTCTGGGTTATTTTATCGGCGTTAATGCCCTTCATTAAGGAGGATATACAGCTAAATGCGAACCAGGTTGCCATGGCCACTGCCATACCTGTCGTTCTCGGGTCTGTCCTTAGAATTCCAATTGGGTTCTGGACGAACAAGTATGGTGCAAGGAAACTGTTTTTTACCAGCTTTGCATTCCTTTTGTTTCCCGTGTTTTTCATCAGTATCGCTGATTCCTTTACGGACTTGTTGATTGGAGGATTGTTTGTCGGAATCGGGGGAGCGATCTTCTCTGTAGGAGTCACCTCACTTCCGAAATATTATCCGAAAGATCGCCACGGATTCGTCAATGGGATATATGGAGTAGGAAACCTTGGAACTGCACTCACAACTTTTTCGGCACCGGTTATTGCCTCCCAGTTCGGGTGGGAGACAACAGTCAAGCTTTTCATGATTCTATTGATTGCATTTGCAGTCCTTAACTTTTTCCTTGGTGACAAGAAAGAAATAAAAGTTGTGACTCCAATGGGTGAGCAGATCAGGAGTGTATATAAAAACCAGAAGCTTTGGGCACTGAGCTTATTTTATTTCATAACTTTCGGTTCATTTGTGGCCTTTACGATTTATTTGCCAAATTTCCTTGTATCTCATTTCGAGCTTGATAAAGTCGATGCTGGGCTAAGGACGGCAGGCTTTATTGCCCTCGCAACATTTTTCAGGCCGATAGGCGGCTGGCTTGGTGACAAATTCAACTCATTTGTCATACTGATGGGTGTGTTTGCTGGTATGACAATTTCAGGATTCCTGCTTTCCTTCACACCTTCGTTGACACTGTATACAATTGGCTGTCTTGCAGTCGCAATCAGTGCCGGCATCGGAAATGGAACGGTCTTCAAGTTAGTTCCGCTTTATTTCTCCAAGCAAGCCGGTATCGTGAACGGAATCGTATCAGCCATGGGCGGATTAGGAGGATTTTTCCCGCCGCTTATGCTGGCATTCCTGTTCAATCTTACCGGACATTACGCCATTGGGTTAATGGCCTTATCACAGGTGGCACTGGCAAGTTTGATTATCGTGATCTGGATGTACTATCAGGATAAATTGAGTCTTGCTAAAAATATCATTGACCACACAGCCGAGGGAATCATGATTACGGATCTAAAGGGTATGATACAGCAAGTTAATCCAGCCTTCACGACTGTAACGGGATATAGTGCTGAAGAAGTGATCGGGAAAAACCCCCGCTTCCTTCAATCCGGAAAACATGGGGAAGACTTTTACAGGGAGATGTGGCAAGTGATTTCGGAAAAGGGTTCCTGGCAAGGGGAAATCTGGAATAAAAAGAAGAACGGAAGGATTTATCCTGAATTTCTGACAATCAGCATGGTGAAAAATGAGGCTGGCGAACTCAAGAACTTTGTGGGCATGTTCAGTGAAATGACCATGAAAAAAAAATAAGCTATTAAAAGACTGCGTCCTTGACGCAGTCTTTTCTTCCTTTACAAGGAAAGTGGCGGCTTAAGCACGAATACGCTTACATTTCTGAAGATTTTATGACAACATAATGACATTTCTGCATAAAAACACTATCCTGGCAGTTTTTATGTTGTAATATAGACATAAGGATGAAATCTACTATTCTAATAGAGGACTAAAAGTGTTACTGTGAGAATATTAACAGTTAACAATCTATGTTGCTGTTACAATGTCAGTAATTATCACTTCTATAATTGGAGTTGACACATATGGTAAAAAGCATAATTAAAGACCAATTAAATAGACCGCTCCGCGATTTGCGTATTTCTGTTATAGATCGATGTAATTTCCGCTGTCAGTATTGTATGCCTGCCGAGATCTTTGGCCCTGACTTTAAGTTTCTTCCCAAAAGCGAGTTATTGTCTTATGAAGAAATTGAACGTGTAGCCAAGTTATTCATAGAGCTTGGAGTGGAAAAGATCAGGCTCACAGGCGGGGAGCCATTGATGCGCAAGGATTTGCCGATCCTTGTCAGGATGCTGAATGAGATCAAAGGATTAAAGGATATCGCTTTGACCACCAATGGCGTAATGCTGCCTAAGTATGCGGAGGAGCTGCATGCTGCTGGCCTGAAGCGAGTCAATATCAGCCTGGACAGTTTAAAGGATGAATTGTTTGGGGAAATTAATGGCCGGAATGTTGGCGTCGGACCGGTGTTAAAGGGTATTGAGGCAGCAAAGGAAGCTGGCTTGGGCGTTAAGATCAATATGGTAGTCAAAAAGGGACTCAATGATACTGAGATTCTTCCAATGGCCGAATTCTGCAAGAAAGAAGGCCTGGAGCTTCGCTACATTGAATATATGGATGTGGGCAGCACGAACGGCTGGAAAATGGACGATGTCATCACCAAGAAACAGATTCATGACCTTCTAATCCAGCAATATGAGTTGGAACCTGTTGATCCGGAGTATTTCGGTGAGGTCGCCAAGAAATACCGCTATAAAGGTACGGATATTAATGTTGGATTCATTTCATCGGTATCAGAGTCATTCTGCTCAAGCTGCACAAGGTCACGTTTGTCAGCGAACGGCCAGATTTTCACTTGCCTGTTTAATGGCAATGGCCATGATATCCGCGACTTCATGCGCGCTGGTGCCACGGATGATGAACTCCGCGCCCGTATAGCGGACGTGTGGAATCATAGAACAGACCGTTATTCAGATGAACGAACAGCTGAAACAGTTGCGAACAGAAAGAAAATTGAAATGTCCTATATCGGCGGCTAAGACTCCTTCGGGGGTCTTTTTTTGGGGCTATTTTTAATGAACTCTGCCGGCTTCACTCTCTTCAGGGAGATTTGGGCATACTATGTTTCCAGACAAATGATTTTAGGGTATACATAAATCACTATAAAATTTGTTGGAGAATGCTGAATGCTAAAGAGAAGACTTGAATTTTTATTTGTATTTATTTTAATGGTATGTTTTTATATCGTTCTTTTTACTGATCAAAGCCAGGCTGTCAAAGTAACAGCCATCATTACTTATGCGACGATCATCTTGATCAGCATGTATTCATTGATGCTTGAGAACCGTTCTGCTCAGCACACACTGATGTGGATGTATGTCATGCTGCTTTTTCCTGTGGGCGGTTACTTCTTCTATCTGTTTTCGGGCCAGCTGTATCTGAAAGGTTACTTGTATAAGAGTAAGCGTACGCGTGACCGTGATCAATGGGAGAAATTGATGAGGAAGGAAGAGTCTAGGGACCTTTCTTTTTTAATCGAGAATCAGCAGTGCTTTGCGCAATATGCTAAGAATGCGACTTTGACCCCTATTACAACCGCTTCCCGGGCAAAAATCCTAAGGAATGGCGAAGAGACTTTTGCCGAAATTAAAAAGAAACTGCGTGAAGCTGAAAAATTCATTCATATGGAATATTATATCTTCAGGTCCGACCGGCTTGGCAGGGAGATAATCGAGATCCTGATTGAAAAAGCGCGGCAGGGTGTCGAGGTGTTATTTATTTTTGACGCCGCGGGCAGCATGAAAATCGCTGCAGCCGATTTAAAGGCCATGCAGGATGCAGGGATAAAAGCGGCTCCATTTTCCCCGCTGAAGTATGGCTTCTTCAACCAGAAATTCAATTTCCGCAATCACAGGAAAATCGTCGTCATCGATGGGGAGATCGGCTTTGTCGGCGGTTTGAATGTCGGAGTCGAATACCTGGGTGAAGATGAAAAGATAGGGTTCTGGCGTGATACACATATGATGCTGACTGGAGAAGCTGTCTATACCCTCCACAATGTCTTCCTGATGGATTGGGAATATATAAGCGGTGAGAGTGTCCTGGAAAATCATCGGGCAGTGAAAAAAATACACGAAGATGATGAACTCGATGGTGCGATCCAGGTTGTACCAAGCGGACCAGATACACAGCAAGGGATCATGAGTGATTTTTACTACACAATGATGTCCTGTGCAACGAAGTCAATCTGGATTGCCACTCCTTATTTCGTTCCTGATGAAGCGATCCGGACTGCGCTGAGAGTGGCGGCAGCCAAAGGAATAGAAGTAAGGATCATGGTGCCTGAAATCAATGATAGTTATCTGACACAGTATGCCAGCCGCTCGTATTTTTCGGAACTGTTGCGCAATGGGGCTGAAATTTACTCTTATAAAAAGGGGTTCTTGCACCAGAAGGTCATCATTGTCGACGGGAATATCGCTTCAATTGGGACAGCCAATATGGATATGAGGAGCTTCCATCTTAATTTTGAAGTGAATGTCTTCTTGTTTGGTACAAGCTCGATCAGGGACCTTGTAGCTCATTATGAAGAGGACCTGGAGGATTCGGAGAAAATAAGTGCTGTTCAATATCATAAGCGCGGATATTGGGAACGAACGAAGGAATCCTTCGCCCGGCTGTTTTCGGGTGCATTATGAACCAACGAAAAAAATGACCCCATCATGAGGAGAGGCCACTGAAAAAGTCCCCACTGGATAGCTTGTTAAATAGGACCGGTTGATTTCCACTCCAGGTTGCTTCGCTTTCCGCGGGGCGTGCGGTGAGCCTCCTCAGCGCTAAAGCGCCTGCGGGGTCTCACCTGTCCCGCTGATCCCGCAGGAGTCTACGCACCTTCCGTTCCAATCAACCTAGTGCTACTAAACCTTATTTAGACAAACTATAAACCGTTCAAATCCTGACTTTTTTAAGGGATTTGGGCGGTTTTTATTTTATAATAGAATTAATTTAGCTGAAATGGGTGGTTCCAATGATGTCAATGCAACAATCAATCAAACTAAGTCCTTATATGGGTCTCTATGACCTTATCGTGCCAAAGGATAATATGTTGCGTCAGATTAATGATCTGGTTGACTTTACCTTTGTTTATGAAGAGCTCAAGGATAAGTATTGCCTTGATAACGGCAGGAACGCAATCGATCCCATTCGCATGTTCAAATATCTATTATTAAAAACCATCCATGACCTTTCGGACGTGGATATTGTTGATCGTTCGAAGTATGATATGTCGTTCAAATATTTTCTGGATATGACTCCAGAAGAGGAAGTTATAGACCCGAGCTCCCTGACCAAATTCCGTAAATTGAGGTTAAAGGATATTAACCTCCTGGATCTGCTTATTAATAAAACGGTGGAGATTGCTTTAGAAAAAGAGATCATCAAAAGCAAATCCATTATTGTCGATGCCACTCATACAAAAGCCCGTTATAATCAGATGAAACCGAAAGAAGTTCTGATGGAGCGTTCCAAGAAGCTAAGGAAGGCAATTTACCAAATCGATGAATCCATGAAATCCAAATTTCCTTCCAAGACAAAGACTGATGTGTTGGAGGATGAAATTGCCTATTCACAGAAACTCATTGAAGTGATTGAAAAGGAAGAGACCCTGATTCAATACCCGGTAGTAAAAGAACAGCTTAACTTATTGAAAGAGACGGTCGCAGATGACCTTGAACAGATCAAATGCTCAAAGGATCATGATGCGAAAGTGGGACACAAGACGGCAGATTCCTCTTTCTTTGGATACAAGACCCACCTGGCAATGAGCGAGGAACGAATCATAACGGCAGCTGTCATTACGACAGGCGAGAAAAACGATGGCAAGCAACTTCAAACTCTTATTGAGAAAAGCGAAGACGCAGGTATACAGGTTGAGACTGTGATCGGCGATGCGGCGTATTCAGAAAAAGACAATATTAAGTACAGTAAAACAAACAAAATAAACTTGGTCGCAAAATTGAATCCAAGTGTTACCCAGGGATTCCGCTCAAAGGAAGACGAATTCGAATTTAATAAGGACGCTGGGATGTATGTCTGTAAAGCAGGACACCTCGCAATCAGAAAGGCTCGAACCGGAAAGAAAAACACTGGAACGAACCAGGTAGATACCTATTATTTTGATATTGATAAGTGCAAGCGTTGCCCCTTAAGGGAAGGCTGTTATAAAGAAGGTGCGAAAAGTAAGACGTATTCTGTTTCCTTGAAGTCAACTGAACACCTAGACCAGGCAGAGTTTCAGGAAAGTGAATACTTTAAGCAGAAGTCCAAGGAGCGCTATAAGATTGAAGCGAAGAATAGCGAGTTGAAACACAGACACGGGTATGATGTAGCCACATCCTCGGGTCTAATTGGCATGGAAATGCAAGGCGCCATGGCCATTTTCACGGTCAATTTAAAAAGAATTTTAAAACTGAAAGGGCAACAATAGAGGCCAAAGGGGACAAGAAACTGGAAAAAAAGCCGATTCAATTCCAAAAATATGGAGTTGGATCGGCTTTTTTGTTTGGTTATCATGAAAATCTAAAAAATCGGCAGATTTTCAGTGGCCTGTCATGAGGAATGGGGTCATTTTTTAGTGCTCCTAATTAAGCGATATACCTTGGGAACAGAATATTATTTTCTAGATGCACATGCATAAAGGTGTGTGCTTCCAATGCTTCCAGCCTCTTGTAGACAAGACGATACGTTCCGCATGCATCAAGTGGCGGATTGAAATCGGCAGTGATTTCCCGCAACTCTTTCAGGATTGAGCCTGCATGATCGTGTTCCTTCTCAAGCTCGGTGATTTCGGCGATCATTTCAGACCGTTTTTCCTGATCAGCCGTATCAAGCTGCAGCAATAGTGGGAAAACAGTCGCTTCTTCTTTTGCAGTATGTTCCAGGAGCTCATTCTTCAACTCGTAGAAGAGCTCATAGACTCTCAACAGCTCTTCGTGACGGTCTCCATGAACTTTAGCTACCTTCGTTACATACGGGCTGAGCAGTTTTAATTCTTCTTCAAGCTCGCGGTGGTATTTGTTTTTAATATGTTCGATCAATTCCCCAGAACCAGTTTCAGTCCAGACTTCCATGCTTTCTGCAGCTCCGTTATGCTTTTGGAATAACTCCTCGAGCGCCGTCATGATTGCAGGGACATCCAGGTTTTGTTCGGCTGCTGCTTCAGCAAGAGGACGATTGCCGCCACAGCAGAAGTCAAGCCTATTTTGCTTGAATAAATCACTTGATTGCGGGAATATATTGACAATATCTTTAACTAAAGAATTTTGATCAAAAGGCATTTTCATGTGAGAAACCTCCAGTAAATTATTTAATACTGTTTACATACTCATCATAAAGGAAATGGTTTTACTACTTGGTGATGTGCATCACACTTCACAAAAAATCTACATATTTTCAATAGATTTTATGAGAGAATACTGTGAGGTTTGTTATGTTTCCATTTTTACATTACTCTTATAATAAAAAGGGTAAATTTAGAAATTAAGCCTGCTATAGGAGCTGATCATATGTTAGAAAAAAGAAAGCCTATTCCAATCGGGGAAGCAGTTAAGAGAGTGATGGAGCATAAGAAAAAAGGCTCTACTGAATATGTATCAATCAATGAAAGTTACGGACGCTATCTTTCGGAGGATTTGAAAGCAACCAGCGATGTGCCGCATTTTGACCGGGCCCCATACGATGGCTATGCAATCCGGTCTGTCGATACTCAGGAAGCCTCTCAAAATCATGCTGTTGAATTTGAGGTGGTAGACCATATCGGAGCAGGTATGCTGACGGATAAAGAGTTAGGGCCGTTCCAGGCGGTCAGGATCATGACAGGAGCCCAAATGCCTGTTGGTGCAGATTCTGTTGTCATGCTGGAATTAGCAAGGGAAGTTGAGCGGGACGGTAAAAAATACATGGAAACGAAGCGCAAGCATAATAAAGGTGACAATGTTTCGTATCGCGGAGAGGATGCCAGGGAAGGCGAAGTGCTTGTTAAAAAAGGGACGTTCATCAATCCGGGTATCCAGGCAATGCTGGCGACTTTTGGATATGCCAAAGTCCCTGTTTCGAAAAAGCCGGTAATCGGACTTTATGCCACAGGAACTGAATTGCTTGATGTACATGAGCCGCTTGAACCTGGAAAAATCCGCAACAGCAACTCTTATATGATTTCTGCGCAAATCCTTCGTGCCGGTGCTGAAGTGAAATACTTTGGCCAGCTGCCTGATGATTTTGATACATGCTTCGATGCAGTGAGCAAAGCAATTGAAGAAGTGGATCTATTCATCACGACTGGCGGGGTATCCGTGGGGGATTACGACTATCTGCCGGAAATTTATGCGAAACTGGGAGCAGAAGTGCTGTTCAATAAAGTTGCGATGAGACCGGGCAGCGTCACTACGGTTGCGCAGCTTGACGGAAAATTATTGTTTGGTCTTTCAGGAAATCCATCGGCATGCTATGTCGGCTTTGAATTGTTCGCCCGTCCTATCATCAGGACAATGCTGTTCTCTGAGAAGCCTCATTTGAGGAAGGAAAAAGCGATTCTTGATGCCAATTTCCCTAAAGCGAACCCTTTTACCAGATTTGTAAGAAGTGCTCTTGGCATTCAGGATGGCAAGTTGGTAGTGACTCCTAGCGGCCTGGATAAATCAAATATCATCATGAGCCTGGCTGGTGCTAACTCCCTGATGATTCTCCCTGGAGGTACACGAGGCTTTGAGGAAGGAACTGAAGTGGAGGTTCTGATTCTCGAAGACCATGTGGGCAGTGAATGGCCTTGGTAAGACCGTTGCTGTTCCAGGTGGCAGGATATCAAAACAGCGGCAAGACCACTCTGAGCCTTAGATTGATCCAGCAATTGACAGCAGCAGGTCTGAAGGTCGCCACCATCAAGCATCATGGTCATGGAGGCAGGCCGGAGGTTGTTGAGTCAAAGGATTCAGATAAGCATGTAAAGGCAGGAGCTGCCGTTTCACTTGTCGAAGGCGGAGGCAGGTTAGTCATCCAGGCGGAAAACGGATCTTGGTCGCTTTCTGAAGAAATAGATATGCTTTCATTCTTCAAGCCAGATCTAATTTTAATAGAAGGCCATAAGCAGGAGCCATATCCTAAGGCTGTGATCCTTCGTAATGAGGACGATATAGAGCTAATGGAGAAGCTGGAAAATATCCAGGTCGTTTTATGCCGGGATCCGGAACTGGTGAATATATTGAAAGATACAGCTGTCCCTGTTCTCGATATGGAGGATGGAGTTGACTGGATTACAACGCACATTTCAAATAATCTTTAGGTGATTTCCTTTAATTATTTTTAGTTTTAGCAAGAAAAGTTCTTATTTTGGACATATACGGCGACTTTTGTCACTGTCACTTCATACTTACCCAGTTAGAATGTAAAGGGGTTCAGGTTGTGACATATGTGTGAGGTGAGAGCGATGGAAATGCTGCATATCTTCTTATGGATTGTGTATCCATACTCGGTTGTGGCAATTGTAGCGATGGGTCTGGTCTGGCAGTACGATGCATCGAGAGAAGAAGGAACACGTTCGAAAGCAGGGAGGCTTCTGCTCGGCGTCGTCAAAATACTTATGGCTGCCAGCACAGCAACTGGAATTGCCATCGTGCTGTCGAGCAGCATTGCTTACGAACCGGTATTGCTGTTTAGATGGCTCATCAGCCTAGCGCAACTGCAGCCGGACAGGAGCCTGGTCACTGACGTTTCCATACTCTCAAAGGTGCATTTTATTGTGGTATTCCTATTCCTGTTGAGTCTGGCATTCACGAAGGAAATTTACTATTTGCTAAAACCGCATTTATATTTAAAAAAGATCTTTTTAAAGCTCCAGTTTGAAAGAAGAGGCTGATTCTGTTCAGTCTCTTTTTTCTTTTTGACATTTCGGTGTCGGTTGGGTTTTAACACGGAAAAATGTGATGTGTTTCACTTATTCATCCCTTTCACTGCATTATATTTAAGGTAAGAAACATAAGGGAGTGTTCATCCATGAAATTATTTATGCCGAAACAGCATGGTGCCTGGGCGATGCTAATCATCCCTTTTTGGCTGGGAGCAGCAGCAAGTGAAATAATCTGGCAGCATGTCCCGTTTTTTATCGGATGGCTTTTATTATATTTAGGAACATATCCGCTACTATTAATGTTCAAGAAAAAGAAAATTCCATTCTATCGTAAATGGGCGCTCATTTATATCATGCCAGCGCTTGCGTTCCTGATGGTTCCGTTGTTCACAACGCCAACCATCGTAAGTTTCGGGCTCGCAATGATTCCGTTTTTCTTGATCAATGCGTATTTCTCTGCTAAAAATAAAGATCGTGCGCTGATGAATGATTTAAGCGCCATTGTTGTCTTTTCTATTGCCGGCCTGGCCAGCAGCTATCTGCCAAATGGGGATATCAATGAAAATGCAATTCTTGTCTTTGCATCCAGCATTCTATTTTTCACCGGAAGTACATTCTATGTAAAAACAATGATCCGCGAAAAGAAGAACAGCCAATTCAAATGGATTTCCTGGACATACCATCTTTTGGTCCCTGTTCTATGGTTAGCAGCAGGTGAGATCATCGTCGCTGTTGCCGCAGTGCCAAGCTTAATCAGAGCTGTAGCATTTTATGGCAAATCGCTATCCGTCATGAAGGTAGGGATATACGAAATCGTCAACGCCGTCCTGTTCTTTATCATCATGCTCTTTGCGATTTTGTAAAATAGATAATAAGAAAAGCCGCCAGACTTCACTGGCGGCTTTTGCTATTCTATATTGCATATTTCAACTGGACAATTCTCACAATCTATTTCTCGCTTTAGCCGATTGAGGGCATGGACGGTTATGAATCCTTTATCAATGGATATGATGTTACTTTTCCTCAGGTCGCTCAATAATCTGTTCACGACCTCGCGTGATGTGCCGCAAAAGTTTGCTAGTTCCTGGTTTGTCAGTGATACATCAATTTTTAAGCCATCTTCCGTTTTGACTCCGTAACTGTTCACCATCCGGATCAGCGTTGAGTACAGAGCCCCTTTCTTTCCATGAAGCACAAGATCCCTGAACCTTGTTTGCGATTTGCGGTGCTGGAGGGAAAGCCACTTTACGAGCTCCAGTGCCAGCCCGCTGTCCTTTTCAATTTCAGCCTCTAGCTTTTCTTTTGGAATCACTGCCACTGTCCCGCTTTCGGAGGCGCGGGCATTCAGTATATGTTGAGATGCCGGGCTGAACAAAGCTAACTCGCCAACAAATTCGCCAGCTGAACACATCCTGATTGTTAACTCGCGGCCATCTGGAACCATTTTGCTTATTTGAAATTTACCGCTTTGAATAATGTATAACTCTTCCGCGGTATTGCCTTCTTCAAAAAGAAAGCGTCCTTTGTCAATACTCTTGATTCTGTGGACCTTTTCAAAAAGCCTATTCAAATTTGGTGACAACTTTGTTGCAGTCAACATATGAATACCACCTTATTAAGAGGAGTTTTATACTCCCTTCCGTATCTGATATTAATATAATTATATTGTAAATCATACAAAGCCAGCAATAAAATTGTGAATTGTTCACATATTGTTAATAAATCTATTGCGTTTTCTTGCCATTGTTTTTATAATAAAAAGAAATTTATTTATAATTATAAATTTTTATGTTTATTTATTCATAAAGTTGAAAAGGAGGTTTCAAGTGAAGGCAGCGATCATCGGTACTACTGGGTATGGAGGTGGAGAGTTGATCCGTATCCTTGCAAATCATCCATATATCAAAATCCATTCAATCCACACGACAAGGGATGAAAAACCTGTATCAGAAGAATATCCCCATTTAACTGGGATTTTTGATAAAGTCCTCACCAAGATTGAAACAGACAAAATCGCGGAGGAATCAGACATAGTGTTCCTTGCGACCCCTTCAAAAGTATCTGGAAAGCTTGCAGAATCATTTCTCAATAAGAACATCAAAGTTATTGATCTATCAGGTGATTTGAGATTGAAAGACCCAACAGCATATGAAGCTTGGTATAAGCATGAGTCGGTCGATGCCTCTATTCTGAATCAAGCGGTATACGGGCTTAGTGAATGGAATAGGGAGCAGATCAGGAATGCCAACCTGCTGGCTAACCCTGGCTGCTATCCTACGGCAGCTCTCCTCGGGCTGGCACCTGTGCTGACAGAAAAGCTGATTGATTCAAACAGTATCATAATCGACGCTAAATCTGGTGTTTCCGGGGCAGGAAGGTCTCCGTCAATGGGCACATTATATGCCGAGTTAAATGAAAATTTCAAAATTTATAAAGTCAACGAACACCAGCATATCCCTGAAATCGAGCAGCAGCTCAGCCTTTGGAACGAAGAGGAGGTTAACGTAACCTTCAGCACACATTTAATACCCATCACGAGGGGAATCATGACTACAATATATGTCCAGTTAAAAGAAGAATTAAATACTTCTAGATTGCTGGATTTATATAAAGAAACATATGATGGCCACCCCTTTATAAGAGTTAGGAAGAATGGCGTGTTCCCTTCCGTCAAAGAGGTCAAGGGATCGAACTACTGTGATATAGGATTGAATTCAGACAGCAGGACGGGAAGGCTGACGATTGTCTCAGTGATCGATAATCTAATGAAAGGTGCTGCAGGGCAGGCGGTTCAAAACGCTAATATCATGTTTGGATTTGAGGAAAGGGCAGGACTGGAAATGATTCCACTCTATCCATAAAGGAGGAAAATATGTACCAGGCAACGACCGACAAACAGTTAATTAAGAATATCCCTGATGGAGGCATTTTAACGCCAAAAGGGTTCCAATGCGGTGGAGTACATGCAGGCTTGCGCTATACCAAGCTAGATTTAGGGATGATTGTAAGCGAGGAGCTGGCATCCTGTGCAGCGGTTTACACGACAAGCCACTTCCAGGCAGCGCCATTGGTGGTTACACAGGAAAGCATAGCAAAGGAGCAGTTGCTCCAGGCAATCGTCGTCAACAGTGCATGCGCAAATGCTTGTACCGGAGAACAAGGATATCAGGATGCCTTGAAAATGCGCTCACTGGCAGCAGAAAAAATTGGGGTTCCGGAACACCATGTTGCTGTAGCATCAACAGGTGTCATCGGTGAATTCATGCAAATGGAAAAAATTCAGAATGGTATCGGAAAGCTGTCAGTTGGCAAAGCAATTGAGGATGCCAAAGATTTTCAAACCGCAATCCTTACAACGGATACGGTAATGAAAAGCTGCTGTTACTCTGCTGAAATTGATGGGGTAACAGTGAGTATGGGAGGAGCAGCAAAAGGTTCAGGAATGATTCACCCTAATATGGCGACAATGCTTGGTTTCTTAACAACAGATGCAAAGGTCTCAAGTGAACATCTGACCGCCGCGTTAAAAGAGGTAACAAACACAACCTTCAATCAAATTACGGTGGACGGAGATACATCAACGAATGATATGGTGCTTGTGATGGCAAATGGTACTGCAGGGAATCAGCCATTGGATCCAACCCACCCAGACTGGACAGTTTTTATGGAACTGTTAAAAGAAAGCTGTGCTAGTCTTGCGAAACAGATTGCAAAGGATGGTGAAGGAGCAACTAAGCTGATTGAAATCTCAGTAGCTGGTGCAATGTCTGATGAAGAAGCTCGAATGATAGGAAAACAGATTGCAGGCTCCAACCTCGTCAAGACAGCAGTTTACGGCGCAGATGCGAACTGGGGGCGGATTATTGGGGCGATAGGCCAAAGCCCGTCTTCGATAAACCCAAAAACAGTCGATATCTACCTGGGTGAAATGGCTATGCTGAAGGGAAGCACACCCGTTGACTTTGATGAAGATGAAGCAAGGGAGTACCTGTTGAATGACAAGGTCGAAATATTCGTGGATCTCCATCTGGGAGATGGGAAAGGAATGGCATGGGGCTGCGACCTTTCCTATGATTATGTGAAAATAAATGCAAGCTATCGGACATAAAGGGGCGGATCAATTGGAGACGGTGGTCATTAAATGTGGTGGAAGTGTTCTGGAGGACCTTAATGACAATTTCTTTAATAGTCTTAAAGAATTGATCGAGGATGGGTTTTGCCCTGTCATTGTTCACGGTGGAGGTCCAGCGATTAATTCGATGCTTGAGTTATATAAAATCGAGACAAAATTCAATGATGGACTGCGTGTGACATGTGAAAAGACCATGGAAATCGTCGAAATGGTACTGTCGGGACAGACGAACCGGCAGTTATGCAGCATGCTGACGATGCATGATTTCAATGCTCTGGGCATCAATGGCAGCGATGGTCGCTGCCTTCAGGCAGACTTTATTGATAAAGAGGGTTTAGGATTTGTTGGAACCATTACGCATGTGAATACAGACTTGATTATGATGGCAATCCATAATGGCTATATTCCCGTGATTACTCCAATCGGGATCACGGAGGATGGCAGCAAGCTTAATATAAATGGCGATTATGCTGCTGCTTCGATTGCGAAAGCAATAAAGGCTGAACGCTGTGCATTTGTGACCAATGTTGATGGAATCCTGATAAATGGAGAGCTGGTCAGCGAAATGACGGATAGTCAAATAGAAAGCTGCATCACAGATGGAAGCATCTATGGAGGAATGGTTCCGAAGGTTAAGTCCGCATTATCAGCTACAAAGGCTGGCGTCGATACTGCCATGATCATTTCTGGCAAAAAGCAATTCTATAAAAATAACTGCTGGCACGGAACAGCGATTGCCGCACAGGAAGAGGTGTATAAATGAGCCATTTATTCCCGACCTATCAACGATGGGAAATTGAGCCTGAAAAAGCAGCTGGGACGATTCTCTATGGAAAGGATGGACAGCAATACTTGGATTTCACTTCTGGTATTGGCGTCTGCAATTTGGGGCATCGTCCGGAGCCAGTTGAAATTGCAGTCAAGAAACAGCTGGAATTATTCTGGCATGTATCCAATCTTTTTCCGCAGAGCATCCAGGAAGCAGCAGCGAAAAAGCTCGCAGAGGAATCTGGCCTGGATTGTGTATTTTTTGCCAATAGCGGTGCTGAAGCAAACGAAGCAGCTATTAAACTGGCAAGGAAGGCAACTGGACGGAAAAAAATAATCACTTTTCTGCAATCCTTTCACGGCAGGACCTTCGCTGGGATGGCTGCAACCGGGCAGGAAAAAATCAAGCAAGGATTCGGATGTATGCTTGAAACATTTATCCACCTGCCATTCAATAATCTAGAGTCACTGAAAGCTGAAATCGATAAGGATACAGCTGCAGTGTTGATTGAAATCATCCAGGGTGAAGGCGGAATCCATGTCGTTACTAACGAATTTATAAAAGAAGCCGAAAAGTTATGCGCTGAAAATGGCGTCTTGCTTATTATCGATGAAATCCAGACCGGGATTGGCCGGACAGGGAAGCCATTTGCCTTTCAGCACTTTGGGATTGAACCCGATATCATCACTGTTGCCAAAGGTCTAGGCAATGGATTTCCGATAGGAGCTGCGATTGGTAAAGCTAAGTTAGCAGAGTTTTTTGGGCCGGGAAGCCACGGATCGACATTTGGCGGGAATCCAATCAGTTTGGCGGCAGCGATAGCCGTTATGGACATCATTTTTAATGAAGGATTCCTTGAAGAGTCATCTGCCAAAGGGGGACTACTATTTGGGTTACTCCATAATGAACTCGGTTGGATGGAAGTGGTTAAAGACATCAGGGGAATGGGGTTGATGGCTGGAATTGAACTGACTGTACCTGCACAGCCAATTCTTGCTGAATTAAGAAAATCAGGACTGATTGCGTTGCCGGCAGGAGAAAAGGTAATCCGCCTGCTTCCTCCGTTGAATGTTAAACAAGAAGAGATAGAGAAGGCAGTCTCATTGATGAAATGCGCATTATCTAACTATAAAGTAACAGTATAAATTTTTTTAGGATTATTTGTATAAAAATAAATTAGTATAAATAAATATACGTTTGGAGATGTGTCTGATGAAAGGATATCTGCATCTGGCTGACGGCAAGACATTTCAAGGGCACTTGCATGGATCGTTAGCTGAACAGGGAATTGCCGGTGAGATCGTATTTTTTACAGGGATGACCGGTTATCAAGAAGTACTGACAGATCCTTCATATAAAAATCAAATCATTGTTTTCACCTACCCGTTGATAGGCAATTATGGAATCAATGATCATGACTTTGAAAGCAAAAAGCCGCATGTTGCAGCAGTAATTGTATTTGAGGCTGCAAAAACAGCTTATCACTATGAAGCGCAGCTCAGCTTCACTGAGTATCTGGAGAAATGGGATATTCCCGTGCTGGAGCATGTGGATACCCGGGAGCTCGTAAAATCCATCCGCCAGAACGGGACAATGCCTGCCCTCTTATCAAGAGAAGCAGCCTGTGAATCAGGCTGTGACAGTGTTAATGGTCTCAAGGTGGAGGAAGTATCATCGAGGGCACCAGAAACGATTGGCTCTGGTGACACTCACATCGTGTTAATTGATTACGGCTTTAAAAAATCCATCGCTGACTATCTGGTCAAACAAAATTGCCTCGTAACAATTGTTCCTTACAATTATAGCTTTGAACAAATCGCAGCCTTGAAGCCTGATGGTGTGCTTTTATCAAATGGACCGGGCGATCCGAAGGAATTATTCGGGCAGCTGCACGAGATCAGGAAAGTAATCGAGCACTATCCAGTATTGGGGATTTGTCTAGGGCACCAGCTGGCAGCGCTCGCACTTGGAGGGGATACAAAGAAAATGCTATTTGGCCATCGAGGAGCGAACCAGCCTGTTTACGATATAAATAGCAACCGGGTATTCATGTCTTCCCAAAACCACAGCTTTGCGGTTGATCAAAATAGTATCGGGAACACAGGATTGAAGGTCCGTTTCTTCAATAAAAATGATCAGTCAATCGAGGGCCTATACCATGAGAAATGGCCGCTGATGACAGTCCAGTTCCATCCGGAAGCAAGCCCGGGACCTGAAGACAGTGTATTCATATTTGGGGAATTCATCAATACAGTCAAATACAGAAATCGGAGAGTAGTCAGCTATGCCTAAGGATAAAAATATCAAGTCAATATTGGTAATCGGCTCAGGCCCCATCATCATCGGGCAGGCCGCTGAATTTGATTATGCAGGGACACAGGCCTGCATTGCCTTGAAAGAAGAAGGTTATCGGGTCATCCTTGTAAACAATAACCCGGCAACCGTCATGACGGATCATGTATTTGCAGATGCAGTTTATTTTGAACCAATGACAGCAGAAGGCGTTGAAAAGGTGATCCAGGCAGAAAAGCCTGATGGGATATTAGGTACCCTTGGCGGGCAGGCAGGTTTGAACCTGGTGTTTAAGCTAAGTGAGGAAGGAATTCTTGAAAAATACAATGTAAAAGTGCTGGGGACCTCGGTTGCAAGTATCAAGCAAGGTGAAGACAGGGAAGCATTTCGCAGCCTGATGCATGAGCTTAATGAACCGGTGCCGGAGAGTGAGATCGTCCAATTTGTAGAAGATGCGGTCTCTTTCGCAGAAAAAATCGGTTTCCCACTGATTGTAAGGCCAGCTTACACGCTTGGGGGAACAGGCGGCGGCATTGCCGGAACAATGGAAGAATTGGTCTCTCTTGTTACCGGAGGGCTTAGTGAGAGCCCGATTAATCAATGCCTGGTCGAAAGAAGCATTGCCGGCTATAAAGAAATTGAATACGAAATGATGCGTGATGCTGCTGGCACTTGTATTTCCATTTGTAATATGGAAAATATCGACCCGGTCGGCATCCACACAGGCGACTCGATCGTAGTGGCTCCATCACAGACGCTTACAGACAGGGAATACCAGATGCTCAGGACTTCCGCTGTTAAAATCATTTCAGTACTTGGAATCGTTGGAGGCTGCAACATCCAGTTTGCCCTCGACCCTAGGAGCAAAAATTACTATTTAATTGAAGTGAACCCACGGGTCAGCCGGTCGTCAGCACTTGCTTCCAAAGCGACTGGATACCCGATTGCGCGCATGGCGGCAAAATTGGCAGTTGGATACAACCTTGCTGAGATCATGAACCCGGTAACAGGCAATACCTTTGCCAGCTATGAGCCATCACTCGACTATGCAGTGGTAAAAATACCGAAATGGCCGTTTGAGCAATTCCCGCACATTGACAGGACTTTAGGGACACAAATGAAGGCAACCGGAGAAGCGATGGCAATTGATCGAAGCTTTGAACGCGCATTTATCAAAGCAGTCCGTTCTCTGAACATAAAAACGCTTGATTTAAAGCTGCCGGCAATTGAAGGATTTACAGTCGATCAGCTATACGATTTAACAGGAAAGCAAACAGACCAGCGGGTTTTTGCATTGCTCGAACTGCTGCGGCGGGGTGAGGCAATCCAGCTTATCCATGAAAAAACGAAAATAGATCTGTTTTTCCTAAACAGATTCAAATCCTTGACAGAAGTAGAGAATCAAATTGCAAAGCTTGGAATCGAAACGATCTCAGCTACTGAGTTAAGATATCTGAAAGAGAAAGGGTTCAGCGATGCTTATTTGGCAAATGAATGGAAGTTTAGCGAACGGCAGGTAAGAGAGCTTCGCAAAAAATACGGCATTGCACCAGTTTATAAAATGGTTGATACATGTGCGGCGGAATTTGAATCTGCTTCAAATTATTATTACTCAAGTTATATTGGTGAGAATGAAGCAAAAGTCGCAAGCAGTAAACGAAAGGTACTGGTCATAGGCAGTGGTCCGATCAGCATCGGTCAGGGAATCGAGTTTGATTATTGTTCGGTTCATGGTGTATTTGCTCTCAAAGAAGAAGATGTAGAAACAATCATGATCAACAATAATCCTGAGACAGTCAGCACAGATTTCACGATATCAGATCGATTGTATTTCGAACCCTTAACACAGGAAGACATCCTGAATGTGATTGAAATGGAAGGGATAGAGGAAGTCATTGTCCAGCTCGGCGGCCAGACTGCCTTGAATCTCGCCAAAGGCTTAGAAGAAGCTGGAGTCAAGCTGCTGGGAACGAGTTCCGCAACCATTGATTTATTTGAAGACAGGGATCAATTTTACCAGTTGCTCGACAAGCTGCAGATTCCCCGAGTAAAGGGTGAGACAGCTGGGGATGAGGGTGAACTGCTGGCCGCTGTTAAGAGATTGGGATTTCCGGTATTAATCAGGCCTTCTTATGTGATTGGCGGCTTGAATATGTTGATAATCCGAAATACAGAGGAACTTAAAACTGCTCTGGGGACAGATAATATTTCATATCCCATCCTGGTGGATCAATACCTTGAAGCAACAGAGGCGGAACTGGATCTTGCAGCCGATGGAGAGCATATCCTGATTCCCGCCATCATCGAGCACATCGAAAAGACAGGAGTCCATTCAGGGGACAGCTTCTGCATCATTCCTGCCCGCAGTTTCTCTAACGAAACAAAGGAAAAGATGGCTGAGTATGCAAAGCGGATCGTGAATGAATTGGATTATAAGGGATTAATGAACATCCAGTTCATTGTGAAAGGACATGAAGTATTTTTGCTTGAAGTCAATCCACGCTCAAGCAGGACAATGCCGATCGTCAGCAAGGTAGCAGGCGTTGAATTAGTCAAAAAAGCGACAAAAATATTGCTTGGGAAATATAAATTGTCGAAAGATGAAGTTTTGCTAAACTCCGATGCTCCATACACAGTCGTGAAACATCCCGTTTTTTCGAATTTTGCATTGAAAGGACTGGACGCCAAGACCGGTCCGCAAATGATTTCGACTGGAGAAGGAATCAGCATTGCTTCGACACTTGAAGAGGCATTGTCCAAAAGCTTTCATTCAATCAGCGGGAAAGCTGTCCATGGAGCTATCGCATATGTAGATGAAAAACAGCTACTGGACGCAGGGAAACTGGCCGGAGACTTTCATTTCATTCATATCGATAAAGTAAAAGAAGCTCGTAAGGTGGCAGCCCTGTATTGTCCAGGTGAATCAGAAAGAGACCTCTATTGGAGAGAATGGGCTGTCAAGAACAGAAAGATTGTAATGACCCAAAAGGAGACATTATCTGCACTCTTAAAAAGTGCGAAAGTACAGAGCTGGGATGTCAACCCCCTGGACAAATGGCTGGCAAAAACAAGAGAGGAAGTGGTGGCAGAATGACAGCATTGAAGCAGCTTCAAATTGATTTAAAAGGAAAGGACCTGCTAACCCTGGCTGATTTGGAACCACAGGAAATCCTGACTTTATTAGATAAGGCAATCACTTTAAAAGAAAAGACTTTAAATAAACAATTTGACCAGCCACTCAAAGGCAAAATACTCGGAATGATTTTTGATAAATCCTCAACGCGAACGAGAGTATCATTTGAGGTAGGCATGATCCAGCTGGGTGGAAGTGCCCTGTACTTAAATGGCAGCGACCTTCAGCTTGGCCGCGGCGAGACTGTGTCAGATACAGCCCAGGTTCTTTCGCAATATCTAGACGGAATCATGATCAGAACCTTCTCGCACAAGTCAGTTGAAGAACTTGCCGACTTTGCTGACATTCCAGTCATCAACGGATTGACGGATTTGTATCATCCATGCCAGGCACTTGCAGATCTTTTGACGATCTATGAAAAAAGAGGGAAGCTAAAAGGCCTCAAGCTTGCTTACATCGGTGATGGAAACAATGTCGCCCATTCCTTGATGATTGCCTGTACAAAAGTCGGGATGGATGTCTATATTGCTTCTCCAAAGGGATACTTCCCGGATGAGAAGATAACAGCACGGTGTGAAGAATTTGCAAAGCAGAGCGGTGCTAATCTGATCATTACAGACTCACCAGAAGAAGCAGTTGATGCCGCAGATATCATCTATACGGATGTGTGGACCAGCATGGGACAGGAAAATGAAAATGAGCAGAGACTCAAAGATTTTTCTGAGTTCCAGGTGAATGAAGAATTGCTAAAGGCAGCTAATGATGACTATTTATTCATGCACTGTCTCCCCGCACACCGCGGTGAAGAAGTAACAGCAGAAGTCATAGACGGTTCGCACTCCGTCGTATTCGAGCAAGCAGGAAACCGCCTGCATGCCCAGAAAGCATTGCTGGTGGAGATTTTGAAGGATTAAAAAGTGCCATAGTCCCGTTATAGTGAGTTATGGTAAAAAAGGTTCTATAGAAAGATTCTATAAGCCCGAACAGTGGGTGAAGGTATGAAAAGGTTCTATAGAAAGATTCTATAAGCCCAAATCAGTGGATGAAGGTATGAAAAGGTTCTATAGAAAGTTTTTATAAGCCCAAATCGGTGGATGAAGGTATGAAAAGGTTCTATAGAAAGATTCTATAAGCCCAAACAGTGGATGAAGGTATGAAAAGGTTCTATAGAAAGATTCTATAAGCCCAAACAGTGGATGAAGGTATGAAAAGGTTCTATAGAAAGATTCTATAAGCCCAAATCAGTGGATGAAGGTATGAAAAGGTTCTATAGAAAGATTCTATAAGCCCAAATCGGTGGCTGAATGTACGAAAAAGGCTTATAGAACTACTCTCAGTAAATTAAACGGAAAAAACCGGCTAACAAATCAGTTAGCCGGCTTTTGTCTTATGAAAAGAAAAGGACAAGTGGTCCTACAACGAAACAGTAAATCGCAAAGTACTTCAAATTTCCTCGCGCCATGATATTCATGAACCATTTTAAAGAGAAGTATGAGGCAATCAGTGAAGCGATGAATGCAAATACATATGGTACTGCCAGTTCATCAAGGTATGGGTCAGTTAAAATGTCTGAAAATCCAAGAATCATGCCACCGACGCTGACTGGAATATATAAAAGGAAAGAGTAACGCAATGCGGTTTCCTGTTTCATACCAAGTGCCATCGCCGCAACAATCGTCGCTCCAGAACGGCTAATTCCAGGGATAAGAGCTACAGCTTGGGCTAAACCTACTATAATGGCATCCTTGATGCTTAAGTCTCCATCAGTTTTACGGCCTCTCAGGTTACGGATCATCCACAATGCCAAGCCTGTGACTAACAGCGTAAAACCAACAGTCTTAATCGAAGCTAAATTGTCCTCAATAAAATCCCCAAAAAGGATCCCGATTACACCGGCTGGAATGGTTCCAACAATTAGATAAACGATGAACATGAAATCAGATTTCGCTTCTGGATCTTTGTTCTTAAGATATGCAAGTCCATTGACAATTAATCGCATGATATCTTTACGATAAATCAACAGAACAGCGAATAAAGAAGCTGTGTTTACGAGTAGTGCGAAACTCATGCCTCTGATTTCAAGCCCGAAAAAATGCTCTGCTATTTCAAGATGTCCGCTTGATGAAACAGGGATCGGTTCGGTGATACCCTGAAATAGACCGAGAAATATGTATTTAAGCAAGTCATAAAAATTTTCCATATCGTTTTGAATCCTCCGCATTTTTTTAAACTCATACACACTAATGTAACGTATAACCCTTTTTTTTGGAAGGATAAATTAAGCATAAATACTTTATTACAATAAGCAAATAATAAAATGGCCGGAATACTTTAATGAAGGAGGAAGGCAAATGGGTCAAAGTCATCAGTTCCGTGCCGGACAAAAGGCACCGAATAATGGTATTTACATTGAAATTGGCGAAACAGGCAGCAATGTCAACAATCCGCAGAAAATCAAGCTTAAAGCTGGGGACCGTTTTCCGGAAAACTCCAACCATAACCGCCACTGGACTTACATGCCTAAGTTCAAATAACCTGTACCAATAACATGACATGAGCTAATCGAGGGTGAAATTCATACGGTTTTTCCATAAGCCATCCAATGCGGATGGCTTTACTAATTGGGAATTTTTATTATAATATAATCAAAGGTCAAAAAAGGTCAAAGGAGTGGTTGGGCATGGATTTGAATAAAATGACTGAAAGCTTGCAGAATGCCTTTGTATCAGCCCAGACCCTGGCTGTTCAACATAATCACCAGGAAGTAGATGATGTGCACCTGTTGCTTGCCCTTCTTGAACAGGATGGCAATCTGGCCGCAACCTTGTTTTCTGGAATCGGATTGAATCTAGATCATTATATAGAAGAATTGAACCATATCCTGTCAAAGAAGCCGCAAGTTTCTGGCAGCGGGGCAGAACAGGGGAAATTATATATTACGGCAACACTGCAGAAGGTTTTGGCGCAGGCAGAAAAGGAAATGAAACAGTTTGAGGATGATTATTTGTCCGTTGAACATGTCTTGTTATCTTTACTTGGAATATCGAGCTCAGAAGCAGGGGCAACTTTAAAAAAATACAATGTTAGCAGAGAAAAATTATTAGCGAAAATCAATGAAGTTAGGGGGAACCAGAGAGTGACTTCACAAAACCCAGAAGCAACTTATGAAGTGTTAAAAAAGTATGGCCGTGATCTTGTGGAGGAAGTCCGGGCAGGAAAGGTTGACCCGGTGATCGGCAGGGACAGTGAAATTCGCAATGTCATCCGCATCCTCTCAAGGAAGACGAAAAATAATCCAGTTTTGATCGGTGAGCCAGGTGTTGGCAAGACAGCGATTGTCGAAGGGCTTGCACAGAGGATTGTCCGCAGGGATGTTCCGGAAGGCCTGAAGGATAAAACGATTTTCGCACTGGATATGAGTTCGCTGATAGCGGGAGCGAAATTCCGTGGGGAATTCGAGGAGAGACTGAAAGCAGTATTAAATGAAGTGAAAAAGAGCGAAGGCAAAATCCTGTTGTTCATCGATGAGCTTCATACCATTGTTGGCGCAGGTAAAACAGAAGGGGCAATGGATGCTGGTAATATGTTGAAACCGATGCTTGCTCGTGGAGAACTGCATTGTATCGGGGCAACGACACTTGATGAGCATCGCAAGTATATTGAAAAGGATCCAGCACTGGAACGAAGATTCCAGCAGGTATTAGTGCAGGAGCCGGATGTCGAGGATACCGTGTCCATTTTACGAGGATTGAAGGAAAGGTTTGAAATCCACCATGGAGTAAACATCCATGATCGTGCTCTTGTTGCTGCAGCGACATTATCTGACAGGTATATCACCGACCGATTTTTGCCGGACAAGGCGATTGACCTTGTTGATGAAGCATGCGCGATGATTCGTACAGAAATTGATTCGATGCCAACAGAGCTCGATGAAGTGACCAGAAGGGTGATGCAGCTGGAAATTGAAGAAGCTGCGTTGACTAAGGAAAAAGATGATGCCAGCCGGGAGCGACTCGAAACTCTTCGTAAGGAACTTGCCAACTTGAGGGAAAAAGCAAATGCAATGAAATCAAGATGGCAGAAGGAAAAGGAAGGCATCCATAAGGTTCAGGAACAGCGGGAGCTGCTGGAAAAGCTTCGCCGAGAACTGGAAAAAGCAGAAAATGACTATGATTTGAATAAAGCAGCTGAACTTAGGCATGGCCGAATTCCTGAGCTTGAAAAAAATCTGAAGGCACTCGAATTGGAAGTCAGCGAAAATGAAGGAGAAAGATTGCTTCGGGAAGAAGTCACCGAAGAAGAAATTGCCGGGATTGTTTCACGGTGGACAGGTATTCCGGTGATGAAGCTGGTTGAAGGAGAACGCGAAAAGCTTCTCAAGCTTGAGAGCATCCTCCATGAACGTGTTGTCGGACAGGATGAAGCGGTATCGCTTGTGTCCGATGCGGTCCTCAGGGCAAGAGCGGGAATCAAGGATCCGAACAGGCCAATCGGGTCATTCATCTTCCTCGGGCCTACAGGTGTGGGTAAAACCGAACTGGCCAAAACGCTTGCTCAGTCATTGTTCGATAGTGAAGAGCATATCATCCGGATCGATATGTCAGAGTATATGGAAAAACATGCTGTATCGAGACTGATTGGCGCACCTCCAGGATATGTAGGGTATGAAGAAGGCGGCCAGCTGACAGAAGCGGTCAGAAGGAACCCTTATTCTGTCATCCTCCTCGATGAAGTGGAGAAAGCACATCCAGAAGTGTTTAATATCCTTCTGCAAATGCTGGATGATGGACGGGTGACTGATTCTCAGGGCAGGGTGGTCGACTTTAAGAATACGGTGATCATCATGACGTCCAATATTGGTTCGCATCATTTGCTTGACCGGCAGGATGGGGACGAAGAAATTTCCTCTGAAACGAGGGATCTTGTGATGGCGCAACTGCGCAGCCATTTCCGTCCAGAATTCCTTAACCGTGTAGATGAAATCATTTTATTCAAGCCTTTAGCATTAAAGGAAATCAAAATGATTGTCGAAAAGCTAGTGAAGAATTTGCAGGGAAGGCTCGCTGACCAGCAGATACAGCTGTCAATCACTGATGAAGCAAAGGAATTTTTAGCTGAACATGGATTCGACCCTGTTTATGGTGCGCGACCGTTGAAGCGATTTATCCAGAGAAGTGTCGAAACCAAGCTTGCCAGAGAAATCATTGCAGGCAGGATCAAAGAGAAGAGCCAGGTAGAAATTGGCGTCAACGAGGGAGATATCTCATTAAGTGTTATGTAATGAATGTCTGTTATAAATGAAGTTGATTTTTTGGAATCTAAGCGGAAAATTTTCGCTTAAATTGGAAACGCCCCTTATTTCGTTAAAAATAAGGGGCGTTTTTCCGTTTATTTCGTCCGAATCGTTGGATTTTGTCATATTTAAAGCAGTTAACCGGAAAATCTCCGCTTATTTCGGCTCAATTAGCGTCCTCTATATACAATAGCCGGAAATTCTCCGCTTATGAATTCCCATCCCTACGCGAATATCAACACTGAATCCTAAGTGAGCCAATGAAAAAAGTCATCCGGCTGGATGACTTTTTTATGTACTAATGAGTATGGTTTTCTTCAGAACCATTTGGAAGAACAGCAGGAAACACAAGGAGAATGATTGTTGACACAACTGCCAGGATCGCACTTTGAGCTAAGTCCAGTCCAACGCCGATCATCGCGCCAGCTACGTAATTTAGCATTAGGACCAGGAGGAATGTCCAGAGTAATGTCCAGAAATATTTCACGATTTTCACCTCTTACATTATTAAATCTTTTCTCATCTTACCACAAGCCATATAAATTATAAATGAATTTCACATAAATTGAAAAGCGTTTTCACGAAACACTTTATTTTGTAAAACCTGGTAAAATTATATTAGACAAAGTTATGAAGGTTAAAGCAAAGTGAAGGGATTAATCCTGAAAAATGGGCAAACCCCCTTTCATTTCCTGTTAAATTACATACAGTAATATGAATAATCTATAGGGAAAGGGGATGGTAAGATGGAGAGCCGGAACTTTAAACTGGATACCGAATGGAATGTTATCCATTATCCTGAAAGGCCAAACGGTTTCGGTATCCTGACAATCGGAGACGAAAGGCATTTTGTGAACGACAGCAGCAGCTTCTGGACGCAGAATGAAGGTAAACGTTCATTACTGAACATATGGAAAAAAGAAGGGTATACGGTCTTCTATTCAAATTTATATGGAAAGCACTGGGGAAGTGAGAAGGCTGTCGATTTAACGATGAGACTGTGCAGCCATATCGTCCGAAATGAAATCTTGAATACCTCTTTCCATGTCGTTGCAGAAGGCATGGGCGCACTTGTAGCCTTGAAGCTTTTAGCGGATAGTGACTTTAAAATCAGGAGTTTGATCTTAATCAATCCGATCCTCTCTTTAAGTAAGCATCTGGAGCAGGAAAAGGAGAATAAGTTTTTTTATAAAAAGCTTGTCGCTGAACTAGAAGCGGCTTACGAAACAGAAATTAGCAAGCTGCTTGAGAGCCTGGATGAAATCTCTTCCAGTCCTGTTTTCAAGAAAGAAACACCGGTCAAAATCATCCATGTATTATCAGGAAACAGGTCCTACAAACAGTCTGGCATCCTTAAGGAACTGTCCGCTGAATGGGAGAAAGATGGCCTGCCGGTAACAGTGAGCTATGTACTTTCAGAAAAAATGCTCCAAGTAGGAAGCCAAAGCGTACATTTTTTTACAAAATATGAGCAAGTCCTATAACTCCCTGCAATATTTTGACTTTTAGATTCATAGGATACAAGAGAGTATTTGCAGGGAGGAATATAAATGGAAAGGGCAACGATTCTCGGAATATATGATTTTATAGGGTATGGCTTGTGCCGGTATTTGCTTGATCAGGGTGTTGAGATAAGTGGAATCCATACAGAAGGAAACAAAAAGGATTATTTTATAGAGGAAAAACGCCTGGAAATCGGCAGGAATGCCAACTTCCTGGAAATCGGACTGCAAGAATGGGAAGCAGAACGAGCAGAAGGAATTCTATTTGTGGCGTTGTTTGAATCCCTACAGAGTCGGCAAAATTCGGATGATCTATTGAAAGTACTTCTGAGTGACCTAGAAAATCGACAACTGAAAAAGCTGCCGACAGCCGTCATATTGCCAGCTTATTTTGCTCAGGAGAAAGCAGATTTGAGACAGCAAGAGGCAAGTGTGATCTCTTTGATCTCTAGCTGGGATTCCAATCTTCTTACACTTTATTTGCCGACCATTTATGGACCATGGCAGCCGGAAGAATGCTTCTTCCAGCAAGCAATGTTTCAATCTTCATATAAAAATAAGAAGATACCTGACATGGAATGGACGCATGATTGTCTTTATATAGATGATGCTGTAAAAATGATAAAGGAAATGGCTGAGTCAGGGCTTCAGGGACAGTATATATTATCTAGTGGAGAACAGGATAAATGGTTTCAGTGTGCAGAAGAGCTGCTGGGCAGGGAGGCAGGGTTGCTTAGAAATAAGGCTGCAGCACCTGCAATAAAAAAATCCATCCAGGTCATGACAGTAGGACAAAATGAGCAAATCGGCAAGGGGTTAAGCAGGCAAAAGGAGCAATTTAACCGGATACAGGACAGCAGGGTGTAAGCGAATTTCAATAAATGACTTTTCAAACTAATACTCCAAAGAGTAAAATGGTAAAAGATTCTTTTAATCGGTTCCATTTTAATAAAGCGAACACTGAATATAAAAGTGTATTGCACAGTGGCGCATAAAGGAGATGCATCGGATGCTGAAACGTTTCGGGCTAATATTGTTAAGCCTTCTTTTGCTTGGGGGATGCGGACAACCTCTTTCTACGGGCAAGGTTGAGAAAGTAGGCCTCTTGGTGCCTGAAACTATTAATGATCAGGTGTGGGGGACGAAAGGGTATCGGGGACTCCTGCAAATCCAATCCAGCCTGGGAGTTGATGTCTTCTTCAAAGAAGGGATGAATTCACAGGAAGTTGTTGAGGATGCGGTGAGGGAGTTCGACCGGCAGGGAGTCAATCTTATATATGGACATGGAAATGAGTACGCTGCTTATTTCAATAAAATTTCAAGTGAATATCCCGACATACATTTCATTAGTTTTAATGGAGATGCGAGGGAAGGAAATACGACAAGCTTAAACTTCAAGGCATATGCTATGGGCTTTTTTGGCGGTATGGTCGCGAGCTATATGTCTGAAACCGGCAGAGTCGGAATCATAGCCGCGTATGAGTGGCAGCCTGAAGTGGAGGGCTTTTACGATGGCGCGATGTTTGAAAATAAGGATATGAAGGTCGACATTCGCCTTGTTGGACACTGGGATGACGAAAAGAAGGCACTCGATGTCTTGGACGATGTATTGGCTGAGGGAGCTGATGTCATATACCCTGCTGGAGATGGGTATAATGTACCTGTCATTGAAAGGGTAAAGGACCGAGGTTTATATGTGATTGGCTATATTTCCGACCAATCAGATTTCGGTGAGTCCACGGTATTGACCAGTACTGTCCAGCATGTGGATGACTTGTATGAACTGACGGCAGAGAAGTACAATAATGGGGAGCTCAAATCGGGCAACCTGAGCTTCGACTTCCAGGATGGAGTTATTTCCCTTGGGAAATTCAGTCCTCAAGTCGATTCAAATTTCAGGGAAAGAATCGGGACTTATATCAATACATATAAGGAAACCGGCAAATTGCCCAACCAGTAAATGATTTCAAAGGAGACAATAGACATGCAAAGTAATGACAAAACAATGGAGTTCATGCAAATTGCCATGAAGTATCTTCCGGAAGCACAGCAAAAACTTCAGGAGGCAGGCATTGAGTTGACAATGGACAACCTGCAGCCGTTTTTCACACTTTTCACTAATGTAATGAACGAAGCATATGAGCTTGGAAAAGCGGATGCTGCAAAAGAATAGCATACATAGTAAAAGCTGAGGCCTGCCCTCAGCTTTTATTTTTTTCAATAAATTGGTCAAACAGAGGCCGTACCTTTCCCATTAGCGGCTTGAGCTCGCGAGCTGATGTGATCAAGGTGTCTACATGATACATCACTTCATCTAAATCGATTTGTCCTAAATACTTATTTAGTGGGGAGACATTGTTGACACTTTCCTCACTCGTTTCTTCTGTTTTTCTTGACCTTCCGAACATGAAATGGTCGAAAGGATCATATTCCTGTTCACGTTGTTCGGAACTCTCCTCATTTTCCCTCCTGAGCTTAAAACCAAAGAGGTCCCGGGTTCTTTCATCCTCCACCTTCACTCCCACCTTTCTCTATTTCTCTTTTTATAGGCACTTTTAGTGAAAAAAACATTTAAAAGTATTTTTGAGCAACTGGTTAGACTGGCTTATTCTGGATGGTTTCAGGTCGTTAAAAGCCGGCCTGAAAGCATTGTTTTTCCCTATCAGTTTATGATTGATCTGGCTATATGGACTAGGGCATGTGCGGAAATCTTATTTTTAAGTTGCAGTGAAAGAGCAGTTTCTGATAAAATTAGTACCAAGTCATAATAATTGATAATAAATTATAGCTAAATAGACAGAATCCAATATAAAAGGAGATGGATCCCATGAATGCAGGGATAACTGGGGTTGGGCGGTATTTGCCGGAGGAAGTTGTAACAAACCTTGATCTTGAAAAAAAGATGGATACTTCAGATGAATGGATCAGGACAAGAACGGGGATTGAAGAAAGAAGAATAGCAGGCGACGATATGGATACTTCAGATTTAGCCTATCGTGCTGCTGTTGAAGCCATCAGCAATGCGGGGATTTCAGCCGAGGACCTCGACTTGATCTTAGTGGCGACTGTCACACCTGATCAGCCATTCCCAACTGTAGCATGTATGCTCCAGGATCAATTGGGAGCGAAAAAAGCTGCAGCAATGGACTTGAGTGCTGCTTGTGCTGGATTTATGTATGGAATGGTTACCGCAAAACAATTTATTGAGGCGGGCACATATAAGTATGTTTTAATAGTAGGTGTAGAAAAGCTTTCAAAAATAACCGACTGGAATGACCGCAACACGGCTGTGCTATTCGGTGATGGGGCCGGAGCAGTTGTCATGGGGCCTGTTTCAGATAACAGAGGGGTGCTTTCTTTTGAACTGGGGTCCGATGGTTCAGGTGGGAAGCACTTATATCAGGATGATTATATCGTCATGAATGGTCGGGAAGTCTTTAAATTTGCAGTTAGGCAAATGGGAGAGAGCAGTATCAATGTCCTGGAAAAAGCCGGGCTCTCAAAAGAAGATGTCGATTTCCTGATTCCGCATCAGGCAAATATCAGGATTATGGAAGCAGCTCGTCAGCGGCTTGAGCTCCCTGTAGAAAAAATGTCAAAGACCGTCCATAAATATGGAAATACATCTGCCGCGTCGATTCCAATCTCGCTTTTTGAGGAACTGGAAGCAGGAAAGATAAAAGATGGAGATGTCGTAGTAATGGTTGGCTTTGGCGGCGGATTGACATGGGGCGCGATTGCAATGCGATGGGGTAATTAAACTAATTATCATATGAACTCTATATAAATTAACAGTACGAATAAAGGAGATGCAAAATGATGGAGAAACGCAGAGTTGTTGTTACAGGGATCGGGGCTGTTACGCCTCTTGGAAATGACGCCGGAACTACCTGGAATAATATCATTGAAGGAGTATCGGGAATCGGCCCGATCACAAGACTGAATGCCGATGAATTCCCTGCAAAAGTGGCGGCAGAAGTAAAAGAATTCAATGTTGAGAACTTTATAGACAGGAAAGATGCCAGGAAGATGGACCGTTTTACTCATTATGCAGTGGCGGCTTCATTGATGGCTGTGAAAGATTCAGGACTTGAAATCACAGATGAAAATGCTCCGCGGGTCGGTGTGTGGATCGGATCAGGCATCGGCGGGATGGAGACATTCGAGCAGCAGCACGAAACGTTCATGAACCGAGGATACCGAAGAGTCAGTCCTTTCTTCGTACCGATGATGATTCCTGATATGGCAACAGGACAGGTATCCATCACTCTAGGAGCAAGAGGATTTAATTCCTGTACGGTCACAGCATGTGCGACTGGAACCAACTCAATCGGGGATGCTTTCAAGGTCATCCAGCGCGGCGATGCCGATGTGATGGTTACTGGCGGCGCAGAAGCTCCGATCACAAAGATGTCCTTCGCAGGATTCTGTGCGAATACAGCACTTTCTACCAACCAGGACCCGCAAAAAGCGAGCAGACCTTTCGATAAAGATCGAGATGGCTTCGTTATGGGTGAGGGCGCTGGAATCGTTGTCTTGGAAGATTTAGAGCACGCATTGGCACGCGGAGCTAAAATCTATGCAGAAATCGTGGGTTACGGCGCTACCGGCGATGCCTACCATATTACCGCTCCAGCTCCTGAAGGGGAAGGCGGCGCAAGAGCGATGAAAATGGCTCTTGACGATGCAGGCCTTGCACCAGAAGAAGTTGGGTATATCAATGCACACGGAACAAGCACCGAATATAATGATAAATTTGAAACAATGGCCATCAAGACAGTGTTTGGCGAGCATGCATACAAGCTTGCAGTAAGCTCAACCAAATCGATGACAGGCCACTTGCTTGGTGCAGCAGGCGGAATCGAAGCGATCTTCACAATCCTCGCTTTGAAGGAAGGAATCCTGCCGCCAACCATCAACCTGGATACACCGGACCCAGATTGTGACCTCGATTATGTGCCGAACGCAGCGCGTAAGCAAGAGGTTAATGCAGCAATCAGCAACTCACTGGGCTTCGGCGGCCACAACGCCACCATCGCTTTCCGAAAATACGAAGCATAATAAGTTTCGAGGGTGAGCCCCTCACAATATTGAAGCAGAAACCCTGTTTGATCGGGTTTCTGCTTTTTTATTTTGCAGACAGGGCATTTGGGACAAAATGAAGACACTGCATTGCCCGAAAATGATTCAGCAAACGAATTTCGGTAAAAGCAAATCTTCCATAGTCTACATTTCACTTAACTGCCCCCATCCTTATCAATGAAAAACCAGACTTAAGCCCTCATGAACTAAACAGAAAAAATACCTAAATCTATTTTCCTGAAAAAGTATTATTCGTTCAAAAAGCATACTTCTAAAAAATATTCGAGGAATATTATCTTAAAAAAAGTAATGAAAGTGTAATAAAAGGGCGGCGTTTCTAATAATTAATAATTATCAGAATCTTCTCCTGAACAGAAAATCAAATCTTTTATATCAATTCATTTGGATAGGCGGTGTGCAAGAATCGTGACAGCCTTATTGGAGCTAAAAAATCTAAAAACCTATTTTAAAAGGAAAAAGTCAGTGATTCCAGCAGTAGATGGAGTGGACCTTGTCATCAATAAAGGGGAAACTGTCGCATTGGTGGGTGAGTCGGGATCTGGAAAAAGTATTACTTCTCTATCAATCATGCGATTGATTCCCAGTCCACCCGGGGAAATTGTGGACGGGCAGATTCAATTTGATGGCCGGGATCTGGTGAAAGCAAGTGAGGAAGAAATGTGCAGGATCCGCGGCAATGACATCTCGATGATTTTCCAGGAGCCGATGACATCACTGAATCCTGTGCTTACCATTGGGGAACAGATCACGGAAGTCCTGACATACCACCAGGGACTCAATCAGGCAATGGCTAAGAAAAAGGCGATTGAGATGCTAGAACTCGTTGGTTTTTCGCGTGCCAAGGAGATCATCAATGATTATCCTCACCGTCTTTCTGGAGGGATGAGGCAGAGGGTGATGATCGCCATGGCGATGAGCTGCAACCCGAAGCTTTTGATTGCGGATGAGCCGACAACAGCTTTGGACGTGACCATCCAGGCGCAAATCCTGGATTTGATGAAGGATTTGAGTACGAAATTCAATACATCCATCCTGATTATCACACATGATCTCGGGGTGGTGTCTGAAGTTGCTGACCGGGTCGTGGTCATGTATGCGGGCCAAGTGGTGGAAGAAGCAATGGTGGAAGATTTATTTGAAAATCCACTCCATCCTTACACAAACGGTCTCATGGGTTCAATTCCATCCATAGACGAAGATCATGAACGGCTTGCCTCTATTGAAGGAAATGTTCCATCGCCCGAGAATTTGCCGAAAGGCTGTCGATTTGCTCCACGCTGTCCACATGCTTTTGACCGCTGTTTCAGTGAAACGCCGAGTCTTCTGAGGAAATACAGCACCCGGTCTGTAAGGTGTTTTTTACATGATGGCAAGGAGGTGGAGAAATGATCTCAACAAGTGAATCCCCGGAAAATAAAACAACGGAAAACAACTCTGAAATCTTGCTTGAATTACAGGATTTAAAGAAACACTTTCCTATCAAATCCGGCTTGCTGCAAAAGACAGTTGGTCATATAAAGGCAGTTGACGGAATAAATTTGAAGGTGAATAAGGGAGAAACATTGGGAATCGTCGGAGAATCAGGCTGCGGGAAGTCGACTGTCGGCAGAACCATCATCCGACTCTATGAACCTACCGATGGAAAAGTCATCTTCAATGGCAAGGATATCTCCCATCTTTCTGAGAGCGAACTGCGGAAGGATGTACGCAAAAATATCCAGATGATCTTCCAGGATCCTTTTGCTTCCCTCAATCCGAGGAAAACTTTGAGATCGATCATCAGGGAGCCCCTTGATACTCACCATATTTACAGAGGCAAAGAGCGGGACGAACATGTCGAGAGTTTATTAGAAAAGGTTGGCTTGAATGCTTCCTTTATCAATCGTTATCCACATGAATTTTCCGGAGGGCAGAGGCAGAGAATCGGGATAGCCAGGACACTCGCATTGAACCCGGAAATGATTATCGCTGACGAAGCAGTGTCAGCACTGGATGTCTCGATTCAGGCACAAATCATCAATTTGATGGAAGACCTTCAGGAAGAATTCGGTCTTACTTATCTTTTTATCTCTCATGACTTAAGCGTGGTGAGGCATATAAGTGACAGGGTAGGGGTTATGTACCTGGGAAAAATGATGGAGCTTGCCTCCAAGAAAGAGCTTTATGCAGAACCGCTGCATCCATACACACAGGCTTTGCTGTCAGCTGTACCGGTTCCGAGGAAAAAAGGAGTTATGAAACGGGAGCGGATCATCCTGAAAGGGGAGCTTCCAAGTCCGTCAAATCCACCCACCGGGTGTGTATTCCATACAAGGTGCCCAGCCGCATTTGACCTTTGCAAACAAGTGAATCCTGACTTCAAAGAAGTCAAGAGCAATCATTTTGTCGCCTGCCATCTATATACATAGGGCAGCTGCAAGATTTGAAGGGAGGAGATAGGAACACCTTTCTGCTTGTCTCTAAAAAACTAGTAAAAAAATTTAAGGGGGAAAAAATGTGAAATTAAGAAAAGCTTCCTGGTTATTAATCAGTCTTACCCTGATCCTGTCGATCTTCCTGACAGCATGTACAGGAAATCAAGCTGAGGATCCGAAAGAAACTCCTGGAGATGATGGCACGAAAGAAGAGGAGCAGGCCTCTGGTCCGCAGCAAGGCGGAGATTTAATCATTGGTTCTACTGGAGCGCCTACTGTATTCAACCCGCTTTATTCTACTGATACATCCAGCTCTGACATTGAAGGCTTCATATATGACAGCCTTGTATCATCAGACACGGAGTTCAACCCGACAATGAGCATGGCGGAGTCAATCGATATTTCTGAGGATGGGCTGACATTCACAGCCAAATTGAAAAAGGGGATCAAATGGCATGACGGAGAAGAGTTCACTGCCGATGACGTTGTATTCACTTTCAGCATTCCAAAAAATCCTGATTATAATGGTGAGCGCGGATCTGCCTTTGAAGCAATGGAGTCTGTCACAAAAGTTGATGACTATACTGTCGAGTTCAAGCTGAGCAAGAAGGATGCATCCTTCTATCCGGTTTCGCTAAGCTATTTCATCCTGCCTGAACATATCCTTAAGGATGTACCTGTTGCAGAGCTTGGCGAGCATGAATTTAATACGAAAAGCCCGATTGGTACTGGTCCGTTCAAATTCGTAGAATGGAAAGACGGAGAGTATGTAAAGGTAGAAGCATTTGATGACTATTTTAAAGGCCGTCCATATCTTGATACGCTCACCTATAAGATCGTGCCTGATATGGATGCGATGATCGCACAAATCCAGGCTGGAGATATCCACTTCGCGGCAGGTGTTCCTGGAACTGATATTGAAACTGTAAAATCATTCCCGGGAGTTAAAGTGGAGTCCGGTCTTGGTCTTTCATACACATATTTAGGTTACAACCAGAAGAATGATCTGTTCAAAGACAAAAAAGTCCGTCAGGCAATCACTCATGCCATTGACAGGGAAGCAATCGTCAGCTCTGTCATGAATGGTGACGGAAAAGTGGCGCATGTCCCAGAAAGTCCACTATCGTTTGCATACAATGAGGATGTTCCTAAATTTGAATTTGACGTTGAAAAAGCAAAATCTTTACTAGCTGAGGCTGGCTGGAAGGACTCAGATGGTGACGGGATTCTTGATAAGGACGGCAAGAAATTCTCCTTTACGGTAAAAACAAACCAGGGTAACAAAGTAAGGGAAGATATTGTCGTGGTCCTTCAGGAGCAATTAAAGGAAGTTGGAATCGAAGCGAAGCCTGAAATCGTTGAATGGAGTGCGTTCATCGAGCAAATCTCGGCTCCAAACTGGAATTACGACGCCCTTGTGCTTGGATGGAGCTTGTCTACATTCCCGGATCAGTATGATATTTTCCACACAAGCCAGATGGAAGAAGGCTTGAACTTCGTTTGGTACTCGAATCCTGAAGCGGATAAGCTGATGGAAGAAGCTAAGCAAATCCTTGATCAGGATGAGTATAAAGCAGCTTATGCCGACATTTATAAGATGCTGGCAGAAGACCAGCCGTACACTTTCCTTTACTATCCAAATGTCCACAGGGTCATGCCGGCTAATCTGGAAGGCTATGTATTCCACGCGAAGGATGATTTCTACGATATCTCCAAGTGGTGGCTGAAAAAATAGGATCAGGATGGGAGGGAAGGGAGAGTCCCTTCCCTTTCAAATTTAATAATCTCTCAATTTCAAAAGGAGAATTGCCATGCTATCTTATATCATTCGCCGAATACTGATGGCCATTCCATTGTTGCTGGGCATTACCATCGTCTCTTTTGCCATCATGAAGCTGGCCCCCGGGGATCCTGCGAGCTTGATGATGGATCCTACGATCAGCCCTGAGGACAAGGCCAGATTCATGGAAAGGTACGGTCTTAATGATCCGATCCATATCCAATATTTAAAGTGGCTCGGAGCCATGCTTCAGGGAGACTTTGGGACTTCATTGATCCGCAAAGGGGTACCTGTAATAGAAATGATCATGAACAGGATGCCGAATACCATTTTATTAATGGTAGTTTCGACATTGCTGGCCATGTTGATTTCGATTCCTTTTGGTGTCATATCGGCTACAAGACCGTATTCAAAGCTAGACTATACAGTAACGGTTACATCTTTTTTGGGAGTTGCAACACCAAACTTCTTTCTTGGGTTGATTTTGATCATGGTTTTTGCTGTCCAGAATAACTTGTTTCCGACTGGAGGGGTGGCAACTTTGAATGCGCCATTCAGTCTCTGGGACAGGATCCACCATTTGATCATGCCGGCATTCGTTCTGGCTGCAGCAGACATGGCAGGACTGACAAGGTATACAAGATCGAGCATGATGGAAGTGATCAAGCAGGATTATATGCGGACTGCGAGAGCTAAGGGCTTTAAGGAGAACAAGGTTATTTACAAGCACGGTCTTCGAAATGGATTGATTCCAGTCATCACGATTTTTGGCTTGATGATTCCTTCCTTCATTGGCGGAGCAGTCATCGTTGAAAAAATTTTCACATGGCCGGGAATTGGCTTGCTATTCGTGGATTCGGCGTTCCAGAGGGATTATCCGGTTCTGATGGGATTGACTGTCATCTCGGCAGTGTTCGTTGTGATCGGCAACTTGATCGCGGACATCCTGTACGCAATTTTTGATCCAAGGATCGAGTATTAAGGGGAGGTAAACATGGCAAAAACAAATCTAGCCGGAAATCAATCTGGCAGCCTGGAAATGCATGGAGTAAACACCTCGCATGACACAATGCTTGGGATCATAGTCAGGAAATTTGTGAAAAATAAACTTGCCGTATTCGGAGGCATTTTCCTGATCATCATCATAACTGCTGCTCTGTTAGCGCCAATGATTGCCCCGTACTCACCTTCCAAGCAAAACTTGCTTTTAAAATTGCAGCCGCCGAACAGTGAGAATTGGCTTGGTACTGATAGGTTTGGCAGGGACATGTTTTCAAGACTTTTATACGGAGCAAGAATTTCACTTTTAGTCGGATTCGCATCGGTTTTGGGCTCCATTACGATCGGTACCTTCCTCGGAGCAGTCGCTGGCTATGTTGGCGGGATCGTAGATGCGATGATCATGCGATTTGTCGATATCATACTTTCAATCCCATCAATCTTCCTATTGATCACATTAGTCACGATCTTCAAGCCAGGAGTGGATAAATTGATTTTGATCTTCGCGCTCTTGGGATGGACAACTACTGCACGACTTGTCAGAGGTGAGTTCCTGTCATTAAGGTCGAGGGAATTTGTCCTGGCATCCAAAACGATTGGCACTAAAACGCCTATGATTATTTTCTCCCATATTTTGCCGAATGCGATGGGTCCAATCATCGTATCAGCCACATTGGCAGTTGGCTATGTCATCTTGGCCGAATCAGGCTTGAGCTATTTGGGTCTGGGGATCCAACCGCCGCACGCAAGCTGGGGGAATATGCTCCAGGACGCACAGAATTTTACAATTCTCCTGAAATCATGGTGGTATCCGCTTGCCCCAGGATTGATGATCCTGCTGACCGTCATTTGTTTCAACTTTGTAGGGGATGGACTGAGGGATGCTCTTGACCCGAAGATTAACGAATAAGATCTGGTCACAGGTTGGGATACCAAGACACTTATATGAACACTGAAAAGCCAGGGGCCTCTCTGGCTTTTATCTTATGTTGGGAAAATTTTCGTGAGTGAAGAACGCTTTCGAACCATTGACTGTTAAATTCATAAAATAGGTGTAAAAAAGGAAGACAGTGGAGGGAATGCAATGTGATCGTAAGGACAGATAATTGGCTTGAAACTGATTTTGACGATACAAAGAAGATATGTGAAAAACTGCTTGACCATTTTCATGGAGCCGATGATCCCAAAAAGGTCTACTCCTATTTAAAGAACTTCGGCATGTACAAGCCGGATCGCAAAAACAAAGGGATATTCGAGAAGCTGAAAATAGAAGGGTACTGGAATCGGATAGAGAAAATTTTTATTAAATACAAACGAAAATGGAATGGGCCGGATATTCCGATTTTTATTTTTCCAATGGATCAATCGAATGCCAGGTTGATGAGGGAAGGGAAAGGGAAATCCGGTCTATCCTTCATAGATAAAATGTTCCTCTTTCTGTCCCCGATCGATGATGAGAGAGAATTGGAGGCATTATTTGTACATGAATACCACCATGTTTGCAGGATGAAGGCACAAAAGAAGAACCCTGAAGAATATACTCTCCTTGATTCAATGATCTTAGAGGGCTTAGCTGAGCATGCTGTTGCCGAAAATTGCGGTGTACCGTACACAGGGGAATGGAGCAAGCGATATTCGACAAAAAAACTGGCTGATTTTTGGGGAAAAGATATTGAAAACAAGCTTTCAATTACGAGGAAAGACCGTGACCATGATGAGATTTTGTTTGGATTAGGCAGCAGGCCCAGGCTCCTAGGCTATGCGATTGGCTATGAATTAGTAAAACAATATAAACAATATGGAAATTTTACTGAAAAAGCATCATTTAAGATTTCTTCTTCTGAATTTACAAAGTTGCTAAAATTTTAATAATTTTAAAACATTAAAAAACCCAATAACCATGGGTTTTTTTACTATATCTAAAAAATTATAAATTTCCCAATTGAAAAAAAAGTATTGCAAATGTAATAAATCTGTAATAACATTTTATTAAAATATATCGAATTTGCAGAATATTTTATTATTTAAAATGTGAGAAGGTGTCCTAATGAGCAACTATTCAATACATAAAGAAGCACCTTTGCTTGAAGTCAAGAACCTTGAGACAGCATTCAATATCGATGGCGAATATTATAATGCTGTAGACAAGGTGAGTTTTGCTGTCAAACCAAGGCAGATTGTCGGGGTTGTTGGCGAATCAGGGTGCGGGAAATCAGTTATGAGCTTATCGGTCATGCAGCTCCTTCCAAAAGGGGTTGGAAAGATCCGCGGCGGAGAGATTGTTTTTGAGGGAGTTCATCTCGAAAAGTTATCCGAAAAGGAAATGAATAAAATTCGCGGACGCGACATTTCAATGATCTTCCAGGAGCCGATGACATCGATGAATCCAGTTTTTACGATAGGATTCCAGCTGCAGGAAGTATTGTTTAACCACACGAAAATCTCTAAAGCAGAAGCAAGGCAGAAAAGCATTGCGTTATTGAAAAGTGTAGGCATTTCCCGCCCAGAGAAAATCGTAGATGAGTATCCGCACCAGCTATCCGGCGGTATGAGACAAAGGGTTATGATAGCGATGGCCATTGCAAACCAGCCAAAGCTTCTTATTGCGGACGAGCCTACAACAGCATTGGATGTAACAGTCCAAGCCCAGATTCTCGATTTGCTTAAGAGTATCCAGGAAGTAAATGATATGTCAGTCATCATGATCACTCATGACCTTGGCGTTGTTGCAGAGATGTGTGATGAAGTCATCGTAATGTATGCAGGCCGGATCGTAGAACGTGCTGATGTTGACACACTTTTCTATAACCCGAAGCATCCATACACAGAATTGATGATGGGTGCCATTCCTAAGATGGATGAAGACAAAGAAGAACTAAGCTCAATCAAAGGGATTGTCCCTTCGCTTAAAAATATGCCAGCAACTGGCTGCCGTTTCGCAAACCGTTGTCCGAAAGCAATGCCAGAGTGTACTAGTATCACTCCACAGCTTGGAGAAATCGAGCAAGGACATGAAGTGGCGTGCATTCTATATGAAGCAAGTATGCCAAAAGAAGGGGTTAAGGCATAATGAGCAATACAACTTTAATAGAAAAAGAGAATTTGCTGGAAATTAAGAATCTGAAAACCTATTATCCTGTCAAAGGCGGGTTCTTCCGCCGCACGGTCGGCAATGTCAAAGCAGTCGATGATGTTTCATTCGAAATCAAAAAGGGTGAAACATTAGGTCTCGTAGGAGAATCAGGCTGCGGCAAATCAACAACCGGGAGAACAATCATCAGATTGCTGAATGCGACAGATGGTGAAATCATTTTTGAAGGCAAGGATATCACTAAATTAAGAGGCAAGACACTGCAGTCGATCCGCCAGGATATCCAGATGGTCTTCCAGGACCCTTACGCTTCGCTCAACCCGATGCAAATGGTCGGTGACATTGTCTCTGAACCTATCAGGAACTTCAAGAATGCAAGTATGAAGGACTTGAAGAATGAAGTAATGGATTTATTAACAAAAGTTGGTCTTCCTGAAGATGCTTACTATAAATACGCCCATGAATTTTCGGGCGGACAGAGACAAAGGATCGGAATTGCCAGGGCGCTTGCGTTGAGACCGAAGCTGATCATAGCTGATGAGCCGGTATCAGCCCTTGACGTATCCGTGCAATCCCAGGTACTTAATCTATTGAAAGAGCTTCAGAAGGAATTTGACTTGACTTTCTTATTTATCGCTCATGACCTTAGTGTCGTTAAGCATATGAGTGACCGGATCGGCGTAATGTATCTCGGCAATATGGTAGAAATTGCTGATCGCAACAGCATGTATGCTGAGCCGCTCCACCCATATACCCAGGCTTTGATATCAGCCATCCCAATGCCTGATCCGCGCAGGAAGAAGGAAAGGATCGTACTTGAAGGAGATGTGCCAAGTCCATTGAACCCTCCGACAGGATGTCCATTCCATCCGCGCTGCCCAGCTGCGATGGCAGAGTGTTCACAAGTGAAGCCAGCTTTAAAGGAGGTGAAGCCAGGACACCGAGTTGCTTGCCACCTTTACTAGGGCAATAATTTTTGCAAAAAATACATTGAAAAAACGGGGGGAAAACCATGAAGAAACCATTGCTTTGGCTAGCTATGCTAGTATTGGTTTTATCAACATTCCTTGCTGCGTGCAGCGGAGGAGACAAAGAGAAGACAACAGCTGATCCAAAAGAAGGCGACAAAGACAACGCAGCAGAAGAAACAGGACCGCAAGATGGCGGTACATTGACTTACGCTTTAAGCTCTGAGTTCAAAGGCCTTTTGAACTGGAACTTCTACGATGCTGACGGAGACGATGATATCATCGCATTCTTCGACGATGCATTGATCGACTATGATGAAAACCTTAAAGCAGAGCCTAATATCGCAAGCTGGGAAACTGAAGACAATAAAGTTTTCACTTTCACTTTTGAAAAAGGCGTAAAATGGCACAATGGCGAAGAACTTACAGTTCATGACTGGGTATTCGCTCTTGAAACAATCGCTACTCTTGGTGGAGAACACCAGCGCTGGTCTAATGTAAACACAATCGAAGGTGCAAAGGACTTCAACGAAGGAAAGTCTGACAAGATTGCCGGTCTTGAAGTTGTTGATGACTATACTTTGAAGATCACTTTTGACAAAGCTCGCGTAAACAACCTTGAGAATGTTTGGGCTTACCCGCTTTCACGCAAGGAATTTGAAGGAATTGACCCTAAGGATATGGCTGCTTCTGAGCAGGTCCGCACTAAGCCTGTAGGAACTGGTCCATTCAAAGTTGCAAAGGTTATCCCTGGTGAATCAGTAGAACTAGTTAAAAACGAAAACTACTGGAAAGGTGCTCCGCACTTAGACAAGATCGTTGTTAAAGTTATCGATTCTTCACTTACTACTGGAGAACTTAAGAATGGAACTCTTGACATGACTCCATTCCACCCAACAGTTCTTCCTGAAATCGAAGCACTTGATAACGTTGAAGTTGTAAAATTCCCTGGCTTATCATACTACTACATCGGTTTCAAACTTGGTAAATATGATGGCAAGAAAAACGTAATGGACAAAGATAAATACGCAAGCAAAGAATTGCGCCAAGCTATGCTTTTCGCAATCAACCGCCAAGAGTGGACAGATGCATTCTTCAGCGGATTAGGAAAGCCGCTTAACCGTCCGATCCCAACATCACACTGGATTGCTGCACCTAATGAAGATATGCCAATCCAATATGAATACAACCCAGAAAAAGCGAAAGAAATCCTTGATAAAGCTGGTTATGTTGACAAGGACGGAGACGGATTCCGTGAAGATCCAAAGGGAGAAAAGTTCACTGTTAAGTTCTCTCACTATGCAACTGGCAACCCAACTTTCGAAGCACGTGCAAAAGCTATGACTCAGTATTGGGAAGCAGTTGGCTTGAAGTCTGAGCTTCAAATGACTGATGTTAACCTTTACTATGATCAACTTGAAAAAGATGACCCTGCTCTAGAAGTATTCTATGGCGGATGGGGAACTGGTGCTGATCCGGATCCACTACCACTTTGGGGCATTGAATCTGTATGGAACTACCCACGTTGGGTAAATGACGAAGCTCAAAAGCTTCTTGAAGATGCTGTTGACCTTGAAGTAGTTGGAACTGACACTGAAAAGCGTGCACAATTGTATGCTGACTGGCAGAAAATCTTCAACGAAGAAGTACCAGCACTTCCTATCCTTGAACTAGAAGAAGTTATGGCTGTTGCTAAGCGCGTTCAAGGCGTCAAGTACGACGTTTCTGGTTCTAACTCACCTCATGAATGGTGGATCAAGCAATAATCATTAGGTACCACCTATTCAGTTAAGGAGAATGCATATGCTTAAATACAGTTTACGACGCATACTCGGCATGATTCCTATGCTTTTCCTTATCTCTGTTGTAGTGTTTTCCCTGGCGAAACTTATGCCAGGGGACTCACTCAGTGGGGAGATCGATCCGAACAATACGGATCCGGCATACATAGAAGAGATGCGCGAGAAGCTCGGTTATAATGACCCAGTCCACATTCAATATTTCACATGGATCACAAATTTCATGCAGGGAGACTTCGGGAAATCAACCCGTTATAAAATCCCGGCAAGTGAAATCATTGGCGAACGTCTGCCAAATACGATATTTCTTGGTTTTTCAAGTATTTTAATAACTTATGTTTTAGCGTTTATCATGGGTATTTATGCCGGAAGGAAGCCATATACACTTGGTGATAACGTCATAGGTACCGCCAACTATATAGGATTGGCCCTCCCTTCATTCGTTGCAGGGGTGTTCGCCATCTATTTCTTCTCATTTAATTTAGGCTGGTTCCCTTCAAACGGTTCTGTTGATATTTCAACGACAGAAGGTACAGCAGCATATTGGTTAAGCCGAATTCATCATGTTTTCTTACCAGCACTTGTATTAGGTTTATTGAGCACTGCAAGCTATACGCAATTCCTGCGTAATGACATTATAGAAAACAGCCGTAAAGATTTTGTAAGGACGGCACGTGCTAAAGGCACACCGGAAAAAAAGATCTACAATCAGCACATTTTGCGTAATTCTATCATCCCGCTGATCACATTCCTTGGATTCGATATCGTTGCATTGGTCGGTGGCGCAATCATTACCGAAACAATCTTCACTTATCCTGGTATCGGTCAACTATTCTTGAACTCTGTCAGCCAGAGAGACTATCCAGTACTAATGACACTGACAATGATGTTCTCATTCTTGACACTGTTTGGAAACCTTGTTGCAGATATATTATATGGAATCGTTGATCCAAGGATCAGGCTTGATTAAGGAGGATGGCTATGGAAGTTTCTACAGCAAATAATACACAGATTAACCTGAAGCCGGAAAAAGGCATGTCTCCTTGGGCCATCGCTAGAAGAAAATTTGTGAAAAACAAGTTGGCGATGACAAGCTTGGTCTTCTTGATTTTCGTAATGATTGTCTCTTTCCTGGCTCCATACATTACAACAACAGATATAACCAAAATTAACATTGGATCTATGTCCTTAAAGCCATCTGCAGAGCACTGGCTTGGAACAGACAAAAACGGACGTGACGTTTTCACGAGATTATTATACGGCGGAAGGGTTTCCCTTTTAGTCGGAATTAGCTGTACATTATTCGTCATCTTTTTCGGAACAATTGTAGGGTCAATCGCAGGATACTTTGGAGGAATCGTAGACAGCATGCTCATGCGTTTTACTGATTTCGTCCTGAACTTCCCATTCCTTGTTTTCGTTATCGTGTTGGCTACAATTTTCCATGGTAAAATCAATGGTCTTGTCATCCTGATCATGGTCATCAGCTTGCTGAGCTGGGGCGGGGTAGCAAGGATTGTCCGAAGCAAGATCTTGGCAGAGAAGGAGAACGAATACATTCTTGCAGCAATCTCAATCGGATGTTCACCATTCAAAGTCATCACAAAGCATTTACTGCCTAACGTTCTTTCAACAATCATCGTACAAGCAACAATCTTGTTCGCTTCCATGATTGTCGCAGAAACAGGACTAAGCTTCTTGGGATTCGGTGTACCATCCGAAATTCCATCATGGGGTAACATGCTAGCATTCGCAAATGAACCAGACGTATTACAAGGAAAGCCGTGGATCTGGATTCCACCAGCACTTGCTATCACGCTCACGATTTTGTCCATCAACTTCGTAGGTGAAGGCCTGAAAGATGCATTGAATCCAAGATCACGCCGTTAAAAAATCTACCATACAAAGGTAGATTTTTTATTTTGCCTATTTTTCCTGTTTGAACGTGTGATGAATGATAAGGGACCATATCACTTATCAGTTCAAAGACAGGAAAAGGCCAGGGGTTAGGACAAAACAGCAAGCTGGAAGGCAGAAAATGTCCGAAGTAGGTTAAGGTTCGGACAAAACAGCAAGCTGGAAGGCAGAAAATGTCCGAAGTAGCCCCAAGCTCGGACAAAACAGCAAGCTAAAAGGCGAGAAATATCAGAAGTTGCTCCCAGATCGGTAATAAAACTGAACAAACAGTTAGCCCTTACTGTGTTAACTATAGTCATATTTCAGTACTTCCTTACCAACTTGCCTCATATATATATGATAACAATGGACAGGCCGGGGTGAGGTATGTGCGTGATATGAATTGTTTGTATAAAGTGAGCCATTTTTATGATTTTTAGGATTTTTGTCTTGACGATTGGATTTGGATTAGCGGTATCCGGAGGGATCAGCGCAATCGCGTATTTGAATATGATTACAGCCGGGCACGGTTTAGATGAGTATTTATCCTTTATCTCCCGGAGAGTCGAATGCTACTTACTGCCTGCAGGAATCGGGATCATCTGGTTAAGTATTTATTGGCCGCATAATGATGATATAAATTGATCTTCCTTTTAAGGAATATTTTTACTTAGTGCTGCCCATACTGATGGACAAACAGTTTCTTGAAGTGAGGGGTTAAAAATCATGTTGTATCTTCATGATGTCTGGGTGAACTGGTTCGAAGGGGAAGAGAATGGCTATAACGTCTGCCATTTCCACGAATGGCGGAAGGACGATGGTGTTGAACTGCTTGACCAGGTGCCGCTTCTAAAAATTGACCATGTGTTATTTAATTACATTGAGAATGATTTATCAGAGTTGCCTCAGCAACTACTGGATGACATTTACCGAAAGGCCTATTTGCGGAAGAATCATGAACGTACGCAGCTTGATTATTGCTTCGTCGTGTCAGATGGAACAGGAATCCTTGCTGTTGACACGATTGGCTATAATATCCCTATCCGAAAAAGCCGGCTAATCCCTCGTCAGGAGCAGCTGGTGTACGAAATGATTGAAAATCAGGATACGATTCAATATGGATTCAATGATCAGAGTGCATTAAAGGATTTCCATATCCTATCGCCTTCTCCGGATTTAATGAGGGGGTTGACCCGTAAAGAAAGACAGTTAAAGCAATTATTGTTCATGGCCATGGATCAACTGAATTCTTCAAAAAATGTAGCAGAAGTCCGATACTGGTTCACTGAATGGAAGCCTGAACTATATGAAGAAATTCAGCGTCTCTCATTTGAAGAGGTGTGGGAGCAGTTATATGAAGAAACTAAGTTTGGATGGTCATTTAAGCACGAAAAATTTTGCGAAAATATAATCAAGGGACAGGCCTTTTTCGAAAAACTTTGGGAAATGGAGCACGGCCCAAAAGTAAATTGACAAAGCCTTTGTATTTGCTTAACTAAAAAAGGAGCTGACATTGTGTCAGCTCCTTTAAATTATTACTTGCGTTTGCGCCCCAGGCCCATTGCATTTTCCATTTTCTTAAGCATTTTGTTCGCGACCTGGTTTGCTTTTTCAGCGCCACGATCAAGAATTTCATCCAATTCAGCAGAATCAATCAGCTCATAGTATTTTTTCTGTATAGGTTCAATGACATCGACAACAACCTTTGCAAGGTCACCCTTGAAATCTCCGTACCCTTTACCCTCATAGTCTTTTTCAATTTCCGCAATTTCTTTACCGGTTAAGATAGAATAGATGGATAAGAGGTTTGAAACTCCTGGCTTGTTCTCTTTATCATATTTTACGATGCCTTCAGAGTCTGTTACTGCACTCTTGATTTTCTTTTCAATTTGCTTCGGTTCGTCAAGCATGGAGATGAAAGCCTTGTTGTTAGGATCCGACTTGCTCATTTTCTTCTGCGGATCCTGTAAGGACATGACCCTTGCGCCGACTTTAGCAATGCGGACGTCTGGAATCGTAAAAATGTCATTGTATTTTTTATTGAAGCGTTCAGCAAGATCTCTCGTCAGCTCTAAATGCTGCTTTTGGTCTTCGCCGACTGGTACAAGATTCGTATTATATAGAAGGATGTCGGCTGCCATTAACGGGGGATAAGTTAAAAGACCGGCTGAAACCGCTTCTTTCCCAGTGGATTTATCCTTGAACTGAGTCATTCTTTCAAGCTCGCCAATATAGGCAACGCATTGCATCATCCATCCTGCCTGAGCATGTGCCGGCACTTCTGACTGGATGAATAAAGTTACCTTTTCAGGATCAATTCCTGACGCAATATACAAAGCTGCAAGGCTTTTAATGTTTTTGCGAAGCTGCAAACGGTCCTGCGGCACGGTAATCGCATGTTGATCGACGATACAGAAGTAACAATTATATTCGTCCTGAAGTTCTGTGAATTGCTTCATTGCGCCGATGTAATTGCCAAGTGTGATTGTACCGCTTGGCTGGATACCAGAAAAAATAGTCTCCATGATAATTCCTCCTAATATATAGTCTATTCTTCTGTCTGTATCTGTGCATTTGCTACAAACAGAGGAAAGAGAACACAAAAAAGACCATTCGTCCCTAATTTATAGGGACGAATGGTCCGTGTTGCCACCCTAATTACTCACGAATGAGTCACTCTGCCCATGCTAATGAAGCATGGATCCTTTAACGCAGGATTACGCCTGGATCTACTTAAGTTCGAACCAGAAGCTCAAAAGTCCATTCCAAATGCCAGGCTGTTTGTTCCCACCAACCACAAACTCTCTGAAAGCCTTGAACAGATGTACTACTCTTCATCATAGCTCTTTTTGATTTAGATTTATTAAAAATGATTATAATCAAATCTTCAATGATAAGCAAGGGCACCATGAGGATTTTATAGATAATAAACGTACAGTGCAGCAAGCATAAGGATAAAGTCGAGCAAGCCCACCAAAAACAGGGGGTTTGCGTTGATGGTGACAAGTTCTGATAATGGCGTCATTTCGTCAAAAGACTTTTTCTTCTCCTCTTTGCCGGCAAAAACAGTCCGGAAAGAATAAGAAATAGCGTCGAAGAATCCAGAATTGACTGTAAAGACTATAAGGGAAGTGAAAAGCAGGATACTAGCAATATAAAAAGAAATATTTACATAACCAAGCAAGGTGATGCTCTGTTGATAGACAAGTGAAAGGATCAAAACTAAAAGTTGAGATAAGAAAAAACCAAAAAAAATTTTCCCAAATCTATTACGCATTTTTCTAATTCTCCCTTATATTGTTATTTCATAAAAGTAATTTAGCGAATATCTCCTCAAAAAAAAGCAAATATTACAATAAGTTACAGGGTGATTTTGCTTGATAAAGGCTTATAAGTCACTATTATAACACAAATCAAGGAGGAAATTTATTACTATTGTTTCAAAGTTGTAAATTTTTCGCGCAAAAATATTGAACATTTAATTTAATCTATGTATAATAGGGAATGTAAAAAGTTTTCAGAAAACATTAAAAAAGAGGGGGCATATCCTTGAAAAAGTCAAAATTTTCATTTCTATTGATTTTGACTCTAGTATTCTCGTTAATCCTGTCTGCATGTAGCGGCGGAGATAACAAAGCTGGAGACGAAAAGCCAGAAGATGGCGAAGGTACAACTGGCGAAACTGCTAACGTACCACAAGAACTAAGAATGTTGGATTCTTCTGCTATTCCAACAATGGACAGCGTTCTAGCTGAAGGTTCTACAAGTTTCACTTACATAAACAACGTAGGTGAGGGTCTTTACCGCCTTGACCAGAACCACAAGCCAGTTCCTGCACTAGCAGATGGCGAGCCACAAATCAGTGATGACAACCTTGTCTACACTTTCAAGCTTATCGATTCAAAATGGTCTAACGGCGAGCCTGTAACAGCTCACGATTTCGTATTTGCTTGGCAGCGCGCTATCGACCCTAAGACTGCTTCTCCTTATGGTCCATACATGATGGGCGGCAAAATCAAGGGTGCTGAGGCAATCACAGAAGCTGGTGCTGCTGGCAAGCCTTATGATGTAACGACTCTTGGTGTAAAAGCTATTGACGACAAGACTTTAGAAGTAACACTTGAAAAGCCAATCGCTTACTGGCAAGACCTTTTCGCTTTCCCAACATTCTACCCTCAAAACCAGAAGTTTGTTGAAGAGAAAGGCGAAGCTTTCGCAAGCAATGCTGAAAACTTACTTTACAACGGTCCATTCGTAATGGAAACTTGGGAAAGCACTGACGCTGAAGAGTGGGTACTTACTAAGAACCCTAACTACCACAATGCTGACCAAGTTAAACTTGAAAAAATCACTGTAAACGTCGTTAAAGATTCTAACTCTGCTGTAAACGCTTTTGAAGCAGGCGAAACAGACATGACTGGATTGCTTTCTTCTGATCTAGTTCCTGCATACGAAGGCGACGAGCGCATGCTTAGCTGGATGGAAGCAACTGTATTCTGGATCAAGATGAACCAGAAGAACGAAGCACTTGCTAACGTTAACATCCGTAAAGCAATCGCAATGGGCTTCAACAAAGAAGACCTTGCTGCTAGCATCCTGAACAACGGTTCAGTTGCTGCTAACTACTTTGTACCAAAAGATTTCGTAACTCTTGATGGTGAAGATTTCCGTGAAAAGCACGGCGACCTGATTGAATTCAATGCTGAAGAAGCTAAGAAATATTGGGAAACTGGTCTTAAGGAACTTGGTGTAGATAAGTTAGAACTTCGCTACCTTGGTGGAGACACTGAAGCAGCTAAGAAGACTGACGCTTACATCAAGAACCAGTTGGAAACAAACCTTCCTGGTTTGACAATCAATCTTGAAAGTGTTCCTTTCGCAGTACGTCTAGAGCGTGACAACGCTATGGATTATGATCTTCAATTCGCTGGATGGGGTCCTGACTACGGTAACGCATTGTCGTTCACTGACCTTTGGATCACTGACGGTGGAAGCAACAGAATGGGCTACTCAAACGAGAAGTACGATCAGTTGATCAAGGATGCTCAAGGCAAACTTGCTACTGACGAAAAAGCTCAATGGGAAGCACAGCAAGAAGCTGAAAGAATCATGCTTGAAGAAGATGCTGGTCTAGCACCTGTTTACCAGCGTGCAGCTAACATCCTTCTTAACCCGAACGTTAAAGGTCTTGCGATCTACAACTACGGTCCTGACTACTCATTCCAATGGGTAACAATTGAAGGCGAAGAATAATAACTGAAGCAAGTTTCTTATTTCAGAGTGTAATAATTCTGAGGATAGAAAGAGAGTATATCTAGATATACTCTCTTTTTCCCTGTATAGCATTTGTCGAATAATAGGGAAAATTGAAATAATACAGGAGGTGCACGGTTATGGCAAAATACCTGTTAAAAAGGGTATTTTATATGTTTTTGACTCTTTTCATCATTGCGTCCCTAACATTTTTCTTAATGAAGATCATCCCAGGTACGCCTTTTGCTAGTGCGAACAAATTGGGGCCGGCACAAATGGAAATCATGAAAGCGAAATATGGTCTTGACCAGCCGGTACCTGTGCAGTATGCGAAGTATATTGGAAACCTGCTGCAAGGTGATTTAGGAATTTCCTTTCAATTTAATAACAGATCTGTGACAGACATGATGGTCGGTCGTCTTGGACCTTCCATGCAGCTAGGTGCACAAGCGATGATTTTAGGAACAGTCGTAGGTATCCTGCTCGGAATATTTGCGGCATTAAGACAAAATACATGGGTCGACTATAGCTCAACGTTTATAGCAGTATTAGGAAAGTCCATTCCAAACTTCGTGTTTGCTGGATTACTTCAATATTATATAGGTGTTAAACTTGGCTGGTTCCCTGTACTTTTCTGGCGAGGATTTGAGTACACAATCCTTCCGACCATAGCTTTATCCATGCTGCCTATAGCAATCGCAGCCCGTTTCATGAGAACCGAAATGATTGAGGTTTTAGGTTCTGATTATATCATGCTGGCAAAAGCTAAGGGTGCGAGTTTCTTTGAGATTGCCTTTAAGCATGCTCTGAGGAATGCGCTAATTCCTTTGGTAACGGTCTTAGGACCTTTGGCGATTTCATTAATGACGGGTTCACTAGTAATTGAAAAGATTTTTGCGATTCCAGGCCTTGGCGAACAGTTCGTAAAATCAATTACACTTAATGATTACCCTGTTATCATGGGAACAACCATCTTATTTGCTGCATTATTTGTAGTTATCATCCTTGTTGTGGATATTCTTTATGGAATTATTGATCCACGCATCAGGCTGTCTGGAGGTAATAAGTAATGGCTGACTTTGAAACTAAAATTCCAAAAGATCGTTTTAGGCCGGCGGAGATCGATTCGGCCAAGAGCGAGGAAATTAATAAGCCAAGCTTAACCTTCTGGCAGGATGCTTGGATGCGTGTCCGCAAAAATAAGGGTGCGCTTGTAAGTTTGATAGTTATGGCACTAGTGATCATCATGGCATTTCTTGGACCAGTGATCAGCGGCAAGGAATTCGATACTCAAAATGTAAGGCATAATAATTTGCCGCCTAGAATCCAGGGACTCGAAAATATCAGCTGGCTGCCGTTTGACGGTGTTAAGGTAAATAAAGCTGGAAAAGAAATCAATATGTACGAAGTCAAAAAAGTAGACGAATATTATTGGTTTGGTACTGATGCTTTAGGGCGTGATTTATTCACACGTGTCTGGAAAGGTACACAAATCTCCTTATACATTGCGCTCTTGGCAGCAGTCATTGATATGATAATTGGTGTTGCTTATGGCGCTATATCAGGATATTTCGGTGGAAGATTGGATAACGTCATGCAGAGGATTACCGAAGTCTTAGTAGGTATTCCGACAATGATTGTAGTTATCTTGATGATTCTCGTGTTGAAGCCTGGTATTATATCAATTACTGTTGCCTTGACGATTACAGGCTGGGTAGGTATGGCCCGTGTGGTACGTGCCCAGACGCTGAAGCTTAAGGAACAGGAGTTTGTACTCGCTTCCAAAACTCTCGGAAACAGCGATGGCAAAATCATTTCGAAACACTTATTGCCAAACCTTGCTGGTGTCATTATTATCAATACAATGTTCACGATTCCAAATGCAGTATTTTTTGAGGCATTCCTGAGCTTCATCGGACTAGGTCTTCAGGATCCATATGCATCACTCGGTACATTGATTGATGAAGGTTTTAAAGTGCTAAGATTGCACCCACATGAGATGGTAATTCCAGCTATTATCATCAGTATCATCATGATCACGTTCAATATGCTGGCAGACGGATTGCGCGATGCGCTTGATCCGAAAATGCGCGATTAAGGGGCAGGTGAATGTATTATGGAAAATATTTTAGAAGTTAAGGATTTAAATATCTCCTTCCATACATTCGCGGGGGAAGTTAAAGCGATCCGCGGTGTGAACTTTGAACTGAAAAAGGGAGAAACCCTTGCGATAGTTGGTGAGTCGGGATCAGGTAAATCAGTAACGACTAAAGCAATCATGAGATTGCTGCCTCCTGGCAATTCCGAAATCAAGCAAGGCGAAATATTGTTTGAAGGCAAGGACTTAACTAAATTGACTGACAAGCAAATGCAGAAAATTCGTGGCCAGGACATCTCGATGATTTTCCAGGATCCGATGACTTCATTGAATCCAACAATGACTGTTGGAAAGCAAATCATGGAACCTTTGATCAAGCATCAAAATATGAGTAAATCATCAGCAAGGGAACGTGCGGTCCAGCTTTTGAAGCTGGTTGGTATTCCTAAACCTGAGCTGCGTGTTAAACAATACCCTCACCAATTCTCTGGTGGTATGAGACAAAGGGTGGTTATCGCAATTGCGCTGGCATGTAATCCGAAGGTTCTAATAGCGGATGAGCCGACAACTGCGTTGGATGTAACGATACAGGCACAGATATTGGAATTAATGAAAGATTTGCAGAAAAAAATCGATACTTCCATCATTTTCATCACCCATGACCTTGGTGTTGTTGCTAACGTAGCGGACAGGGTAGCAGTTATGTATGGTGGAAAAATTGTCGAAATCGGTACTGTGGACGAAGTCTTCTACAATCCACAGCATCCTTACACTTGGGGATTGATCAGCTCAATGCCAAGCCTGGATGCCAAAGAAGAGGAACTATACGCAATTCCTGGTACTCCGCCAAACTTATTGCATCCGCCAAAAGGAGATGCTTTTGCACCTCGTAATGAATATGCAATGCAAATCGACTTAGAAGAACAGCCTCCAATGTTTAAAGTGTCTGATACACATTATGCTGCTACATGGCTGTTGCATCCAGATGCTCCTAAGGTAGAACCGCCGGAAGCTGTGAAGAGCAGAATGCGTAAATTCATGGGCACGAAATAACTGTAGGAGGAGGACTGGCTGATGGAAAATAGAGAAAAGCTTCTTGAAATAAAGAATCTGAAGCAATATTTCAATATGGGTCAACCTAATGAAGTAAAAGCGATTGATGGAATTACTTTTGATATCTTTAAAGGAGAAACTCTTGGATTGGTTGGAGAATCTGGTTGTGGTAAATCCACAACTGGCCGAACAATCATCAGGCTTTATGAAGCGACAGATGGAGAGGTCCTTTACAAGGGAGAAAACGTACACGGCAAGAAGAACAAAAAAGATTTAAAGAAATTCAACAGAAGTATGCAAATGATTTTCCAAGATCCATATGCATCCTTGAATCCAAGGATGAAGGTTTCCGATGTTATTGCTGAGGGCATCGATATTCATGGCCTGGCGAAGAGTAAGCAAGAAAGAATGGAAATGGTATATGAACTGCTTGAAACAGTTGGCTTAAACAGAGAACACGCCAACCGTTATCCACATGAATTCTCAGGTGGACAAAGGCAGCGTATCGGCATTGCACGTGCCCTTGCTGTGCAGCCGGAATTTATTATCGCAGACGAACCTATTTCCGCTCTAGATGTTTCCATCCAGGCACAGGTTGTCAACCTGATGAAGAAACTGCAGCGTGAAAAAGGTTTAACATACTTGTTTATCGCACATGATCTTTCGATGGTAAAATATATCAGTGACCGAATTGGTGTAATGTACTTCGGAAAGCTAGTTGAGTTAACTACTGCTGAAGAATTGTACAAAAATCCGCTTCATCCATACACTCAATCATTGCTATCAGCGATTCCGCTTCCAGATCCAGAATCTGAGCGTACACGCAGAAGAAAAACATATGATCCGAATGTGCATCAATATGCAGACGGAGAAGAAGTGAAGATGCGCGAAGTTGTACCAGGGCACTATGTCTATTGCTCTGAAAAGGAACTGAAGCAATACCAGCAGCAATATGTGAAATAATCTTAACGATCTCTTATTTTGAGATCGTTTTTTTTTGGCTTGTTAAAGCTATATGTTGATTTTTGACATCCTGCTGATTGTAGTGGAAGGCGAAGCGGATGGAACGAAAATCAACAGCCGTGTTTTAAAGAGCTATTCTTTTTGAAGAGGGTAAGAGATTAAAATAGAGTTCGGAAATAAATTCCATATAAAAAAATCCAACAATATTATCTAAATCTGTCGAAAGTGGGTAAAATAGACTTATAGATTCATAATATAGAAAATACCTACTACTATTGTGGGCGTATGTTTTGAAAGGAGAGGTGTTTGTGCAGTTTAAAAAAATCGCAGCAGCAGCATTATTGGCTGCCTCTTTTTCGCAAACAGGGAGTACAGTGTTTGCTGAATCGAAAGCGCATGAAACAGAAAGACTTCCGGCCAGGGAACATCAATCATTGGTAAGGGGATTACCTGAGCAGATGCCACGGTTCAAATTTGATTCAGGTTACTCTTTTGAATATCCTGATGCTGTCAGGGGAATCTATGTAACCGGGAATTCAGCTGGAGGAGAGAGGCTTAATAGTCTTACCAAGCTTGTTGATGAGACTGATCTAAACGCAATGGTCATTGATATAAAGGAAGACCATGGATATCTTACATATAAACCAAATGAGGATTCTCCTTTTCAGGATATCGGAAAGCCCTATATTAAGGATCCTCAAAAACTATTAAAGACCCTTGAAGAGAAACAAATTTACCCTATCGCAAGGGTAGTAGTTTTCAAAGATACAGCTCTGGCAAATAAAAAGCCTGAATGGTCTTTCAAAGATGGAAATCAAGTGTGGAAAAACGGAAGGGGCGAGTCGTTTGTCAATCCATTCGTGAAAGATGTTTGGGATTATAATGTTCAAATTGCCATTGAGGCAGCTAAAATGGGATTCCAGGAAATCCAGTTCGATTATGTCCGCTTCCCAGAGGGATTTGAAAAGAGAGATACTGAACTTCAATATTCGATGGGTGATTATAAGGATGTTGAAATGGATAATGTACAAAAAAGGGTTAAAGCAGTAACTGATTTTGTGGCGTACGCTCGGAAAGAACTAAAACCATATGATGTCAAAGTATCAGTCGATATCTTTGGTTATACTGCCACTCTCCCGGAAGCTCCGGGAATAGGACAAAACTTCTCGAAAATCTCCGAGAATGTTGACGTCATTTCCTCAATGATTTATCCAAGTCATTGGACATCTTATTTTGGAATCGCCAAGCCTGACACTGAGCCGTATCGTCTCGTTCAGGAATATGCAAAATTAGAAAAGAAAAAACTTGCGGAATTAAAGAGTCCGCCTGTATCCCGTCCTTGGCTGCAGGATTTCACCGCATCATGGTTAGGCAGTGGGAATTACCTTGTATATGGAAAGAAGGAAGTCGAAGATCAAATCAGGGCATTGAAGGATCAGGGAATTAACGAATATTTATTATGGAATGCAAGCAATAGATACTCGCCCAATGTTGATTACACACCTTAAGCTCAACTAAAAAAGCCTGTAATGACTGGATCAATCATTACAGGCTTTTTCATATCATTAGATTATCAGTACGAAAGTACGTTATAATTACAAAGGGGATATGGATTACTTCTTGCTGCCGCCGACATTTTTCCAGCCAGTTTGCAGACTTGTTGATTGATCAACGAATTCATTTCTTTTATTTCCACTAAAAAATCTGGTTCCTACTCCATTGGTAATGACACCAATTGTCGCGGTGATACCCACAATCAGTAAAGCAACGATAGTTAAATCCATTATGTAACCGCCCATGATAAACCTCCACCTTTTTTTTCACAAAGTAATGACCGTGATTTTGTGATAAATATAATTCATGATCCCCGTACATCTTTATTTTAAAAGAATTGTTCGTGTATTAAAAGAACTTTATAAAGAAAAAATAATACAAGTAGTTAGATCATGGTTATATAAGAAAAGCTGGGTGCTTATCGGGATGGAATAAAATCAAAAAGGAGATAAGCAATGCATTGGTATGAAAAATTAAATCAGTATTTCCCAATCGAGGAAATGAAATCAAAAGAGCATATGGAAACACTTCTAAAGGAAAGACCAGAGATTTACCATAAGGATGAAGGCCCTGGCCATGTTCTCATGTATGTAGAGACAGACGATTTTGTCTTCATTGATTACCTCTTCGTTTCGAAGACGACTCGAGGGCAGGGACTCGGCCACAAATTGATCGAGAAGCTGAAGGAAAAGGGCAAGCCAATTATCCTTGAGGTTGAACCAGTTAATTATGAGGATACAGATACTGAAAAACGCCTTCGTTTTTATAAGCGGGAAGGCTTCGAGCATGCCAGGACAGTTGGGTACAGACGCCGGTCGCTCGCTACGAAAGAAATCAATGAAATGGAAATCCTTTATTGGTCGCCGGATGAAGCATCAGAGGATTTGGTTTATGAGGCAATGAAGAAAACCTACAATATGATCCATACTTATAAAGACAAAAAGTTTTATGGTGCATCATATCAGCCAGTTGAAGAAGTCCTGACTGTTGAAGACAAACGGGATGATTTACTGCAAGACATCTAATTCACAAACGCAACCAGGGTTTTTACTTGGTTGCGTTTTCATTTTTGTATAATCAAATGAGAATAAAACTTTTTTGAAAAAGCAGGTTTAAGCCTGGTGAGACCGGGTAAATATAATTAAATTACCAAAATGAAAGCCAGACGGACATAACTGGCATGAATTGTACGAATATTTATATAGATTGTACGTAGAAGGTGATGAAAAAATATAATTTCATTGAAACTTTTTTCTATTTCGTTCGTTATATATAGAGAAGAGTAAAAATAACCTTACATAACTACCCGGAATAATTTATCAAAAGGGATACCTTTTATTAAATCCTTGGTGTATAATAAACAATATGAATTATAAAATTAAACTTATTATTATTTAAGAAATGACAGTTCATTTGAAGCAAATAATATATAAGTAAATCTAAGGGAGTGTGAATTACCAATGGTCACTTTATACACTTCACCAAGTTGTACCTCATGCAGAAAGGCCAAGTCATGGCTGGAAGAACATGAAATTTCATATACTGAAAGAAACATATTCTCTGAGCCTTTATCGATTGATGAGATAAAGGAAATTCTACGTATGACCGAAGATGGAACGGATGAGATCATTTCTACTCGTTCTAAGACCTTCCAAAAGCTTGATGTGAACCTGGAAACAATGCCTTTACAGGAATTGTTTGAGGTTATCAAGGAAAACCCTGGCTTGCTTCGCCGTCCGATTATCATTGATGAAAAACGCCTGCAGGTTGGATATAATGAAGATGAAATCAGACGGTTCCTGCCGCGCAAAGTGCGTACTTTCCAATTGCGTGAGGCTCAGCGTTTAGTAAATTAAACTTAAACCTAATAAATTCATTAGAGCTCCCTATGGGGGCTTTTTATTTTTATCTAAAATAAATTTTTGTTCCTCGCCTGAACATGCAGACAAATTGAAATTCAAGCATTTTTCTGCTAAAATGTAAAGAATACTTTAAATTAGTTTGTTAAAATCCCATTTAATTTGGATAACCTGCTTGATTGGATCTAAAGGGGCGAATGCCTATCTTTTAGGCATCATATTTTGCGACTCCCTGCAGCATCTTCAACTGTAATTTTTTTCAGCCGATATCATTCATTAGCCTTTTATAAAAATGGGTGTATATTTTGTTTCCAAAATGGCTTAACATAACATAAAATAAAAGTACAAGATTGTTTATCTTTTTTACACAGTCCCTTTGTAAATCAAGGTGATTCAGACTTATTTATTAAGGGTAAATGATAAAGACCAACTGCTTTTTTGGGGGTATTTAGTCCCTTCAAATCTTTGCCTGGAAGGGAGAGAAAGCGAATGGAAATCGAACGTATTAATGAGAATACGGTTAAGTTTTATATTTCATATATGGATATAGAGGAACGCGGCTTTGACCGGGAGGAAATCTGGTATAACCGTGATCGCAGCGAAGAACTATTCTGGGAAATGATGGATGAAGTCCATGCCGAGGAAGAGTTTGCCGTTGAAGGTCCTTTATGGATCCAGGTTCAGGCACTGGAAAAGGGTCTGGAAGTTTTGGTGACAAAGGCACAGCTTTCTAAGGATGGTCCTAAGTTTGAATTGCCGCTTCCAAATGACAAGCTGAAGGATTTGCCTGTCGATGAACGAATTGAGGAACTGCTTGACCATCAATTCAATCCAAAAGGAATTGAGGATGATGATTCTGCATTCGATGATGATTTAGAATTCCTTCTTTATTTCAAGGATTTCGAAGATGTCATAGCACTTTCAAAAAGGCCGGGAATTGACAGTGTAAAAACTAGCTTGTACAGCTATGAAGATAAGTATTATTTGTACATTGAGTTTCCTGAGCAGGATTTTGAGGATGAAGAGGAAATTGACAATATACTAAGCGTCATTCTCGAGTATGGTCAAGAATCGACAGTTACGGTTCACCGTCTTGATGAATACGGTAACAAGATTATCGGAGAAGATGTATTTGGTGTCATAAGAAAACATTTTTCATGAGTGCAGGCCGATTTCAGAGATGAAATCGGCTTTTTTGATATAATCTTTTATGTATGAATCCCTTTACTTAATAGAAACGTATATATATCTAAAGCTCCTAACCATGATTACGGGAAAAAATCCAGAGAGAGAAAACAGGTGGTAACAATGAAGAACACAGTGCGGATTTTAGCGTTTTTATTAATTTTAGCAGGCATCTATTATTTGTTTTATGAAAAACTTGATACAGTTTATCTTGGATACATCAGTATTTTTATGTCTTTAACCGTGATCTTTATCAGCTTTGTGATATTCCTCGAGAATCGCCATCCAGCCCAGACACTGACCTGGATTGTCGTTCTTGGTGGATTTCCAGTAGTTGGTTTTATATTTTATTTATTATTCGGCAGGAACCATCGGAAGGAAAAAATGTTCCGCCGTAAATACTTTCTTGATAAACAGGCTTTCTCAAGGATAGAGGGGGACAGTGAGAGAGCCAACAAAGCAAGAATGCTGGAAATGGAAGAAGACCATCGCCGATTATTCAATCTTGCCCAGAAGCTGGGAAACAGCCCGATTTCATTTGCGACTTCGACACAAGTACTGACGAATGGAGATGAAACCTTTCGTCATATCCTCGAAGAATTGAAAAAGGCAACCCACCATATTCACATGGAATATTACATTGTCCGCCATGATGAGATAGGGGAGGAAATTAAAGAGGTTTTGATCAGTAAAGCAAGTAAAGGAGTAAAGGTTCGGTTTCTTTACGATTCTGTTGGATCCTGGAAGCTCTCGAAAAAGTATATTGCTGACTTGAGTGAAGCGGGGGTAGAAGTGGTTGAATTCGGGCCTGTCCGCCTGCCGTTCCTTAACAGTAAATTCAACTTTAGGAATCATAGGAAAATCATCGTCATAGATGGGACGGTCGGTTTTGTCGGAGGCCTGAATATCGGTGATGAATACCTTGGAAGGGACGAAGGCTTTGGGTTTTGGCGTGATACTCATTTAATGGCAAAAGGAGAAGCGGTACGGAGCTTGCAGCTGATTTTCCTTCAAGATTGGTATTACATGACGAACAATAGCTTTTTGACGTCGGATTATCTGTCGCCAGCTCTGCAGGCTAACACACATGGCGGGGTACAAATGATTGCAGGGGGTCCTGATAATGAATGGAGTGTCATCAAGAATATTTTCTTTTCAATGATTTCCTCTGCTGATAAGTCTGTTTGGATTGCCTCACCATACTTCATTCCTGATGAAGACATTTTCAGTGCGATAAAAGTTGCCGCCCTCAGTGGACTGGATGTCAGGCTCTTAGTGCCGAAGCGGCCAGATAAAAAAATCGTGTTCTTTGCTTCGAGGTCGTATTTTCCTGAGTTGCTCGAAGCTGGTGTGAAGATATATGAATATGAAAAAGGCTTCATGCACAGCAAGATTGTTATTGTTGATGGTCATCTCGCTTCCATCGGAACTTCGAATATGGATATGAGAAGTTTCCACCTGAATTTCGAGGTCAATGCTTTTCTTTATAAAACTAGCAGCACGGTGAAGCTTGTGAAAGAATTCGAAAACGATATTCTCGATTCAACAGAGATTGTCATGGATGACTTCAATAAACGCCATATCGGCTATAGGCTTCTGGAATCCACATCCCGGCTCCTGTCGCCGATGCTTTAACATCCCGGATCAAGTGTCCGGGTTTTTCTTTTTTGTGAACGTTTTATAAACCTTTTATATTTTAAAAAGGTATTTCCTAAGTTGCAGAGAATATTTCACAGTGGAAGGAGGCGCAAAGAATGTGCTAGTAGCAAACATGAGCAATGGTAAAAGATTATCACTGGGAGAAAAGTGGAATAAGAGTGATTTAATAGGAATCCGTTCACGGGAGAAGTTTCACTGTCCGGAGTGCGGTGAAGAAGTGGTCATGAAGTTAGGAAGCAAGAAGAGCTGGCATTTTTCACATTTGGCAGGTGGCAGCTGCCAGTATGAGTATGATCGAGAATCAGATTATCATCGATCAGGGAAGCTAATGCTTTATGATTGGCTGAAAAAGCAGGGAATCCAAGCTGAATTAGAGAGCTATGATCCACTGATGAAGCAAAAACCGGATGTTGCTTTTAAATTACAGAGTCAAAAATATGCGATTGAATTCCAATGTTCAGTCATATCTGCTGAGATATTTGAAAAGAGAACGAAAACGTATCTTGATCATGGTGTAATCCCGATTTGGATTGCTGCCGAAACACTGGTTAAACGGAAGACGAAGAATGTTGTGTCATTGAATAACTTCCTCTACCTCTTCATTCGTCGGCATCGGCACAGTTGGAATATCCCCGCTTTTTGCCCGATTTCTGGACAATTCATCAACCTTCATGGTGCTATTCCAATTTCCGCAAGAAAAACCATCACTAATCTTGAAGTAAAGTCTCTTAATCAATTTTCAATTCAGCACCTCATTAGTCCCGCTGCAGGAAAGTTTCCCTTTATGAAAATCTGGCTAAACGAGAATCAAAAGTTGAAATCACAGTATCTGCGATCGCCTGGCGCAAGGCAAAACCGATTTTTAAAAGAGTTGTACCGTAACCGTTTAAGCCTTCTCTCTCTCCCTCCTGTTTTCGGTCTTCCTGTACACTCAAGCCCCTATATTGAAACTCCATCCTTCATTTGGCAAACCTATCTCTACCTCGATGTTTTTCGTAATTTTAAAAAAGGGGATATCATATATTATGCGAGCATTCGAGAGGCTTTTGCCAATCGGGTTAAAAGAAGGGATATCAAACTCAGACTGCTGCCAGCTGCCGGCCAAAGGGATGCCTGGTATACGCTTGCAGAATATGTTTTTCTGTTAACCAAGCTATCGTATCTGGATAAGATTGACTCTGGTACCGTGCAGGTGGTAAAGGAATTTGTGATTGCTAACTCTATCGAGGAGCAACTGGAGGCTGATGCGGAGTTTTTTGCTGAACATCAAAATAAAATTGCCCAATTGCTTTTTAACCTAACATGAAAATGGAAAAGGTGGCGTAAAATAAGGAAGTTAAGAATGGGTATATTAATATGAAAAATTTTTCTTCTCCTTCGATTTATTGAAGGAATTAAGAATCCATTAGCGAATATGTTACTAGAAAAGTTTTTCGAATTCCGAAATTGTTGTAAGGAGGATCCATATGTCAAATGAATCTGCAGTAAAGAAATTGCCAGTAAGGGACGAGGTTGCCACAGAGAATACGTGGAGACTTGAGGATATTTTTGCAGTTGATGAGCAATGGGAACAAGAATTCAATGAAGTAAAGGGCTTGATTCCTTCTGTCCAGGAGTATCAGGGCAAGCTAGGCGAAAGCGCGGACCAACTATATAATGCACTACAGTTGCAGGATAAATTGCTTGAGCGTCTAGGAAGACTTTATACATACGCGCATATGCGCTATGACCAGGATACAACCAATTCCTTTTATCAAGGTATGGATGACCGTATCAAGAATCTATATTCTCAAGCAGCAAGCGAGCTTGCCTTCATCGTACCTGAAATCCTCGCTGTTGATGAAGAGAAGATCAAGGGCTTTTTAAATGAAAAAGAAGAATTGAAGCTGTATGAGCATGCATTGGAGGAAATCAACCTTCAGCGCCCGCATGTCCTTTCAGCTGAAGAGGAAGCACTTCTGGCTCAGGCCTCAGAAGTGATGAGTTCACCTTCAAATACATTTGGAATGCTGAACAATGCCGATCTCGAATTTCCTTCCATCAAGGATGAGAACGGAGAAGATGTGGAAATCACGCACGGCCGTTATATCAGGTTCCTGGAAAGCGAGGATCGCAGGGTTCGTGAGGATGCTTTCAAGGCTGTGTATAAAACATATGGCAGCTTCAAGAATACTTTTGCCAGCACATTGAGCGGCAATATCAAAAAGGATAACTTCAATGCAAGAATCCGCAAATATGACTCTGCGAGGCATGCTGCGCTTGCTGCGAACAATATTCCTGAAAGTGTCTATGAAAATCTTGTGAATACGGTGAATGACAATCTGCACCTGCTTCACAGATATGTAAAGCTCCGCAGGAAGGTACTAGGTTTGGAGAAGCTTCATATGTATGACCTGTACACACCGCTTGTTAAGGATGTTAAAATGGAGATTCCTTATGGAGAAGCAAAGGAATATGTCCTAAAAGGTTTAGAACCTCTTGGCGATGAATATAACAATATCCTTAAGGAAGGATTCGAAAACCGCTGGGTGGATGTGTATGAGAACAAAGGGAAACGCAGCGGCGCCTATTCTTCTGGTGCATATGGCACAAATCCATATATCCTGATGAACTGGCAGGACAATGTAAATAATTTGTTTACGCTGGCTCATGAGTTCGGCCATTCCGTACACAGCTACTACACAAGAAAAACCCAGCCATATCCTTACGGCAACTACTCTATTTTCGTCGCTGAAGTGGCGTCAACTTGCAATGAAGCGTTATTGAATGACTATATGCTTAAAACCATCGATGATGAGCAGAAGCGTCTGTATCTATTGAATCATTACCTCGAAGGCTTCCGTGGAACAGTATTCAGACAGACCATGTTTGCTGAATTTGAACATATGATCCACCAAAAAGCCCAGAATAACGAGGCACTGACAGCTGATTCTCTGACAAAGGACTACTACGAGCTAAACAAAAAGTACTTTGGTGAAGAGGACATCATCATTGATGAAGAAATCGGTCTTGAATGGTCAAGAATCCCGCATTTCTACTACAATTACTATGTTTATCAGTATGCGACTGGTTTCAGTGCAGCAACAGCGCTGAGCAAACAAATCCTTGAAGAAGGCCAGCCTGCTGTTGACCGCTATATTGACTTCCTGAAATCTGGCAGCTCGGATTACCCAATCGAAGTATTGAAAAAGGCAGGAGTCGATATGACAAGTGCAAAACCAATAGAGGAAGCATTGAAAGTCTTTGAAGAAAAGCTAAACGAAATGGAAGCATTGCTTTCATAACAAAACGAAACCGGCCGCAAAGTTCATTGCGGCCGGTTTTTAAAGTTTTTAGGTAGAAAATAAAGATCCTGCTGATATTAGCACGTAAATCAAGGAAACAAATTTAAAACCCTTTGAACTTTTTACGGTTATTTAAATATATCAGTAAAATAAATAGTGCCAGAAAAAGGATAGGGGAAGTAAGATACAGGGGTAAGAGATGCATCAATCCTAATAGATTAAGTATAAATGAAAAAAGTAAGAAAAGTGCCATAAGGGAAAGTCCCAGTTTATCCAATTTAATCACTCCGAATCACTTTATATATCATTTATATGCTTGCGTCCAGGCATTCATGAATTGGATTTGACAATATTGTGAAATAACACACAAGGATATTGTGAAAAGGAGCATAGATATGATATATTTATGGCGTGAAGTTGATCACAAGCAAACATTTACCCCTTTGTTTGACCGTGAAAAATTTCTCCCATCCCCTTTGTTCGTATAAAATAGAGAAAAGGCCTTGCAGTTGGAGAGCTGCAAGGCCTTTTCTGTTTTATCTGAATGTTGATTTCACAGTGATTCCAAAATTAACGGAAAAGTTCCGCTTAATTTGGAATCACTCCTTATTTTCGTAAAAATAAGAGGCGTTTTTCCGGTTATACAATTAAAATCGTGGAAATTTGGCTTATTTTATGCAGTTAATCGGAATATCTCCGTCTATTACTGCCCCAAAAGCGACCTCTATAGACAATAGAAGGAAATTCTCCGCTAATGAATTTTCATACATTACATGAAAATGATCACGGAGCCTATAAAAAAACCGTGCAAATGCACGGTCATCCTTCATGATATCGCCAGAACACCCCGTATTTAGCAGGGATTTGTTCGACTCTTTGTTTTAGCATTAATTTCTTCAATTCCTTCTCGGCCTGTTGGACAGTCATGTCATAGACAACAGCAACTTCCTTCGAGGCGACCATCTTGTATTGCTTCAGGAATTGTTCCAGCAACGGGGGCTGTGCAGGCTCTGGCTTTTCCTGCAGCATTTCCTCAAGAATCTGCACATACACCTCATATGGGTAGAGACCGGTAATCTTGATGCCCTCTTCCTCGACATTAGCGTTAAAAAAGACGAAAGTCGGGATTTCCTGGACATCCATTTCATTCGTTATCTTTAAGTCACACTGAAATGCTTTTGCAGCGGATTCAGAATGAATATCTGTGACAAATTCCTCTACGTCTAAACCGACGCTCCTTGCGCAGTTTTTTAACACCTCGAAGTTAGAAACATTCTGTTTTTCAAGAAATAGGACTTCCTGAAGCTTGCGCAGGAATCCAATGCCTTTTTTTCTACCCTGAAGCTCAGCGGATTTTATTGCAATGGATGCCAAGTAAGGGGATGATACCGGATTTTCAAACCAAAGAGATCCGTCACAGGACATTCCCGTTCTGCTTGCTGTTTTCTCCCAAAGTTCCGCAATCGTTTCATAACGCTTTTTCCTGCTCATGTTCAGGGTGGCCAATTTGCCGCTTAATACATGGCGAATGGAAAAATACCTGCCATATTCGATTTGGAGCTTCTTGATAATTGGTTCCAGTGCCCAGCATTCTGGACAGAGCGGGTCGACAAACATATAAATTTCAATAGGTTTTTTATCCAGGCTATGGCAAAACTCTGATGGGTCATAGCTCAAAAGGTTTTCCCGGCTCAGTTTCATGGATGATCACCAGTTTCATCATCGTCTGGTGTATTAATCATATGCTGTGCGGTCAGGTAAAGTCTTGCATAAAAATCCTCTCTTACTGGCCCTTCAAGTCCCACTTCATCCATTGCCTCGTTCATGCAGGCGAGCCAGGCTGTCGCTCTGGTCGGCGTGATATCGAATGGCAAATGTCTTGCACGTAGCATTGGATGGCCATGTTCATTGGTGTATAAGGGAGGCCCTCCTAAATATTGAGTTAAGAACTGCTTTTGTTTTCTAGCAGTTTCTGATAAATCATCCGGGAATATAGGAGCAAGATCAGGATGCATTCCAACTCGGTGGTAAAAAGCATCGACCAGCCGGTGAAGTGTCCCTTCGCCAATGGCTTCGAATGGTAAGGTCTTATTCTCAACCATGTTGATAACTCCTTTTAAAATAGATTTTGAAATTTCATTCTGCATTGATAGTTATGCTATTTATTGTAGCAATGCTAAATTTATATCTCAAACAAATCGTCTTGAATTCTGTAAAAAGGGGTTTTTTATTGATTGCTTTACTAATTTACACAAAAAGACCGCCTGTTACCACTAACAGACGGTCTAAACTGATGGGAATATTCTCCTTTTAAAGCTTCCTTTTATCCGTAAAAGACATCCGTGACTTTCCTAACGTAGTTTTGCGTTTCTTTGAATGGAGGGATTCCGCCATATTTATCTACATTTCCGGGACCGGCATTATAGGCTGCAAGCGCCAGCTCTAGATTATTATCATATCTGTCGAGCATTTGGCGAAGGTATTTACTTCCGGCAACTATATTTTCCGCTGGATCAAATACATTTTTAACTCCAAGGCCCCTGGCTGTCGCAGGCATTAGTTGCATCAGCCCTGATGCACCAGCGTGGCTAACGGCATTTGGATTGAAATTCGATTCCTTTTGAATAACGGATTTAATGAGTTTTGCTGGAATATTGAACATAGATGCCGCTTTATCAATTATGCTGTCAAAATCAGCAGTGCTTTTGCCCGCTACTTTCGTCAGTTGTAAAGGGGGAAGCATCTGTGCAATGTTCTGTTTTGGGAGTTCGAAAGTGTTAACCGCAGTTTGCGCATTGTCAAATAATTCTTCCAGTCTTGTGGCGGTAGCACCAAGAGCATTGCTTTGATCCATGAGGATGCCAGAAAGCATATCCTGGAAAAGGCCATTTCCGGATTGGCTCGTTGGCTGGTTGAAGTTTTGAAGCGCCTGCAATTCAAGCATGACTTTTAACTGGTTAACATTCATCATGATTCTCCTGCCTGGTTCTATTCTTGTAAAAGGTTATATTTTTTTGCGTAAAATCTTTTAATTTTATTATCGGTCGGTCTGAGAGGGATTTTTAGTTCTTCCAGTAATTTGGAGAAAACTTTATATCCTTCAGACTCATTCGTCACTTCATATTCTAGCTCATAATCTTCTGTATTTAAATAGTAACTATGGTCCAAAACAAGCAATCCATCTTTATACTCCACCTCTGCACGAACGGTTGTCAGTGATCCGAAGTAGTTCAGGGAATTTGTGTCCGGCAGTAATTTCGATACTGCGTTTTTTACTTCACCTTCAGGAAGCTTACCTGAAGACAAAGCATCCTCAGCCTCACTAGCCGTCAACATCTGGTTTGTTTCCAGCAAACCCTGTTCAGCAGGCTGCTTCAATGTCATTTCAAAGCTTGATCCTTTTTCCCTGATCCTTAATGCAGAACCTTTGTCCTTCAAGGAGAATGAATTAGTATCAAAATAATGGTTAATTTGTTTTTTGAATTGCTCTGGCTCTATTTTAAAGTGTATTCTTAGTAATTGGAATTCTTCTTGAGTCAGCATGTTCTTAAATTCAATTTCGATATTCTGGCTCACATTTTTCCGCCCTTTCCAGTATGTTGTCCTTATTATCTCCTTAAATCGGGTATGCTTCAATCCTTAGTAGAAAATGGTGCGATATGATAAAATAAAAAAGATTATGGAGGTTGAAGAAATGAGCCAAAGAATTTTAATTACCGATGCAAAAATTGAAAATAATGAATTACATCTCTCTGCAAACATAGAGACTGACCTTGCGGGTGTTGTTCCGACAGGGCAAATGCTCGTCGATTCCGATCAATTATCATTTGTTTACATCGTTGATCAAGAGGATGGTTATCGATACGTCACCATTCCTGAGGATACCTGGAGTGTTATTCAGGATGGTCTCCGGGCAGGACTTGAAACCTTTTTAACGTATAAAGACGGAAAAATTAAACTGTATCGCTTCCAAAGTGAAATGGAATATTTGATTGAAAATATAACCGGAAACAGCAATTACGGAGAGGAAATGGTCGCGAAAGTGGAACAGGTATTTGCCGCACCCTCGGCTTAGGCTTTCGTGAATAGAACCGGATGAGGTGACTGAAGTGAAACACTGGGATCAATTTTTAGAACCCTATAAGCATGCTGTTGAAGAATTGAAGGTAAAGCTTAAGGGAATCAGGAGCCAGTATGAGCTCCATTCCGACCATTCCCCGATTGAATTCGTCACGGGAAGGGTAAAGCCTATTGCAAGCATCCTCGATAAAGCCCATCAAAAAGGAATATCACTTGATAAGCTTGATTCAGAAATGCAGGATATTGCCGGCCTGAGAATCATGTGTCAGTTCGTTGATGACATCAAGACGGTCGTGGAACTATTGAGAAGCCGGAATGATTTTGAGATTGTAGAAGAAAGGGATTATATATCGCATAAAAAAGCGAGCGGCTACCGCTCTTATCATGTCGTAATCCGCTATCCTGTACAGACAATCCGCGGTGAAAGAAAGATCCTGGCAGAAATCCAAATCAGGACATTGGCGATGAATTTCTGGGCGACAGTAGAACATTCGCTTAATTATAAATATAAGGGGCTTTTTCCGGAGGATATTAAAATCAGGCTGCAGCGTGCAGCAGAGGCCGCTTTCCGGCTCGATGAAGAAATGTCGACCATCAGAGGAGAAATTCAGGATGCACAAGCATTTTTTACACGAAAAAAAGAAATGCAGCAGGATGGAAAGAAATAGTTAAAATCCGAAATGCAGGGGTGTTTGATACATGAAATTTGCGATCACTTCAAAAGGGGATTCCCGGTCCAATACGTTGATGCACAAGATGAAAACGTATCTTTTGGACTTTGATCTACAATATGATGAAGACCAGCCGGATATTTGCATCTCAGTAGGAGGGGATGGCACTCTATTATATGCCTTCCACCGATACAGCAGCAGGCTGGACAAAACAGCTTTCATTGGAGTACATACCGGACACCTGGGCTTTTATGCCGACTGGGTCCCTGAAGAAATCGAAAAACTTGTCATCGCCGTGGCCAAAACGCCATACCAGGTGATCGAATACCCATTGCTCGAGGTCATCATCAGGTACCAGCATGGCGGCAGGGAAACCAGGTATTTAGCCCTGAATGAATCGACCGTCAAATCTGTTGAAGGCACCCTCGTCATGGATGTCGAAATCAGGGGCCAGCATTTTGAACGCTTCCGTGGAGACGGCTTATGCGTATCGACGCCTTCAGGAAGTACTGCATACAATAAAGCTCTGGGCGGTGCCATACTGCATCCTTCATTAAGGGCAATCCAAGTTGCGGAAATGGCCTCCATCAACAACCGTGTATTCCGGACAGTGGGGTCACCGCTGATCCTTCCTGACCACCATACCTGTACTCTTAAACCAGTTAATAGACCAGACTTCCAGGTAACGGTTGACCATTTAACACTTCTGCATAAAGACGTGAAGTCAATCCAATTCCGCGTTGCCGATGAAAAAATCCGCTTCGCCCGATTCCGCCCGTTTCCATTCTGGAAAAGGGTGCATGATTCCTTTATCTCTGACAGTGATTAAGAGCGGCTGGCGATATGGATCTTATTGGACAAGGGGAAGAATCTCCAAAATGTCTAAGAAGAGTTTTTTATAGACATTTCCAGGCTGGTGAGCACCCAAAATGTCTAAGAACTAGGGTTTTATGGACATTTTCAGGCTGGTGAACACCCAAAATGTCTAAGAACTAGGATTTTATGGACATTTCCAGGCTGGTGAGCACCCAAAATGTCTAAGAACCAGTGTTTTATAGACATTTCCAGGCTGGTGAGCGTCCAAAATGTCTAAGAACTAGGGTTTTATGGACATTTTCAGGCGGGTGTACGTCCAAAATGTCTAAGAACCAGTGTTTTATGGACATTTCCAGGCTGATGAGCATCCAAAATGTCTAAGAACTAGGGTTTTATAGACATTTCCAGGCTGGTGAGCGTCCAATGTCTAAAAACCACTTTCTAATTAATATCTAGAGACTGCTGAGCACCTTAAGTCTCATTTTGGACAATGGTTTCAAGCTGCATATTCAATAAAGTAAACAACTAAGTCAAGGTCTTATGAAAGTAAACGACAGGAGCCGCTGATATGGCAAAAAACTTCACACTGGAATTTACAGCTGCACAAGCTGATCAGGGGAAGATGCTAAGGGAATACCTTAAAGAGAAGGAAATTTCAAAATCTGCTCTGACAGATATCAAGTTCAAGGGTGGATTTATCTCCGTCAATGGTGACGAAGTGAATGTCCGGTACATTTTGAAAGATGCTGATAGAGTTAAAGTTGAATTCCCTCCCGAAGTTCCATCTGAAGGGATGAAGGGGGAGGAAATTCCTCTTACGATTGTTTATGAGGATGAATATTTGCTGGTGGTCAACAAGCCTCCGGGGATGAATACGATTCCTTCCAGGGAGCATCCGAATGGCAGCCTGGCGAACGCATTGATCGGATATTATAAACGTAATGGTATTTCCGCTACGACCCATATCGTCACCAGGCTGGACAGGGATACTTCCGGACTGGTCCTGATTGCGAAACATAGCCATATCCATCACTTATTCAGCAAGCAGCAGCGTTCGGGCGGTGTAAAACGCAGCTATGAAGCTTTTGCTGTCGGTGATGTTGCACAGGATGAAGGGATGATTGAAGCGCCGATCGCAAGGAAGCCAGACAGCATCATTGAACGCGAAGTTCGTCCAGATGGACAATATGCCTGTACATTGTTTAAAGTAAACAAACGATATCGAAAGTTCACTCATATGAACATCAGGCTAAAAACTGGCAGGACCCATCAAATCAGGGTCCATATGAGCTTTTTTGGCCATCCGCTTCTTGGTGATACTTTATATGGAGGCAATAAGGACTTCATTCAAAGGCAAGCCTTGCATTGCAGAGAACTTACCTTTATCCACCCACTTTTACATAAACAAATGCATTTTACTGCCAATCTTCCTACCGATATGGATAAAGTGCTGAATCAAGGCAAGTCGTGCTAATCGCGATTTGCCTTTTTACATTTCTCTCAAATATTTCATCAGATATTTCCGTGAAAAAATCAAATCATAAAGGAGTAATGAATGAAACCTGAAGGAGGAAGCATCACTTGAACATATATAAACATGGAAAAGCAATGGCAGTATCTGCTGTCATGTTATTAGGTCTTGCCGCATGCAACACCAATGATGAAGCGATGGATATGCGTGACAACAGGATGACAACACTGGGGAATAATCAGGAAAGCTATTGGGATAACGATGCAAACAGAATCAAGCAGCAAAGGCGCAGAGCAGAAATCAATTCTGCTAAAAGAAATACAAATGACAAAGGTTTTAATCAAAAAGGGCGAAATACAACAAGTGAAATCATGCAAACGCCTGATGGGTATATTACCATAGACCCGAACTCTTATAGTACGGGCATACCGAGTTCTAAATTTCCACATACACAAATGAACGGTCAAGGGAGGCTGACCTTAACAGAAGGGCAACGAGCTGACCTGGATCAAATGCTGGCTGAATTGCAGCGCCGTTCAGGTGTCGAACTCCCGCAATTGAATCGCGGAGGAATTCCAGCACCTGAACAAGGAGCAGCACCAGCACCGCAGGAAAGAGCAACTCCAGCTCCTGAACAAGGAGCAATACCTGCACCACAGGAAAGGGCGACTCCGGCACCTGAACAAGGAGCGGCACCGGCACCACAGGAAAGAGCAACTCCAGCTCCAGAACCAGAAGTAGCGCCTGCACCACAAGAAAGAGCAACTCCAGCTCCAGAACCAGAAGCAGCGCCTGCACCACAGGAAAGAGCGACTCCAGCTCCAGAACCAGAAGCAGCGCCTGCACCACAGGAAAGAACGGCCCCAGCTCCTCAAGAAGAAGCTGCCCCGGCTCCGGAGCAAAAAGCAACTCCTTCTGGTACCGAGCTCAGTGCGTTTGAAGCGAAAGTCATTGACTTGACTAACGAGCAACGCAGAAAAAATGGTTTGCAAAACCTCCAGCCAGATACGGCTCTAAGCAATGTGGCACAGGAGAAATCCAATGATATGCAGGCGAAAAATTATTTTTCACATACGAGTCCTACTTATGGATCACCGTTCGATATGATGAGGGACTTTGGTGTTTCATATAACACTGCTGGTGAGAACATCGCGATGGGCCAGCAGAGTGCAGAAGAAGTCGTGAACGCATGGATGAACAGTGAAGGTCACAGGAAAAATATTCTGAGTCCTAACTACACGCATATTGGCGTTGGGCATACAACCCAAGGGAATTACTGGACCCAAATGTTTATTGGAAAATAAAGCAGAAAAGCTAACCATCAAGCCAAAGATGGTTAGCTTTTTCAATACCGGGTATTAGTTTATCTCCCTGAATTTTTCCGGAACAATTGGCATTGTAGAGGGAACGGATACAAGTTCCATCTCCGGATAACGCAGGGCTGTCAAGTGGCCGCCAAAAACAGCTCCTGTATCGATATTGTACGTATTATTGAGGACTCTCGGCTCTTTGACCGGTGTATGTCCATAAACAATGGTTGCTTTTCCTTGATAATTCCTTGCCCAATCACGCCGTACAGGAGTTCCGTCCGGATTGCTTTGCCCCGTGATATCACCATAAAGGACAAATGTTTTTACTTTTAAATTGCTTTTCCCTATGTAATCTTCCCGAATCCCCGCGTGGGCAATCACAAGTCGCCCCTGGTCGAGGACATAGTATAAAGGTGCAGAATCGTATAAATCAAGGAATTTTTCGCGGAACTCATTTCGCTGCTCTGAATTCAACGACATAAACTCCGAAACAGTAGTCTCAAGACCATGTGTCGTCTGGACTTTATTTCCTAACAAGTAGCGGTACAATTTATTGCAATGGTTCCCGGGAACATAGAAAGCGGATTGTTTACCTACCACTAACTCCCAAACCAGTTTGGCTGTTTTTAAGGATTCTGGTCCGCGGTCAGTCAGATCACCGACAAAAGCAAGGTGCCGGCCATCGGGATGAACTGGAAGACCAGTGCTCCAGTCGTATCCAAGTCTTTCGGTGAGTTTTTCAAACTCAACATAACAGCCATGGATATCGCCTATAATATCGAGGTTCATATGGAATTCCTCCTTGATTGTTGGTTTTCACAGTCTGAAAAAAGACAATTTTACTTCAAAAAAGGGAATGTTAAAAGGAAAGGCCAGGTTCAATAAGCTGGCATATAAAATATGTTGCCCAATTAATTTTAATTGAAAAAGAGTAGATAAAAGACAAAGATTTTAATAAATGCTAGTATAATGAAATGTACATAAAGGAAAGGGGGTAAGGTGTATGTCTGAAGAACGTCAAGAATCAGCATCTAGGCAGCAAATCAATACTGAGCTGCTGATGGAAGCACTTTACTCTGAGAAAATTGATGATTTCCGTGCGGAATTTTTAGACTTGCATCCATATAACCAGGCCGAATTTTTCAGTGAGCTTGATGATGAGGATCGGGCCAAGGTCTATAACTTCCTATCACCAGAAGAGATGGCTGACCTTTTCGAGAACCTGGAAGCGGATGAAGAAGACTTCAAAGATGTATTGGCCCAGATGAATCCTAATTATGCTGCCGACATGCTGTCAAACATGTATGCCGATGACGCGGTAGATGTCCTGAATGAACTGGATAAAGACCAGGTTGCCAGTTATTTGACGATCATGGACGAAGAAGCAGCACAGGAAATCAAGGACTTGCTGCATTATGAAGAATACACTGCCGGAAGTATCATGACAACGGAATTCATTGCGATATCTGCCAACCAGACGGTGAGATCAGCAATGTATATCCTGAAAAAAGAAGCTCCGCAGGCTGAAACGATTTATTACATATTTGTCGTTGATGAAGATAAAAGGCTGGCAGGTGTTATCTCTTTGAGAGACCTGATTGTGGCGGATGATGAAACAATGATTGCTGAGGTCATGAATGATCGAGTTGTATCTGTTTCTGTTGGAGAAGATCAGGAGGAAGTTGCCCGGATGATGAGGGATTACAATTTCCTTGCTCTTCCTGTCGTGGATTTCCAAAATCACCTTCTCGGAATTATCACGGTCGATGACATCATGGACGTTATGGAAGAAGAGGCTTCTGATGATTACTCCAAGCTGGCAGGTATTGCGGATCTTGATACGGTTGACCGGAATCCGTTAGCTGCCGCCAAGAAGCGTCTGCCATGGCTGATCATCTTGCTCTTTTTGGGCATGTTCACGGCAAGCCTGATTGGTAGGTTTGAGGATACATTGGATAAGGTAGCTATTTTGGCAGTTTTCATTCCACTCATTGCCGGAATGGCAGGTAATACTGGTACCCAGGCACTGGCCGTAGCTGTCAGAGGAATCGCAACTGGGGACCTTGATAAAGAGAGCAAATGGAACATTATCTTGAGAGAAGCGGGAACTGGATTTATAACTGGTGCAGTTTGCGGTATCCTGATCACATTCGTTGTCTACTTCTGGAAAGGTGAACTATTCCTCGGGGCCCTTGTAGGCATTTCTATTTTTATTACACTAATCATTGCCACACTTGCGGGGTCACTTGTGCCCTTGCTGATGCACCGGCTTAAGATTGACCCGGCTGTGGCATCAGGACCCTTCATAACTACTATTAATGACATTATCAGCATCTTGATCTATTTTGGAATTGCTACGGCTTTCATGAGCTATCTTACTAAATAAAGGAGGGATGAAGATGGAACATCATGCTTCGATAACTTCACTAGTGATTGTCATCATTGTTGCATTTTTAACACCTATTTTACTTCACCGGTTAAAATTGAGCATCATACCAGTTGTTGTCGCGGAAATCATTATGGGACTCATCATTGGTAAAAGCGGCTTCAACATCGTCCATGAAGATGCCTGGCTGGGGACGCTTTCTACATTAGGCTTCCTGTTCCTGATGTTCCTGAGCGGGTTGGAAATAGATTTCTCTGCCTTCTCAAGTGGCAAAAAGAATAAAACATTGGCTAATGGAAAAAAGGAGCCGAACACTTTTGCAGTTGCATCCATCATCTTCGCGGGCATTTTTATTGCCTCACTTGGATTATCCTATTTATTTGTACTTGCCGGCTTTATCGAAAATGTATTCTTAATGACGTTGATTATATCGACCATCTCACTAGGGGTCGTAGTCCCTACACTTAAAGACGCCCATTTAATGAAGACGAATATCGGACAGATTATTTTATTAGTGGCCGTCATCGCGGATCTTGCTACGATGATCCTCCTTGCTGTCTTCGTCTCCCTTTATGATGGGGGAGAAGGAAATACATGGCTGCTTCTCGTATTGTTTGCAGCAGGAGTTGCATTGTATTTTGTAGGAAAAGTTTTCAAAAATCGTACGTTCATAAATGCGCTATCGACTGGTACTACCCAAATAGGAACACGTGCAGTTTTCGCACTGATTATCCTGCTGGTAGCAATTTCCGAGACGGTTGGGGCTGAAAATATCCTGGGTGCATTCCTTGCTGGTGTGCTTGTTTCACTGCTGGCACCAGACCAGGAAATGGTCCACAAACTGGATTCGTTTGGCTATGGGTTTTTAATCCCGATTTTCTTCGTCATGGTCGGTGTTGATTTGGATATCTGGGCACTATTCAGCGATAAGAAGCTTCTAATGCTTATTCCGCTATTACTGCTGGCGCTATTCTTATCTAAACTGATCCCCGTCTACCTATTGAAAAAATGGTATGATTCGAAAACGGTATTAGCAGCTGGATTCTTGTTGACGTCAACTTTATCGCTTGTCATCGCGGCCGCAACAATAGGGGAAAGAATGGAAATGATCACTCCTCAGATGAGTGGGACATTAATTCTTGTAGCGGTGATATCGAGTGTCCTGACACCGATTTTGTTCAAGAAGTTGTTCCCGCAGGAAAAAGCAGAAGAGAAGAAAGTGAAAGTGGTCTTCATTGGTGCCAATCAGATGACACTTCCTGTTTCCCGGGGTCTGCAATCTTCCTTATATGAACCTGTTCTTTATCATACAAAGCAAGAAAAAGCTGAAAAACAAATCGCTGATTCTGTTTTTGATATCATTGAGATGGAGAATTACGAAATTGAAACGCTTAAAAAACATGAAGTATATACCGCCGATATTATTGTCATTTCCACCGGAGATCCTGACTTGAATGCAACGATTGCCGTCAGTGCGAAGGAACAGGGTGTTGGTCGTGTCATTGCCAGGATTGAAAGTCCGGATCTGGCAGAAAAAGCCCAGGAAGAGGGAATTGAGGTCTTCTCGGTCCTCCGTTCTACCGAATCGCTGCTTCGAGCCATGATTGAATCACCTGGGGTCATGACGATTCTGACCAATCAGGATAACTCGCTCCATGAGATCAGAATGCTGAATGATCACTTTGACGGTATGACTATAAGACGATTCCCGTTCACCGGAGATGTCATATTTGTCCGCATCCTGCGCGGAAATGATTCAATTGTACCTCACGGTGATACCGAGCTAAGGCTGAACGACCGTCTTATCGTTACAGGTTCCAAGGAATATGTCGATGAACTGAAACGCGAGCTTGAATTCTGTTTTTGGTGTTAAATTGAACTAAACCCGCCTTACCGGCGGGTTTTTCTTTTCAAATGAAACATTATAGTGTAGAATTAGCACTAGGTACTAATAACTTGTATTAACAGGGGGATTATTTTAAAATGACTCTTTCATTGAACGGTAAAACATATGTAGTAATGGGTGTAGCCAATAAAAGGAGCATCGCCTGGGGTATTGCTCAATCTCTCCACAATGCCCGGGCAAATTTGATTTTCACTTATGCAGGAGAACGCCTGGAAAAGAGCGTACGCGAACTTGCGGCATCCCTGGATGAAAATTATTTAGTCCTGCCTTGCGATGTAACAAGTGATGAAGATGTCGCTAAATGCTTCAAGGACATCAAGGAAGCTTCTGGCACGATTTATGGTGTTGCACACTGTATCGCATTCGCGAACAAGGAAGAACTGCAGGGCGACTATATGAATGTGTCACGCGATGGATTCCTGCTGGCCCATAATATCAGTGCATACTCACTGACTGCCGTCGCCAAGGAAGCGAAAGAGCTGATGGCTGAAGGCGGAAGCATTGTGACATTGACTTACCTGGGCGGGGAACGCGCAATCCCGAACTATAATGTCATGGGTGTCGCAAAAGCATCCCTGGATGCAAGTGTCCGCTATCTTGCTGCAGACTTAGGAAAGCATAATATCCGTGTGAACTCTATTTCGGCAGGACCAATCCGTACACTGTCTGCTAAAGGTGTAAGTGACTTTAATTCAATCTTGAGGGATATTGAAGAAAGAGCTCCGCTTCGCCGCAACACTACTCCTGAGGAAGTAGGCGACACAGCGGTATTCCTGTTCAGCGACATGTCACGAGGAATCACCGGCGAGAATATCCATGTTGATTCAGGGTTCCATATCCTATAAAGATCTTTTACGAAAGCAAAGTCCGTTTGAATCTCAAACGGGCTTTTTTTATGTATATAGGCATTTTTACTTCAAAAAGTTTTAACCCTGGGTGAATGTCCAGCATAAACATAAAGAGACTAATTGATTCGACCCGGGAGGTTTCGAAATGGCCCGAAGAAGAAAACGTATGAACCCTTTGTTATATATTGATCAGCCGACATATCAAGATGTTTCAACCAAAATGCAGGATAAATTTATTTTCAATGATCAAGAGCAAGTTGAAGAGAAGGATGTTCAATTGCCAGAGGAAGCTGCAGCAGAAAGCCAAGTTGCGGTTGATATGGCAGAAACCAGTACTGAGGAAGACATAATGGAAAGCGATGAGCTAATGGAAGAAACGGAAAAAAAGCCATTCAAGGAAATGGCCATTCATGAAAAGATTGAGTATTTAGCACAATTTCCTGCTACGATTGTGAAAATTCAATACAGTTTCATCACTAAGGAAAATAAGATTGTAGGATATTTCATTTCTAAGGAAGATGATCACATCCGAGTTTTTCCAAGGAACAAAAGAAAGCCATTAAAAATAATGATCGATGAACTCCAGGACATTAGAATTAGCGGTTTATAAAGGTAAAGGGCTACCTTTTGGCAGCCCCTTATCCTTACAGGTCTTCTGTAGCTACTGGATCCAGGCAAACCACTGCGCAGAAGCAGTCAAGGTCTACAGTCATACAGATGCCGGTTCTGAAGAAAGTAGTTTCTCCGTTGATTTGGCTGCAAGGATCGTCATATTTGCTCAAACCATTAGGTTCGTCAGTTGTTGTCAGCAACTCCAGCTTAGCGCAGTTGTCATCCACTTTTGACACCCTGAAGAAGAAAGACTCAATGCAGCGTAATGTTTGAGTGGTTCCATTTGTTCTTTGAAGCAACTGAACACCTGTACCAAGGAATGGTTCACATCCGCAGTACAGGATTAGCGGAATTGTATCAAAAGTTGTCGGAGTAGTCGCTCCCGCAAGAAGATCCTGGATGGATTTATGGCAGCTTACATCACAATCACCATCATCGTTGTCAACTTCGTCTTGAGCGTCTGCAACGCGCTTTAAAATATCCGCTACACAACTATCTGTGTCAAATTTTCTTTTTCCACAAGACATATAATTCATCTCCTTTTAGTTGATATGACCTATTGTCCTTAATAGAATATGAATTGCCTCTCTAATGGTGTGGGTGTTTGTCTAATTTTCATCATGATTCCCATAAAAAATGATGACAGGAGCGGACAGGCACAAGCCTATACATAGGGATTTGCCCCACATAAACTGTAGGGACTCGATTTAATACTGGTGGTGAAGTGGATGGGCAATTGGATGGATCTATTCCTTATTGTATTTGCGAGCTTCCGTTTGACCAGGCTGATCGTCTACGATACAATCACTGAATTTATTCGGGCACCATTTCATGATACGGTGGTTGAAAGCCAGGAGGACGGCAGCACGGAAACTTATATTGAAATAAAAGGAGAAGGGCTGAGGTATTGGATCGGCGAGCTGTTAAGCTGCCATTGGTGCACGGGGATTTGGTCGGCGACAGTCCTGTATGCTGGCTACGCCTTGCTGCCGCAGCTATCAATGCCAGTCATCATAGTGTTGGCGATTTCCGGGGTGGCTTCGGTAATCCAGCATCATTTCATAAAAGACTGACAGAGATAAATTAGTGAGTCCGTCCAGAACCCATTTGAAACATTGTTCATAAACTACCATATGGACTCTTTAAAAAAGGGGTTGTAGTAATGGAGCAAGAACAAAAATCTCCAAGCAGCAATGATTGGACGGTATCCAAGAAAAATGCCTCAGCTCGCCGTGTGCGGAAAAAACGTGGCTGTGGTTGTGGAAAGAAGAAAAAACAATCATCATGAAAGCAGCGTCTGCCTGATCATATGGCAGGCGTCTTTTTTTTTTAATGATTTTGCTGAATTGGGCATTCTATAAAGGGCAGATGAATTTGGCTCTTGGACATACCCATATTTCCAATAATTTGCTGCCAGAAATGCTGAAACCACTTCATTTACATTACTTGGAAATAAAACTCGTGCTGAAAAATTCATAAATTGGGTTTTAGACGTGGAAAATAATTTTATCAGATGAACCATAGGAAGGGATTTATGATGAATATGAGACAGACAGTAAGTATTTTGGCAATATTAGTCATGCTAGGAGCTGGAACGGCTGGCTGTTCTTCTTTCGGAAAAACCTCCCCAGAGAGCAGAGCATCCATGATTCAATCAGTCAATCCTGACCCAGGAGCGACGAATGATCTGGAGGAGAAGGATCTTAAGCTTGCTAAGAAGGTCAAGAAAGATATCGCAGCACTTGATGCTATTTATGATGTGGCCGTCATTGCAGGAAAAAAAGAAATTTTAGTCGTATACAAGGTCAAGCATTTGAAGAGATTTGGCATGAAGCAGATTGAGAAAGAAATCAATAAGAAGTTGGAAAAGAACTATCCTGATGAAGATTTCATTGTTTCCAGCGATTACAAGATTTTTATAGAGGCTGTCGAGCTTCGGGAGAGAATGAAGGATCCGTCCTTTCCGGATAAGAAAGCTGAGGAGCAATTGCAGCGGATTATTTCGTTGAAAAAAGAATTAACATAAGAAAGGATGGGTGTGATGGGGGATAAAAAAAAGCAAAAAATGACACCTGAGCAGCAGCAATATCAGCAGTTGGAACAAAAGCATGAAATCAAACGGCCAGTAGTGAAAAATTGCATAAAAGCATTTTTGGTTGGTGGATTGATTTGTACAATTGGACAGGCAATCACCTATTTTTATATCTACTTTTTTGATTTCACTGAACAAACAGCCGGAAATCCGACAGTTGCGACAATGATTTTTCTATCCATGCTGCTGACCGGGTTTGGTGTTTACGACCACATCGGCCAATTTGCAGGAGCGGGCAGTGCTGTTCCAGTAACTGGCTTTGGGAACTCTGTCATCTCGGCAGCGATAGAACACCGTACTGAAGGTTTTGTCCTTGGTGTCGGTGGAAATATGTTCAAGCTTGCAGGATCAGTCATCTTGTTTGGTGTCTTTGCTGCTTTTATTGTAGCACTTATAAAGACTTTGTTGACCATGATGGGGGTGCTGTAAATGTTGGTTGGAAAGCAGTCATGGCAATTTTCGAACCGTCCTGTCATCGAGTCATGGGGCTCATCAGGGGGCCCGTTTGAAGCGGAGGGAAAACTCGCTGCGGACTTTGATGTCCTGCATGATGATTTGTGGATGGGAGAAGAATCATACGAGAAGGCTCACAGAGTTCTATTGGAAGAAGCGATTAAATCAGCGTTGCAAAAGGGGAATTTCAACAAAGAGGACATGCAATTCATGCTGGCAGGTGATTTAATCAACCAGATTACACCGACCAGTTTTGCGGCAAGAACGATGGCAATTCCTTATTTTGGCCTTTTCGGCGCATGCTCTACTTCAATGGAGGGGCTTGCACTAGCATCGTTCATCATCAACTACCAGGGAGCAAAGAAGGTTGTAACCGGTGCTTCAAGCCACAATTCAGCCGCAGAAAAACAATTCCGCTATCCTACAGAATATGGCGGGCAAAAACCTCCGACTGCTCAATGGACCGTAACTGGAGCAGGAGCGGCAGTTGTTACGGACAATTCTGATAAGCAAGGGAAAATCGTCACGACCTCAGCCACTATCGGAAAAGTAGTGGATATGGGGATTTCGGATCCGTTTAATATGGGAGGGGCTATGGCACCTGCAGCAGCGGATACGATCATCTCCCATTTTAAAGATTTTGGACGGGAACCATCTTATTATGATTTAGTCGTCACGGGGGATCTTGGAAGGATTGGGCAGGCGGCTACCTACGAGCTATTACAGAAGGCTGGGCTTGATATAACGAAGGAACAATTTCAGGATTGCGGTCTGATGATCTATAACGAAGACCAGCCGGTTCAATCAGGGGGGAGTGGAGCAGGGTGTTCTGCATCCGTCTTATATGGACATTTACTCAACAAGATGAACAGTGGGGCATATAAGAGAATCCTTGTTGTTGCTACAGGAGCTCTGTTATCACCACTGTCATTCCAGCAAAAAGAAACGATACCATGCATTGCCCACGCTGTTTCGATTGAAATGGATTAGAAAGGAGGAATCGCTTTGCTGCCAATGTTTTTCTGGGCTTTTGTTGTCGGAGGCTTGATCTGTGTATTCGGCCAGCTGATGTTTGATATTGTGAAATTGACACCAGGACATACGATGAGCCTGCTCGTGGTTATAGGGGCTATCCTTGATGGGTTTGGATTATATGAACCCTTGATTGATTTTGCTGGAGCGGGTGCTACGATTCCAATTACTAGCTTTGGCAATTCGCTAGTTCATGGAGCGCTCCAGGAAGCGGAGCAGCATGGGCTTGTCGGGGTCCTGACAGGAATGTTTGAGATAACGAGTTCAGGTATCTCGGCTGCAGTTATCTTTGGGTTTATCGGTGCCCTTATTTTTAAACCAAAAGGTTGATTTTGTGGCAAGAGGGATGATCAAATGCCGGATATTCTTAGGACAATCATACGCTCCATCATGCTTATCATTGGCTTGTTCATCATCACAAAGCTTCTTGGGAAAAAACAGCTATCAAGTCTGTCATTTTTCGAATATATTGTAGGGATCACGGTGGGCGATATTGCCGGTACATTATCGATGGATCCTGACTTGAGCTTAAGGGATGGGATTGCCAGCCTGGTTGTCTGGTCATTCGTTCCCTTGGCGATTTCAACTATATCCTTAAGGAGCAGAGTGTTCCGCAGAATAGTGGAGGGGAAATCAACGACCTTCATTAAAAATGGCAATATTTTAGAGAAGAATATGCGGAAAGAAAGATACAGTATTGACGAGCTGCTGGAACAACTCCGCAAGAAAAGTGTATTTAAGGTGGCTGATGTTGAATTTGCGTCACTTGATTCGAACGGTGAATTGAGTGTTTTATTGAAAAAAGCAAAACAACCTTTAAAATACGAAGACCTCGGAAGTCAATGGGAAGAAGAGTCTGCCCCGGTGCCCGTTTTGATTGACGGCAAAATAATTGAGGAAAACCTTGGCCGTGCAGGCATCGATCGAGAAGAACTTAATGGGAGAATCCAGGAAAAAGGATTTGAACCTCAGCAGGTTTTTTATGCAGAAATGGATTCAAAAGGAGACCTTAGTGTAGACCTTTATGATGAATACATATCCTGTCCTTTTCCAGACTTTGATCATATTTGATCAGCGATTCATAAATGGGTGGGGGCTCGCCCATACAAAATCGTCAAGCCTCACATATATTGCTATTGAGTAATAAAAAGTGAGGTGAAGAAGAATGGGCTACGGTTGGTGTGGTGGCGGCTACGGCTATGGCGGTGGCGGCTATAACGGCTCCACTTTCGTTTTGATCGTCGTATTGTTCATTTTGTTGATTATTGTAGGAGCAAGCTTCTACAGCTAAGAAGCCGAAGAAAAAGTTGTTCCAATTCGGGACAGCTTTTTCTGCATGAACTTATGTTAATATTCCAAATCTCACTTTCACCTTTTTTTGCTTCCTTCATACTATAGAGTAGTTAAAGAAGGAGGCGTGATTTATATGGATAATAATTTCTTCAAGAATATAGAAAAAAAGACTGGCGTAAATATGAATGATGTATTTGAGCTAGCAAATTCATTACAAAATGCGAACTTTAAAGATGAGCAAACTGTAAGAGGCGTTATCCGCCGTGTATCAAAAATGGCTAACAAACCTGTGAATAAAGAAATGGAAGACAAGATTGTGGAATCCATTGTCAAGGATGGAAAGCAGCTTGACTTTGGCCAGATCTCAAAAATGATCAACAAGAAGTAATTCTTGAAATGCCAAATCAGGACCTGAGTTTAAATCCCCAGGTCCTGATTTGGCATTTTTCTTTTTATGTTGGATAAAAAGCGGGAAGGGTTAGCCTTTCTTCCGCGTCTCTTTTGGGGAACTGAAATGAACAAGTTCTTCTCTGCCCTTGTCACTGCAACATAGAGTAGACGGCGTTCTTCTTCCAGGGGCAGCTGGTCTCCATTACGATACGCATCCAAAGCGTAATCATGAGGAATGCTGCCGTCAACTGTCCCGATAATATAGACATTTCCGTATTCCAACCCCTTGGCTCGATGGATGGTGCTAAGAGTGATGGCGTCGTTAAGCTTTCTGCTGCTCCGTTTGATTTCAGCATTCATGGCTGTCATATGGTCAGCATGCTCAAGGAATTCTCCGATCGTTTTAAAATTGCGGGCAGCCACCCTTAAATCCCGGATGTCGTCAGAGCCCTTTTCAAGCTGGTTGCCTTCATTCCCGCGCTTTTTGATAAAGTCCTGGTAACCAAGGTCCTTTTCAACTATATCAATCGCCGCAAGGGGGGATAGTGAAGTCAGAGAGTGGACAATCGGGATAAGTCTTTTTAATTTTTGTTCCTGGAAGGCAAAGCCGGTCTTTACATAGGTAAGTGCTTCAAGCATGGAACAATCATTCAGGATACTATTCGCCTGTAAATCACGGAAAATCGACTGCTTCAAAAATAGGGATGGAAGAATATTTTTGATGGCCTCCGGGTCATCCGGATTCATGCTAAGCCGCAGGAAGGACAGCATTCCTTTTACCATGAAGCGTTCATAAAAGGATTCAATATCCTGATCCAGCCGGAATGGCAAGCTTGAAGTGGCAAGCCTCTCGAAAACTGAGCGGCTGGCTGCATTGGTCCTGAACAGGATGGCGAAATCACCGGGGCGTTCACCTTGTTCAATCCGTTCTTTTATGTCTGTCAAAATCATCGTTGCTTCTTCTTCTTCATCATAAGGATGGAAGATTACCGGCGAACACTCTCCGGAAAACTGAGCCCGCATTTCTTTTTCATGGCGAGTGAGATTTGCTGATATCAGCGTGTTGGCTGTCTCGACAATCTCATGCGGCGAACGGTAATTTTGGTTCAAGATGATTAGTTGGGTATTCTGAAAGTCTGTCTTGAACTTGAACAGATAGGCAGGATCACTGCCCCTGAATGAGTAGATTGACTGGTCGTCATCTCCGACAGCACACACATTTCCATGCTTTCCAGATAGCATTTTCATGAGTTCGTATTGAACTTTATTGATATCCTGAAACTCGTCAATCAAAAAATGATGAAAACGATTTTGATAGTTTTCCAGTATTTCGGGCTTTTCCTTGAAAAGCTGATAACATCCGAGAAGCATATCATCAAAATCAAATAAATGTTGCCTCTCTTTAGCTGTTTCATAGTCTTTATACAGCAGAGCAACCTTTTCTTCCCAAGGAGATTCCGCTTTAACCTCATGTGGCATGATCATTGTATTTTTCCATAAACCGATTTGCTGCAGAGCCAGATCATAAGCGAACTCTTTTTCATCGAGCTGCAGCTTCCTCCCAGCTTCCTTAAGAATTTGCTCCCGTTGCCATTCTTTTTTCATCAGCTTGTCAGATGACCATTTTTCACGTTCGTGAAAACAAAGGATACGGTAGAAGATGCTATGGAATGTGCCGGCGATCAGCTGATTGACCTTAGCGGGGGACATGCCCGGGTAATGGGCAATCCGTTTCTTCATCTCAGCAGCAGCCTTCGCGGTGAAGGTTACAAGCATGATTGAACCAGGGTCAACCTTCTTTTCTTCAATCATGAAGGCGGTTCTAGCGGTCAGCACTCTCGTCTTTCCACTCCCGGCACCTGCCAGAATCAATAAGGGGCCCTCTGTAGAAACAACAGCTTTTTCCTGGTTGCCATCAAAATGGACCCCAGCTTCTTTAAGCAGTTTTAAATAGTTTACCTTTACCCCTGGCTTAGCAGGTGGGAGCGGAGTAAAAGGTGATGGAATCTTAACTTCACGCGGATAGATGAATTTTTCTTCTCTTTCAGCCTCAGCTGTAATCGTACGGGACTTTGGCATGCGAAAGCCGTTTCGTTCGGTATATTCTGTTTTCTCGGTAGTCTGAAGGGCTGGGAAGTGTTCGTTATGATCGATGCAGCCTTCCTTTGCAGAAAGATAGTGGTAGAAATGGGGCTTTTCTTTTATGCCTAGATAAAGGAGTACTTGTTCTCCGCATACAGAACATGTAAGCATTCCTTTTTTAGCATCATCATAAAGCTTTTGGTAATCCTCACGGTTATAGTGATCAAGGTTTATTATCTGTTGATTATACTTGGCTGTTTTCATGTTTTCCCTCATCTCCGACCAAAAATAGCACAATCTTTATCATATCAGAATAAGATTTTTTACAAAAGATGTTTTCTGCTCGGTTTACCACTTTACGATTTAGCAGAAAAGTTTTCCATTAATAGTTTACTACGGTCATAAACAGGGAAAAGGAAAAGAAGAATATAGTGAGAAGGTAAATAATATGGCTTGGGGGATATCAAAATGGGATACATTCTTCCAGTGACAAATTATCAATATATACAATATGCTGAGCGGGAAATAGGAACAGATTATGATCCATTTCAGATCCAAAAGGTTAGCAGGATCCGCAAAGAAGATCCGGTAGAAAAAGGGCAGGAACGACAAGAACAAGCCGTTGCACCTATGCAAAAACGGAAGGACCATCAGCCTGTTACAAGAATGCAGCTGGCAGCTTCTGACATAAGCTACTCTGCTATTGATCGGATTTATAAGAAAAAGGTGAATCCTTCAGTGGTCAGCAAGGCATATGCTGAACTAACAGGAAAAGGAAGGCACTACAGCGAGTCAGTCTAAACTCAGCTGCAGTGCTTTTTTATTTAAGCTTAGAGGAAAAAGCGAAACTCCACTCAGATGAGTGGAGTTTCATTTCATTCATACATATTTTTTCATCGTTTTATGTGGAATCCCGGCATCCAGGAATTCTTCTGATACCGTTTCATATCCTAGCTTGCTGTAAAATGGGATGGCATGTGTCTGCGCATTCAGTTTTAAGGTGGAGATGCCTTGTGACTTGGCATATTCCTCGATTTTATTCATGACGGCGACACCAGCACCGTTTTTGCGGTTCTCTTTCAAGACACAAATTCTTTCAACCTTGCCGACTCCATCCAATACACGGAATCTCCCGGCTCCAGCAGCTTTTCCGTTATCATATAGCACAAAGTGGATTGAGTCTGATTCAAATTGATCAATTTCTTCTTCTTCAGGTACATTTTGCTCATGAATGAAGACAGTCTTGCGTACCTCGAATGCGTCTGCTAATTCTTGTTCGTTGGTTACGATTTTTACTTCCACGTTTGATTATTCCTTTCCAAGCCTGAATGTTTCATATACTGTCCACGATCCATTATCCAGCTGGTACAGTAAGTGAATCCTGTCGGCAGTATCCTCATAATGAACCTTTGTCATGCGCAGTGAACCATATACATCGGAATGCTCATCGTCGGACATTTTTTGCCCGATGGTGATATGGGGCACAAAGTTATACTCCTGATTCCCATCATCAAATGTTGCATTTAGCTCATTATGAAGCCTTTCCAGATCTTCTGGTGATTCAATCTTCAAGTAAATGACGTTGTTAACGGGCTTGAAGGATCCAATCTTAGTGACCTGTATATTGATTGGTTTGAAATTTCTGGCGATTGTATCGAGTTTATTTGCGATTTCCTTGATTTCTTCCTCCGTTGCTTCAAATGAGGACTTTAGTGTCACATGAGGCGGGATTAACGCATAGTGAGGATCATAGCGCCTTCTCATTGAATTCGCAAAATCCTGGATTTTCTTCGATGGAAAAATGACAATACCGAACTTCATCTCAGATACCCCCGTTTCATTAGTGTGGTGCACATGGATTAACTAAGAATACTAAAAATATGATTTACCATTCATTATAACAAATTTTCTAAATATATAATATAAAGAAGCATATATTATGAAAACACTTGTTTAATGGCCCTTTTGAGGTCAGGCTGCCAATAAGTCCAAGTGTGATCCCCGCTGAACTCATCATAAAAATACCCAAAACCTTTGTCCTTGAAAACCTTTGAAAGCTCCCTGTTTGGTGTAAGGAAATCTTTATTTTTGGCTGAGCTCGTTTTGACTTCTGTTTCCTGCTCACCGACCGTGTGGTAAATGTGGAGCAACTCAGGTTGGCGGAAATCCTTAACGGCCTCAAATACATCTTCATTTACATATGGTGACTGCAGCAGCACTTTGCCAAATGTGTGCGGGTATTGAAGTGCTGCTAGCAAGGAAACGGTTGCTGCCAGAGAATCCCCAATCAGTGCGCGGCCCATGCCCATTTGGTAGGTTGGGTATTGTTCATCCAAATAGGGTACAAGTTCATGAGCCAGAAAACGGATATAGGCTTGATGCTGCTCTCCTTTTGGATGATATTTGCGCCGCCTGTCCTCAACCGATTCATATGGGATGCCTACGATGATGACGTTTTCAATTTCCTTTTTGCCAAGAAGCTCGTCTGCAACCCTTCCGATTCGGCCTAGCTGGAAATAATCCCGGCCATCCTGTGCAATAAGTATTGAATATTTATATAAGGGAGAATAATTGGCGGGCAAGTATACCAGCATGATTACTTCTTCTCCGAGTTCCTTGCTTTTAAGATTGATTTCTTCTATTTTGCCCATTGGAAATTCCATTCATTTACCTCCAAACAACAAATATCTTGTGTTTCATCACTAAGATTTTAGCATATGTATTTTAAAAAAGCTTTTTTGGCAATCTACTTGCAGTATTAAAGAAATATAGTAAGCAAGTAACATGTTTGACAATTGTGTGAACTCTTATGGTAAGATAAAGTTGAATAATTCTATTTCTTTAAGGGGGAAATCTGATGAAAAAAAGAAAGTTTCTTTTGTTCACTGCATTAATGCTGGTCGTTTCAATGGTGCTTGCAGCATGTGGCGGCGGCTCTGAGGAAAAGGGCGGCGGAGAAGGACAATCAGAAGAAAAACCAAAATACATGAGCATCCTTACTGGTGGTACGGGTGGTACATACTTCCCGTTGGGCGGATCATTTGCCAAAATCGTATCTGACGCAACAGGGGTTAGCACAAATGCTGAAACAACAGGAGCTTCTGCAGAAAACATGCAGAGCATTAAAGACAATAAAGGTGAAATTGCATTCACACAAACAGATATTGCTTCCTATGCAACTGAAGGAAAGCTGATGTTTGACGGAAATGCGATTGATAATATCAAGGCAATCGGAACACTATACCCTGAAACAATCCAAATCGTCACAACTGAAAAATCTGGAATTAAAACAGTAGAAGATCTGAAAGGCAAAAAAGTATCTATCGGAGCACCAGGTTCTGGTACAGCAGCGAATGCTGAACAGATTCTTGAAGCATATGGCATGACTCTTGATGATATCCAAAAGCAAGATCTTAGCTTTGATGAGTCAGTAAACGGAATCAAAGATGGCAATATTGATGCTGCATTCGTAACTGCTGGACATCCAACAGCTGCTGTTGAGGAACTGTCAGCAACAGAAAAAGTTGTAATTGTTCCGGTAGATGCTGAAAAAGCTGATAAGCTTATCGAAAAATATCCTTACTATACAAAGGAAGAAGTTCCTAGCGGAACATACAAGATTGGTGCAGCTGTTCCAACTGTAGCTGTTCAGGCGATGCTTGTTGTTAAAGCAGATCTTTCAGATGATGTTGTTTATGATATCACTAAGGCGATCTTTGAAAACCTGGATCAGGTACAACATGCAAAAGCAAAACAAATCAAGGCTGAAAATGCTTTGAATGGTGTAGGAATCGATGTACACCCTGGAGCTCAAAAGTATTTTGACGAAAAAGGAATCAAAGCTGCCGAGTAATAGGGTAAACCATGGCCGGACAAAACCCTTTCAGGGATTTTGCCCGGTCAATTAATATTCTGGATGGCATCTGTACTCCGGCGGTTCCACGAAAGAACAGACCGAACCCAATTCCGGTCTCTTTTACTGTATGGATATCAACCTCTTTGATAGTTATTGAACAGGCGAGGAAGAAGTTATATGAAACCAATTAAGATTAAAAACAAGATCTTCGTTCTGTTGCTCCTCATTAGTTTATTATTGATAATCTCAATTAAAATTCCTTACAAACAAGCTCTGGTTTTTCTTCAACCGGAAAAAGGTGATATACTCTGCTATGTGCCTATTGCTTCCGGGGAAAACTTTAAGATAAGGTATAAGCATTCAATTCATTTGTCTGATGTAATTGAAAGCTATAAAGTGACGAAGCAAAATGAAATACAGCAATATGAACTAGAATACGAAGACTTTGCAATAGGAATGCCTTCAGAAGTATCTGGAAGTGAAAGGTTCTTGATGGAGGATGGTAAGTACTATATAAAGAATATGGATAGAAGGTTTGAACATTTCGACCTGCGAGTTGGAAAAGTGAGGGCCAATCACACGTTTGTTCAGGGGAAGATCTCCTTTCCGCTTTCCAAGGCAATAGAGCCAGGAACAAGAGTGAGGATACAGGTCAGGAAAATTAATTTTATTCAGCAAATGAAAGGAGTGAATATCCTTGAGCGTAAAGAATGAAACTTTATCAGAACAGGAACAGCAAGAACTGCTGGAAAAATACGATCCTGAAGCTGCTTCAAGGAAATTAAAAGGAATAATGGGCATGATAGCATTCGTTCTGTTGCTGTCATTCTCACTATTTCAGCTGTATACATCAATATTTGGGGTTTTGACTGCGCAGCTGCAAAGATCGATTCATCTAGGCTTTGCGCTTGCGCTGATTTTTATTTTATTTCCTGCACGGAAGAAAGACCGTGTACATAACAAAGTGGCCTGGTATGATATCATATTGGCTGTTATCGCTATTGCAGTAGGTGCCTACTGGCCATTAATGATTGATGAACTAGTTAACAGGGTTGGGCGTCTCACACCTGTTGACTTTTATATTGGGCTTGCGGCTGTAATACTCGTCCTGGAAGCGACAAGAAGAACCGTGGGTTTGCCAATTACGATTATTGCAATTTTGTTTATGGTATATGCATTGTATGGTCCTTATATGCCGGGATTCCTGGCACACAGGGGACTGGAACTCGACAGTTTAATTCAAACTATGTTCTTCACCACTGAAGGCATACTTGGAACCCCATTAGGTGTTTCGTCAACTTTTATCTTTTTATTCTTATTATTTGGTGCTTTCCTTGTTAAAACAGGTGTTGGCCAATACTTTAATGACCTTGCTGTGTCAATCGCGGGCAAAAGAGTCGGCGGGCCTGCAAAGGTAGCGATTTTCTCGAGTGCCCTGCAGGGAACCATCAGCGGAAGTTCTGTAGCTAACGTTGTAACATCTGGTTCATTTACGATCCCGATGATGAAAAAACTTGGTTACCGCAAAGAGTTTGCTGGTGCAGTTGAGGCTGCGGCTTCTACAGGTGGCCAGCTGATGCCACCTATAATGGGGGCAGCTGCATTCCTGATGGTAGAATTCATCGGCGGCGGAATTACTTATTGGGATATCGCCAAGGCTGCCGCTATCCCAGCGTTGCTTTATTTTACAGGGATTTGGATCATGACCCATTTCGAAGCAAAACGGGTCGGACTCCGAGGTCTTAAGGATGAAGAAATGCCGAATCGTAAGGAAGTTCTGGCTAAAATTTACTTGCTTCTGCCAATCCTGGCGGTCATTATCCTGATGGTATCCGGAATGAGTGTTATGCGTGCTGCACTCTGGAGTATTTTGATCACCGTTGCTGTAAGTGCGATCAAGAAAGAAACAAGGATTGGATTCAGAGATATGATTGAAGCACTGGTGGACGGTGCGCGCACGGCATTAGGCGTAGCAGCTGCAACTGCCGCTGCAGGTATCATTGTTGGAGTAGTAACAAAAACAGGTCTGGGCTTAAAGCTTGCCAACGGGCTTTTGGATCTTGCCGGAGGACATTTGCTCCTTACCCTGGCATTCACTATGGTAGCATCTCTTGTTCTTGGTATGGGATCACCAACAACTGCTAACTACGTAATTACTTCAACGATTGCTGCCCCGGCAATCATACTGTTGGGTGTACCTGATTTATCTGCACACTTATTTGTGTTCTATTTCGGGATTATTGCTGATATTACCCCACCAGTGGCGCTTGCAGCATTTGCCGCAGCAGGAGTGTCTGGAGGGGAACCGATAAAAACAGGTGTCAACTCGGCAAAACTGGCTATCGCAGCGTTCATCATACCTTATATGTTCGTATTGTCACCAGAATTGTTAATGATTGATACAACATGGTATTATTTGATTTGGGTAGTATTTACTGCACTGGCAGGAATGATGTTAATTGGAGCTGGAATTATTGGATTCTGGCTGAGGAAGTTATTCTGGTACGAAAGGTTAATTGGTGTCGTTAGTGGATTGATGCTTATCTATCCTGAGAAAATTACCGATATCATCGGCCTTGGTTCATTTGTATTAATCATTGCTTTGCAATTATTGATTAAGCGAAATGATACCGCAGAGACAAGTCCAGCCAGCTAATAGTCTATTTAAGAAGTCCTCTTTGCGGGGGCTTCTTTTTTAGCTTGTTTTTAGCAATGTACGTTTTTCAGGCATGACTGAAAGAATATTTTCGACCTTGAAAAGGCGATCATCATTGCGGAGAAAACAAAAGGCTTTAAAGCAGGTGCCGCGCATTTCCTTGACGATGATCCTGCGATGAGTAATCTGGTTATTTGCGGCCAGGTAAATCATTTCAACAGGCTGGCTTTCATTAAGTGATCTTGTAAGCAGATTGTTCATAGTATCACCACCTTAATTGTATATTCCTATTATATCCGAACATTCGTTCTTTATTCAAGAAAATAAGAACGAATGTTCGTTTTAATTTTTGTGTTAAATGTTATAATTTTATTCATGGGGTGATAAATATGGAAAACGAAAAGCTGAAAATTTTTGACGAACAAGGAGCGGAAATAGGAACAGCACCTAGGTCAGAAGTACATAAAGCAGGTCATTGGCACGAAACATTTCATTGCTGGTTTACAGAGAGGACAGGCAAAGAGATTCTTCTATACTTCCAAGTTCGCAGTGCAGTTAAGAAAGATTATCCCGGTTTGCTGGATATTACGGCAGCAGGGCATATTCTTGCTAATGAAAGTGCTCCTGATGGCTTAAGAGAGGTAAAGGAGGAGCTAGGGATCGACCTGTCTCTGGAAGATTTGCATTCTTTAGGGATGATCAAAGATTCATTGACCAGTCCTGGATTCATTGATAATGAATTATGCCATGTCTTTTTATATGATCAACATCAACCTTTTGATAACTTCATGCTGCAAAGAGAAGAAGTCTCCGGCATCATGCTGGCAAAGCTCGCTGAATTTGAAAAATTATGGTTTGGAAAGGTTCAAGAAATTACAGTTGAAGGTTTCCTGGTAAGTGGGAATAATGAAAAAAAATCGCAAAGCATGCTTGTGACCAGGAGCGATTTTGTTCCCCATGAAGATGCATATATCGAAAGTGTGATTAAGGCGATCAAGTATTTATAGATTAGGATTTTTACACAAAATAATATTGACAATAGCTTCAATCCAGTATATATTAGTAAATGTCCTCACTAAATAGGACAAACTTAAATACGATTCCTTAGCTCAGCTGGGAGAGCGCTACCTTGACAGGGTAGAGGTCGCTGGTTCGAACCCAGTAGGAATCATACTAAAAAGCTTCAATCCTTTTATAAAGGGTTGAAGCTTTTTTTTCGTTCACCAACATTTTTTACATCAAGTTTGGTGGTATTTGTTCATTGCGTAAAACCGCAGGAGGTGTATTGAAAATATAAGGTGGTGCTGGTTTAAGCTTTGGCTTCGGTCCAAATGGAACCGGATTTTGAACATATTGGAATGTGCCCAGGCCATCCATGCTAGTACCGCTTGCCCATCTGCCCGCAGCACTTTCGTCTCCCTCTGAAAGGTTAAATAGCACGTAGGAAACTTCCTGTTTTTCCAGGTGTTTCGGGAATGTACTTGGCACCACTACATTTTCCTTTGATTCCAATTCTTTTATAGCGGCAATCCATTGATTTTGGTGCATGGTGTCTCTTGCCAGCAGCCAGGATAGCATATCCCGTACTCCCCGGTCTGTCGTTTCATAATATAGTCTTGCAACCTGTAGCCTTCCCTGGGATTCAGCATTCAGGTTAGCTCTGAAGTCGGCAAGAAGGTTGCCGCTCGCGACGATGTAATCTGCTGTCCACCGGTTTCCAACACTGTCAGCCGGCATGGCGCCTAATCCTGAGACGATGATATGCTGAGGATTCATGCCTCCTAAAATCGCCTTCATCATGGGATCCTTTGCGGCTTCCTCTTGTGCGGCAACAGGTGCTCCATCTAAAAGTCTGGCGACCATTGTAGAAAGCATTTCAATATGGGCAAGTTCTTCTGTCCCGGTATCCATCAAGAGATCCCGATATTTCCCATCCCCGCGCGTATTCCATCCCTGGAATAAATATTGCATAGCAACAGAGATTTCCCCGAATTGTCCACCTATAACTTCCTGTAGTTTCTTAGCATAGACAGGATCTGGCCGTTCTGGCTTTGCTTGATATTGTAACTCTTTTACATGGTAAAACATCATATTCCTCCTCAAACAAAAAATGCATTCCACACTTATCATATGGGCTATTAAGGTTTAAGGAACTTGGATTTGAAAAAGAGACATGGAATGTCGCGAATCATTTACCATTGTTTTGGTTTCAATCCACGGAGACAAGTTATTATCCTAAATAATCCTTCATATCCTAGTACGAAAAACATCATTGGAAGGGGGGAATGGACCATTTCCTTTTTTAAAAGAAGAGTAAAATCACCAATTGAAGTGATCAAAGTGGAGTTGCAAAATAGGCAAAAGGTGAAGCTGGTAAGGAACCCTACAGCGGAGGAGAAAAAAATCATCAATGAGATAAAGCGGAAAACCGAACAGTTAAATGAAAATAATATTACAAGAACGAAAGCCTACCTCGATTTTTATAAGAAGCATCCGGAAATCCACTGGGCATTCCTGGCCCATATGGTTTCTCGGAATGGCGGTTGGAGCATGACTGATTTAAAAGCTGAGCTTTTAAATAGAATATTATCTAAGGAAGAAAAGAAATCCTATTTCTCCTTCCTTGAACGAGGGAATTGGCTGATCTTCCAGGATGCCTATCCACAGCTCCTGCTTTATGAAGAAAGTATGAAGAGGAAAGAATCGCTATTCAGGCTCCTTCCGCACATGAACGTATCTGTATTTATGGAGACGATATGGGAGCACTTTTGGAAGACTTCCAACTCTTCTTTGCTCACTGTAGGGCTGATCATTAATGAACAGCATTATATAGAGAAAAGAGTCATTCAAAATCAAAAGTACATCCAAGAGGTCTTTCATACACTAGAGTTTGAAATACAGGATATTTTGTCCTTCAATCAAATTCTTTTCCCATACAATGATTATGGTGTAATGAAACTGGCGGGCCAGACAGTGAACCAATTTGAGTCGGTGCGCGAAAGAATCCAACTGGGAAAGCGGCTTTATGTTATTCTATTTGATCCTGATGTCCTGAACAAGGTGGAAGAGTGGGCCATCGAACAGTACCATACAGGTTCAAGAAAGGATTACTGGCCCCATATATTTAATGACGTTCATGAAGGGAGCCCCGGACTTAAATATCAAATTAAATTGAGTTCATGCAAGCTAAAACGAGGGGCTAGAAGGATTTATAGCCCCACACTGCAAAACGTATGGAAAAACATTCAGCATCCAGAGGCAGAAACTGGAGAATGGTTTCATGATATTAGAGTCTTGGAGTATCTTAAGGAGATAGAGGAACCCGCTGTTGGAAATATAGAATATGAGTATTGCCAAACACTCGAAAAGCTTGAACTAGCAGCCTTTGCTAAAAAAATTATTTCTATATTTGATTAGCATTCCTTTGGGAGGAGGGAGCGTTAATTGTCTATAGGTTCCTTACTGGGTGTGAAAAACTTCCTTCAGGAATATGCGCAAAGATGTCGAGATAGTGGTTTGATTATGACAGGTTTTAGTTGATGGAGCGCAAAGCTGTCAAGAAAGTGCTGTTATTATGACAGCTTTCCGTTTGTGGAGCGCAAAGCTGTCAAGAAAATACGGTTATTGTGACAGCTTTCCGTTTGTGAAGCCCGAAGCTGTCAAAAAAAGCGGTTATTGTGACAGCTTTCCGTTTGTGGAGCGCAAAGCTGTCAAGAAAATACGGTTATTGTGACAGCTTTCCGTTTGTGAAGCCCGAAGCTGTCAAGAAAATACGGTTATTGTGACAGCTTTCCGTTTGTGGAGCCTAAAGCTGTCAAGAAAAAGCGGTTATTATGACAACTTTCCGGTAGTGGAGCCCAAAGCTGTCAAGAAAGAGCAGTTATTATGACAACTTTCCGTTTGTGAAGCCCGAAGCTGTCAAGAAAAAGCGGTTATTGTGACAGCTTTCCGTTTGTGGAGTCTAAAGCTGTCAAGAAAAAGCGGTTATTATGACAACTTTCCGGTAGTGGAGCCCAAAGCTGTCAAGAAAGAGCAGTTATTGTGTAAAGAAACGGTTGTATAAAAACCGTTTCTTTTCTTATGGATGGTGTAGGTGTTCCTGGTGAGGGATACTTCCCGTAAGAGCTTCGATCCAAGTGTCTCCCAGTTGGCTTCCTGAATAGAGATAGATAACCAGCATTATAAAGGCGAGAATAGGTTTCATTACATATTTTTTGGGTGCGTTTGCTGACTCTGTTTGGGGGAGTATTTTAAACAGGAATAAAGCAGCTATTGAAATGGTTAAGAAGATATTGATCAATATCAGTGACTTTTCAGGTGGCAGCATTTCTCCAAGCATGGCCCCCATCATGCCGCCCATTATTCCTGACATAAGCCCCTCGATTGATGCAGCAGCATTGAATACAGCTCCCATTATTGTGCCAGCTGCTGCTCCTAAAAGCATGGAAAGAATGGTAGATAAAAATAAATCTCCGCGAAAAACAGCTCCAAGTAATACCCCGCTAGTCAATCCGATATTCATGCCGAGATACATTGATATGATCATCCCATTCATGCTCGTCAATTCATTTCTGTATCGAAGGCCCAATATTATGGAAATCACAAGGGTAACTGCGAGAGTGAAAAAAATATAAGCATTGAACAAAATCATGGCTAGCCTCCTTTTCACCATCTTATGAAAATGGAGGACAAACCATTACTAGATGAGTATAACTTCTCGTTTCCATTTAAAATAGCACCTGTCCAATTTGGACAGGTGCTATTGATGATGCGAATTTATCCGGTAAGTTTTGGCCACTCATTATAACGAAGAACATGGTAAATGGCCAGCCCGTCACTATAATTGCCGTTGCCGTAATCAACTGGGACCAATGAAAAGGTTGCCAGCCAGACAGAAAAATAGGAATATCGCACAAATATACTATGAGGTTCTATGAAGCCTTGTGAGATGAGTATATTCAGCACCAATACCGACCCAAGGTTAAAAATGATACCGCCAGCATGGACAAGGAAGTGTGTTAACCGATTATTCCATTTAAGTTGCTCATACTCACAAAAAGCGTCCAAAAAATACATGCTATTCAAACTGAATGGTCCTTTCTTGAAAACTGTTTTGCCTCGTCCGAGGGAGAAAGTGAATTTCCCTCCAAAGATCCACGCAAAAAAAGAATGTCCTAATTCATGTATCAGTGAAACGACAGGATAAATAAGTAAAAGGGCTAATAGAAAGCCCACGAAGTCAGAAAATCCGAACATGAGTTAGCAACCTCCTCTCTTATTATTATTCTGTTTTAGTAATGGCTTGATATTTATTGTTATATCCGCATTTCTTAGATTTGGCTCTTTTGAATAGGCGTAGGAAATGGTTGATAATCGAATACTATTAGCTTGTGGACTGCAATGTTTATGAAAAGAACCTAAGTATTCAATGTACAAGTTTTACCCATGGCCTAGTCATATAAACGAATATATGGGTTGAAAAATATGACACAAATACCTTTTTATTTTCTAAAGTTCCATAATCTGTACAAAGTGCTTTTTTATCAAATGGAGAAGGACTAAATTCAAATTCGCCTATACCTTTCCTGGGAACACGAATAGGATAGTACAGAATAAATATAAGAGGAGGGAAGATATGTCGCGTGAAAAAGAAAAAGTGATCCATGTAGATAAGCTTACGATTCATGCCAAAGAAGTTGAAATCATTCAGGAGAGACCTAATAGACACCCTAGGGATAGAAGGCATCCTTTGGATTTCTTTGGTCACGGAAACAGAGGAAGGAATGACTCCGGAGAAGGCAGACACTTTGAGGATGAAAGCAGTTCGGTAGATGGGAAAAGTGAAAGGCAGAGAGGGCCGAGATGGTTCTAACACAGCTTCTATCATAATTTAAATGAACAGGTATAAAGAATGATTTAATGATAGCCGGGAGCTCTCATAAGGAGCTGCTGGCTTTTCCTAATATAATGTAGTTTATCCTCGTACCTTGTCGGACGAGAAAGAATCCGGAGTATATAAGAGGATATAGAGGGAAAAGGGAGTCTCTGTTGGCTCAGTAGGCGAGAGCAATGAATATCAATTGATATGGAGAATTATCAGATAATTTGGATTTTGATTGAATGTTACAGAATTGTTACAATTATCTTTATAAACGTATTTGAAACTCAAATTGTCATATTCGATGAATTAGGAAATATGAATCAATTCCGACAATAGTAGTTTACTATAATCGAGAACTGGGTATTAAGGTTTTAGGGTGAATGTTGCGGTTTTTTATAGTTGGTATAAGAGCCGTTTAACAGAATAAATTTAACATTATAGATTATGAGGGGGAGTTTTAAACAGTGAAGAAAATTTTAACATTATTCATTCTTATGGTGACCATGATTGGTCTCCTGGCTGCTTGTGGCAGCGATGAAAAAGCATCCGGTGACGGCGGTATGAAACTGGCTGAGGATGGCAAGTTCACTTTTGCATCATCTGGTGAATTCAAACCATTCAGCGTAACGGATGGGTCAGGAAAGATGAGCGGTTTTGACATCGACGTGGCAGAGGCCGTGGCGAAGGAACTTGGCCTGGAACCAAACCAGAAAAAGTTCAAGTTTGCGAGTATCGTAGAAGGTGTGAAGTCTGGCCGATTCGATGCAGCTGTTGCAAGCCATACCATTAACAAAGATCGCTTGAAGCACGTGGATTTCTCCACACCTTACTACTACTCGGGACCACAGATCTTTGTTCGACCAGACAGTGATCATGAAAAACTAGCAGACCTGGATGGATTGGAAATTGCAGTATCAAAAGGCTCTACTTATGCAAAAACTGCTGAAGAAGTGACAGATAATATTGTGCTTTATGACAGTGACGTAACTGCTTTAGAAGCGTTAGCCAACGGAAGGCACGACGCTGTTATAACGGACTTTATTACAGGGAAAGAAGCGATGGGTGCTGGCCTTGAAATTGAAGGCAAAGAGCTTCTTGGCCGAAGCGAGCAGGCAATTGCCATAGCCCAAGACAACGATGAATTACTGGAGAAAGTCAACGAAGCATTGGAAACTCTAAGAGAAAATGGAACGTTGAAAGAAATCAGTGAAAAATATTTCGGTGAAGACATCACAGCTAAACCGGAGTAATAAGTTGTCATCTGGAGCGAATGTGCGGTGTAACTGCACATTCGTTTCTGCTTAAGAACGAAGAATGATAGTAATGAATAATAGAGCCAACAGGGAGTTGAATGAATTTGCCAAGTCTATCGCATGTTATAGAAGTCTTTTTTGACACGTATGATATTTTCCTCAAAGGCATGCTACTCACATTGCAAGTCACAGCAGTATCGATTTTGATTGCTATTTTCATAGGATTGTTTTTTGCTTTCCTCAAAATATCAGGTATTAAAGTTCTGGAATGGATTGCAAATGCCTATATCTATTTAGTCAGAGGAACCCCATTGATCGTTCAGATCTTTATCTTCTACTTTGGAATGACAAATTTAAATATCTCTGCTTTTTGGTCTGTTGCACTAGGACTGGCATTCCATAACGGTGCCTATATTGCGGAAATTTTCAGGGGAACGATTCAGTCTATTGATAAGGGACAAATGGAAGCTGGCCGTTCACTGGGAATGAGCAGGGTTTTGACTATGAGGAGAATTATCCTTCCACAGGCATTCCGTCGCGCTCTGCCTCCACTCGGCAATCAGTTTATCATCGGCC